>CAJCIN010000193.1 GCA_903970385.1 Rhodospirillales bacterium | reverse complement strand
GATCCACTCCGGATAGACGAACGTGAACGCACCCGGCGCCGCGGGCATCGACTCGCGAACGTGAAAGATTTTTTGCGCCGCGCGCGTCGCATCGACGGCGACGTGCAAGGGCGGCGACGTTTCGCCCGCGGCCGGCAGCGGACCCGAGAACACCGTCGCCGCTCCGAAAGCGGAAAGCGACGCGGCGAAGGACGCGACGCATCGCGCCGCTCGTAGACGACTCATGTCCGTTCGATGCTCTCTACCACCCGTGGGTTCCGCTTTGACGAGCGGTTATCGCGCCGCCGCGCGGAGCGACTCCGCCACGTCGTGGGCGAGCGCATCGATCCGCGCGCGGTCGTCTCCCTCGACCATCACGCGGATCAGCGGCTCCGTGCCGGACGGCCGAACGAGGATGCGGCCGTCCGCGCCGAGTTCGCGTTCGGCGCGTTCGATCGCGGCGACCACGTCGCGCGCTCCCAAGACGGCTTTGTCGTGCGTGCGCACGTTGACGAGGATCTGCGGCGCGACGCGCAGCGCCGCCGCGAGATCGCGCAGGGTCCGGCCGCTGCGTGCGACGATCGAGAAGAGCGCGATCGCCGTGCCGGGACCGTCGCCCGTCGCGTTGCGGTCGAGGTCGATCACGTGGCCCGATTGTTCTCCGCCGAACCGATGGCCGCGCGCGCGCATCTGCGCGAGCACGTAGCGATCGCCGACGGACGCGCGCTCGAGCGCGATGCCTTCCGCGCCGAGCGCGCGCTCGAGCCCGATGTTGCTCATCACCGTTCCGACGACCGTGTCGTTCGCGAGCGTCCCGCGCCGCTTCTTCTCCCGCGCGAGCACGAGCATCACGCGGTCGCCGTCGACGACGTCGCCCGCCTCGTCCACGAAGAGCGCGCGATCGGCGTCGCCGTCGAACGCGACGCCGAGCACGTGCGCCGCGGGGCGTTCGCGCGCGAGGTCGCGCACGCGCGCCGCGAGCCCCGAAAGATCCGTCGAGCCGCAGGCGACGTTGATGCGAGCGCCGTCGTCCTCTGCGTTGATCGCGTGGACGTCGGCGCCGAGTTCGCGGAGCGCCCGCGGGCCGATCGCATACGCGGCACCGTACGCGGCATCGACGACGAGCGTGAGCGCGGAGAGGTCGGCCTCGCCGCTCGCGAGCGCCGCGAGGTAGCGGTCCGCGAGCGCCGGATCGCGGCGCACGATGCCGACGCCGCGCTCGATCGGACGCGGAAGCGCGTCCGGCTCGGAGAGCCCCGCCTCGATCGCCGCTTCCTGAGCGTCGCTCAACTTGAATCCGTCCGGACCGAAGAACTTGATGCCGTTGTCGGCGATCGGATTGTGCGACGCGCTGATCATGACGCCCGCGGCGGCACCCGTGAGCGCGGTGACGAGCGCGACGCCGGGCGTCGGCACCACGTCGAGCGCGACGGCATCGCGGCCGGTCGACGCGATGCCGGCGGCGACCGCGGCCTCGAGCATCGTGCCGGAGAGACGCGTGTCGCGGCCGATGAGGATGGGCCGCTCGCGCGACGCGCCCGCCGTGAGGACCGCGGCGCCCGCGCGCCCGATGCGAAACGCGAGCTCCGGCGTCAACTCCGCGTTCGCGACGCCCCGCACGCCGTCGGTGCCGAACAAACTCATCGCGCCGTCTTCGTCGTCACGTTCGTCGTCACGAACTTCGCGCGGACGCGCAGGAGGTTCGGCGCGATCCCGACCGCCGGGATCTCGGCGCCGTGTTCGTCCGCGGCGATCGGGCGCAGCATCGCGTCGAACGATGCGGGCGCGCTCGGAAACGGCACGTCCACCTGCACGCGCGAGACGTGCTCGAGGTCGCTCGTCGGCGCGCGCATGATCGCGAAGCTCGGTTCGACGCGCGCCTCCGCGACCACGATGCTCCCGCGCACGTTGCCGGTGTAGTGCACCGACACGGGCACGGAGCGTTGCTCGATGCGCTCGACGTCGAGCGTCACGGATGCGGGCGAGAGCGATTTGATCGAAAATTTCGGTGCGATCACGGCGAGCGAGACGTTGTAGACGCCCGGGCCGCGTCCTGCGAGGTCGAGGACCGCGCGCACCTCGCGCGGCTCGACCGCGACGCCGCCGCGCGGGACGTCGATGACGACGACGGCTTGCCGGTCCGCGATGCGTGCGATCTCGTCGGCGGGGAGACCCGTGGTCGCGATCGGGACGGTGAGCGTCTGAACGAAACGTGCCGCGATCACCGGGTTCGGCGTGAGGCGCAGGTACGCCCAGCCGGCCACGGCGATGACGAACGACAGGAACTTCAGTCCCGAATTGTTCCGGATCCGGTCAAGCACGCGGCGCGTAATTCCCGCGCGACGCGCGATCGCGGCCGCCGAACCGGCGCGAGAGCCGCGTGCGCAGCGACGGCGCACCCTGCGGGCGGCCGCCGCGCGATGCGCGGCAACACGAGAGCAGGACGCTGCGCAGGCGCACCTCGTCACCGAGTTCGCGCGAGAGTTTACCCGTGCGCGCGATCGAGATCGCACCCGTCTGCTCGGAGATGACGAGCACGACCGCGTCCGTCTGCTCGGAGAGACCGATCGCCGCGCGATGGCGCGTGCCGAGATGGCTTTCCGTGAGCACGTTGTCGGAGAGCGGCAGGAAGCAGCCCGCCGCTTCGATTTCGTTCCCGCGCACGACGGCCGCGCCGTCGTGCAGCGGCGACGTCCGCGTAAAGATCGAGAGCAACAATTCGACGGAGAGGCGCGCGTCGAGTCGCGTGCCGCTCTCGACGAACTCGCGCAACCCGGTCGCGCCCTCGATCGCCACGAGCGCGCCGACGCGATTGCGCGAGAGGATCGACGCCGCATGCGCGAGGACGGTCACCGTCTCTTCGAGCGTGCTCGCGTCTTCCGTCGCTTGCGGGCGTGCGATCAATCCGCCGCGCCCGAGTTGCTCGAGCAGGCGCCGCAACTCCGGCTGGAAGACGATGGGTACGGTGACGGCCGTTCCGACGAGGGCGAACTGCAAGATCGTCGCGAGAACGAGGAGATGGAACACGTTCGCGAGGCCGAGCAGACCCGCGAGCACGGCGATGCCGAAGAGGATCGGTACGGCGCGCGTTCCGCGGATCAGGAGCAGCAGATAGTACACGAGCAGGGAGGTCGCGGCGATGTCGACGAGATCGCTGATGCCGAACGAGACGTCGGGCAGCGCGAACGGAAACGCGGGCAGGCTCACGTGCGACCGCGCGCGAGCAGCGGCTCGAGATGCGTTTCGATCATGCGCGACGCATCGATCGCGGGGTCCGCGAGCAGCGCTCCCGCGAAGCGCGCGAGCGCGTCGTCCGCGAGCGGCAACACGAGGTCGATCCGGCGCGCGTCGCCGCGCGTCTCGACGTCGACGCGTGCCACGATCGCGGCGAGCGGCGTCACCTCGAGATCGACCTCGACGATCACGGCGTCCGCTTCGCGTGCGCTCGCGACGATGCCGCGCGGCGCGGCGGCGCCGGTGAGGGCGTCCGCGACGGCATCCATCCGCGCGGCGGTCGGCGTCACGCGCAGCACCGCGCGCGCGGGGACGGCGACGCTCGCCCCCGGAACGGCGGCCGCGATCGTGCGTTCCGTCGCGGACGGTGCGATCGCGAGCAGCGCATAGGTGCGGTCGCCCGCATCGTTCCAGGATGTCACGGTCGCCCCGGCCGAACGTAAGGTGCGCGTCACGACGGCGCGCTCGCTCGCGGCAAGCGCGCCTGCGAAGCGTACGCTGGCAGACAATTCCAAGAGACGTCCTTGCGAATCCGAGGTCTACGAATCTTTACACGTTCGAGCGGATGACTCATGCGCGCAGCAGCGGCGAGCGGCTCGCACGCGTCGTGAGCGTCGGCCGCAACGCCGCCTGGATCGCGTTCGAGGACGACGACGTGCTGCT
Organism: Rhodospirillales bacterium; assembly: GCA_903970385.1. Lineage (GTDB taxonomy): Bacteria > Vulcanimicrobiota > Vulcanimicrobiia > Vulcanimicrobiales > Vulcanimicrobiaceae > Palsa-1515. The sequence continues at coordinate 8,277 of CAJCIN010000193.1, read as the reverse complement.
CTTGGCGTCGCTGCGGAAGAGCGTCGACCGGCGCATGCTCGTGCCGGGCGACCTCGTCGTTGCGCTGCCGCTCGATGCCGACCGCGTCGTGATCGAGCGGCGCGAACCGCGCACGTTCTCGCTCGAGCGTCGCACCGCGCGAGGGCGCACCAAGACGATGGCCGCGAACGTCGACGGCATCGGCATCGTCGCGGCATTCGCACGTCCGTCGCTGCACGACGCGATGATCGACGAGCTGCTCGCCTTCGCCGCGATCCACGACATCGAGGCGCGGCTCGTCTTCACGAAGGCCGATCTCGTTCCGGAGGCCGAGGTCGCCACGGTGCTCGCGCGGTACCGTCGCATCGGATACGTCGCGCTTGCGGTCAATCCGAAGGCGGGCACGGGCATCGACGCGATCCGCGATCAACTCGCCGGCCGGCAGACGCTGCTCATCGGCCAATCCGGCGTCGGCAAGAGCTCGCTGTTCGCGGCGCTCGGCGGCGACGCCGACGTCGGCGACGTCAGCAAGATCGGCCGCGGGAAACAGACGACGACCGCCGGCCGGTTGCATCGCTTTCCTGCGGGCGGTTTCGTGATCGACAGTCCCGGCGTCGGCGAGTTCGAGGTCCGCGATTGCACCCCGGGCGAGATCGCGCTCGGCTTCGTCGAATTCGCGCCGTACCTGCAGACGTGCCGTTTCGCGGATTGCACGCACCGACACGAGCCGGGCTGCCGCGTCAGGAGCGCCGTCGACGACGGAACGATCGCGGCGTCGCGCTACACGAGCTACGTCGCGATCCTCGACCGCTAACCCAGCTCGTCCGGTGCGGAGACCGTGCGCTTCGTGCCGGCTCCCGCGGGCCGCGCGTCGTTCTCCACGATGTCGACGAGCATCTCGAACGCGCGGCGCGCGAACGGCAACTGCGGTTGGAGGCCCCAGCCGAGCGTCGCGAACGCGTCGACGTGCGTGCCGCCGACGACTTCGAACGGCCAATACCGGGCGCCGCGACCGGCGGCGGCGACCGCCGCGACGTAGGGATCGAAGTTGTGCTGCGGCGTGATGAAGACGTCCGCATCGCCCGCGATCGCGACGAGCGGGCGTTCGAGTTCGCCCGTCTGGGCCACGTCGCGGATCGCCGCTTCCGCCGCGGCGGACGGGACGTACGCGGCCCGAGCCGCGAGGGTCGCGGGCGGCGGCGTCGCCGGATCGAGGAGTGCGGAGAACGCGAACGTCGTCAGGTCGTTGTAGAACGGCGGCACGGTCGAGTAGTGGGCGTCCCAAAGCGACCGGAGCACGCCGTCTTGCAGGCGATCGTCCGGGAATCCGGCGCGCACGATCGCGTCGCGGAGCGCGTCGTCGCGATACGCGGAGGCGACGTACGCCGGCATCGCGGTGAGGAACGCCGGGAGATACCGGACGAACGCGTGCTCGACGTTCCAGTGCACCGCCGCCCATTCGACGCCGCCGTCGGCGAGTTCCGGATGGCGCTCGAGCAACCAGCGCACCTGGCCGCCCCCGATCGAGAGCCCGAGCGCGTAGGTGCGGCGGGGCGCGCTGCCCGTCGCATCGCGAACGATCTCCGCGGCCGTCCGGACGAGACGCGCGTAGTCGTCGTGCCACGCGGAGACGGGGACGATCTCGGGCTCGAGCGCGCCGAACCGGAATGAGGTGGTTCCGGGCGGCGCATCGCCGAGCGCGAATGGGACGGGGTACGCGAGCGGATCGGCCGTTGCGGCGACGGCATACGCGTTGAACGGAATGCCTTTGTTACTCGCCGCGTACGCGTAGCCGTGCGCGAGCAGATAGTCGCCGAAGATCGCGTCGTTCGCGTGCTCGCTGCGCGTCGCGGGCGTCCCGCACACGGCGAGCCTCCCGTTCCACGCGTCGGGAACGTCGACGAAGAAACGCTGCCCGGATGCGGCCGAGCCGCGAAAGCGGCGACCGGGCACGGGCGCGACCGCGCCGAACGGTCCGTTCCCGGCGACGAGCGCGCGCGCGTCGCCCGCCGGATCGTAACCCGGGAACGGCTCGGGCAGGGGCGCGGCTCCGAATCGCAGGTCGGCAACCGCCGCCGTGGTCAGGTCGATCATGCTCGCTTTACGCGTCCGTTCGCCTGTGATACAATGCCGCGCGTGCCGGACGCCCGATTTCCGGCGCTTCGCTTGCCGTCCCAACTGGAGTTCCTCGTTGCCGAACATCAAAGCCGCCGAAAAGTGGGTCCGTCAATCCGAGAAGCGCGAACTGCGCAACCGGAGCGTGAAGACGCGTCTGAAGACCCTGTTCAAGAAGGCGAAGAACGGTGCCGAGATGGCGGCCGCGCCGGCAGTCGAGAGTCAGCTCGACAAGGCCGCCCAGAAGGGCATCATTCACCCGAACAAAGCCGCCCGTAAGAAATCGCGCCTCGCGAAAGCGATCAAAGTGACCGCCGCCGCCAACCTCGCGGCCGCGAATTCGCCCGCGGCGTCGCGCGGCAACCGCAAGCGCTCGACCGCGAAAAAGTAGCCCTCCTCCTCACGACTTCTCGAGAACGTACGTGCCGGGAGCCGCGGCGAGCGGCGGATAGGCCGCCGATCCGGTCGCGGCCGGCGCGGCGACGCGCTCGCCCGAGCGTTCGCGTAACCAGTCGAGCCAATCCGGCCACCACGAGCCGCTCCGCTCTTCCGCCGCCGCGAGCCACGCCTCGGGATCCGGCGCGTTGACGTCGCTAGCCCAATACTTTCCCTTGCCGGCTCCGGGTGCGTTGATGATGCCCGCGATGTGGCCCGAGTGCCCGAGCCGGAACCGCGTGTCTCCGGAAAAGAGCTGCGTCATCCGATAGACCGAACGCCAGGGAGCGATATGGTCTTCGCGCGAGGCGACCGTATACACGTCGTTCTTCACGTCGCGTAAGTCGACGCGCGTTCCCGCGACCGAGAGTTCGCCGCGCGCGAGCGCGTTGCGCGCGTACATGTTCTCGAGATACTCGCGATGCATCTTCGCGGGCAACCGCGTCGCGTCGCTATTCCAATACAGCAAATCGAACGCCGGAGCGTCGCGACCGAGAAGGTAGCGGTTGATCGCGACGTTCCAGATCAGATCGTTCGAACGCAGCATGTTGAACGTGTCGGCCATGTCGGACGCGTCGAGCACGCCGTTCCGGTCGACGCGTTCCCGGGTGAACGCGCGCGCTTCGGGGCCGATGAAATGTTTGATATCGCCCGCGTCCGTGAAGTCGGTGAGCGCCGCGAAAAACGTGACGGCACCGACGAGCGACGGGTCGGTCTTCGCGAGATACGCGAGTTCCATCGCGGTCAACGTGCCGCCGATGCAGTAGCCGATCTGATTGACGCTCGGCGACGACGCGATCGTGCGCACGGCGTCGGCCGCGGCGAGCGGACCGAGGTGGAGATAATCCTCGAAGCCGAGGTGCGCGAGCGAGGCGTCCGGGTTGCGCCACGAGACGACGAACGTTTGAATGCCGCCGTCCGTCGCGTACTTGATCAAGCTGTTCGCCGGCTGGAGATCGAGGATGTAGAACTTGTTGATCCACGGCGGCACGATCAAGAGCGGCGTCGCGTGCACCGTCTCCGTCGTCGCGGCGTACTGGATGACCTCGATGAGCTCGTTGCGGAAGACGACGTCGCCCTTCGACGTCGCGACGTTCGTGCCGACCGTGAAGGCCGACTTGTCGACGAGTGCGGGCCGGCCGTCGTTGTCGCGGATGTCGTCGAGCACGTTCTCGGCGCCGCGCTGGAAATTGCGACCGCCGCTGCGCAGCGTCTCCTCGACGACGGCCGGATTCATGAACGGCACGTTCGTCGGGCTCATCGCGTCGCAAAACTGCTTCGCGAAGAACGCGACGCGGCCGCGGGTCTCGTCGTCGATTCCGGGCGCCCGTTCGATCGTCTCGAGCATCGCCTGCGTCGCGAGCAGATAGCCTTGCTTGAGCGCGTCGAGCGTGGGGTTTTCCGTCCACGCCGGATGTTTGAAGCGTGAGTCGTTGCGCGCCGGCTCGATGAGCGGCGGCGCCTTCGGAGCATCCGGCGGCGTCGTCGAGGCTTGCGCGACGCTCATCCAGGCCGTCGCGAGCTTCATCTGCGTCTGGACGAACGCGTCCGGTCGAGCCGCCAGCGCCTGCCACACGCCGAGGCTCGCCTTGCCGATCCCGAGCGGATCGAGCGGATCCGCGGCGGGGCCGCTTGCGGGAACGGGCTCGTCTCCGCGAGGTCTTTCATCCATCTCGGAAGCCATGCGACGTTTGGCGGAGCGACCCTTCGCGCACGCTCGCCCTGCCCGGCCGCACAGTCGGCCGTCCGCCCCATGGGATTCCAAGGTGAATGAGGTATAGTAGCCGTGTGAGGTTCTGGCGCGATCGTTCGGGTCAAGGAGTTCTTGAGTACGGCCTGATTCTCGGGCTGGTCGCGATGGTCGCGATCGGCGCGTTGCTGGTGCTCGGAAACGACTCGAGCGGCTCCCTCACGAAGGCCGGCAACACGATGAACGCGAGCAGCGCGATCGAGAGCCCCGGCCGCTAGCTCCCGCTCACGGGTCCACGTTCACCGCGAGGCGGACGCCGCGATCCGCGGCGGCGAGTGGAACGAGCGTCTCCCGCACGTACGTCCGCGCCCCGGCTGCGTCGACCGCTTTGACGACGATGCGATACCGCCATTCGTCGTTCACGCGAGCGATCGGGTACGGCGCCGGGCCGAGCACCTCGACCGCGGGAAGACGCGCGAGCAGTTCCGCGTAGCGGGCGGCCGCGGTTTCGACCGCGGCCTTCGATCGTCCGATCGCGCCGAGATAGATCAACTCCGCGTACGGCGGATAGTCGAGTTCGCGTCGCTGCGCCAGTTCTTTCGCCGCGAAGCCGTCGTAGTCGTGCCGCGCGGCGAACGCGATCGCAGGATGCTCGGGCGCGTACGTCTGCACGATCGCTTCGCCCGGCAGCGCGCGGCCGCTGCGACCCGCGACCTGCGTCACGAGATCGAACGTTCGCTCGGACGCGCGGAAGTCGGGCACGTGGAGACCGATGTCGGCGGCGACGACGCCGACGAGCGTGACGGTCGGAAAGTCGAGGCCCTTCGCGACCATCTGGGTGCCGACGAGTACGTCGCCGCGCGTCGCGAATTCGTCGAGCAGTCGCGCGTGATCGCCGACGCGGGTCGTGGTGTCGGAGTCCATGCGCACGACGCGCGCCGCCGGGAACAGCGCGCCGACCGTCTCGACGACGCGTTCCGTGCCGACGCCGAACGCGCGGATCGGACCGCCGCCGCACGCGGGACAGCGCTCCGGAATCGGCCGTTGCGCGTCGCAGGTGTGACAGCGCAGGAGGCCTTCGCCGCCGTGCACCGTGAGCGAGAGCGAACAGCGCGCGCACTCGGGAACGGCGCCGCACGCGCGGCAGAGCATGAAGCTCGCGCTCCCGCGGCGATTGACGAACAAGACGCTCTTCTCGCCGCGGTCGAGCCGCTCGCCGAGCGCCTCGACGAGTCGCGTGCTGAAGATCCGTTTGTTGCCGCGTTCGAATTCCGCGGCGAGATCGACGACGTGTACCGCCGGCAGCGGCAACGCGGTCGCGCGCCGGTCGAGTCGCAGATGCGCGATCTCTCCCGCGCGCGCCCGGCGATACGCGTCGAGCGGCGGCGTCGCGCTGCCGAGCACGAGCGTGCCGCGTGCGAGCCGCATCTTCTCCCGTGCGACGTCGATCGCATCGTACCGCGGCACCGTATCCTGTTTGTAGCTGCGTTCGTGCGCCTCGTCGACGACGACGAGCCGGACGTCCGGAAGCGGCGCGAAGAGCGCGCTCCGGGCGCCGACGACGACGTCGATCTCGCCGCGCGCCGCGGCATGCCAACCGTCGAAACGTTCGCGCTCCGAAAGGCCCGAATGCAACACCGCGACGCGGTCGCCGAAGACCGCTTCGAAACGGCGCGCGGTCTGCGGCGTGAGCGAGATCTCGGGCACGAGCACGATCGCGCGGCCGCCGCGCGCGATCGTTTCGGCGATCGCGCGGATATACACGAACGTCTTGCCGCTCCCCGTGATGCCGTGCACGAGCGCCTCCGCGAAACGGCCGGCCTCGACGGACGCCACGAGCGCATCGATCGCGCGGCGCTGCTCGTCCGTTGCGACGAACGCGCCGTCGTCGCGCGCGGCGGTCGAACGCGCGCGTTCCGCACGTTCGGTCGTCTCGCGTAGCGCGCCCTCGCGAATCGCGCGCGCGACGATCGCGTGGGAAAAGCCCGCGAGCAGCGCGTCGCGCCGGCGCAAACCGCCCGACTCCGCCGCGAGGCGCACGAGCGCACCGACGCGCGGCCCGCGCACGCGCGCATCGGTCGCATGCAGGTACGTCTCGCGCGCCTCCGACACGCGCGGCGCGGCGAACGTACGGCGCCGTTCGAGAACCCCGCCGCGTTGCAACGCACCGATCGCGGCGAGCAGCGATCGCCGGTCGCCCGCGCGCCGCGCTTCGGGATGCCGGAGCAGCGCGTCGAGCGAGAAGCCGTCGGAGAAATCCGACGCGATCAACCGCCCGAAGCGGGGCGGTACCGCCGGAAAGCGGGCGGGCTCGTAGTTGCCGACGACGGCGAACGTGTCGACGACGCGCGGTATCGCGGCGGCGAACGTGACGGCGCCGAGCGCCTCGCCGAGCGAACAGCAATAGCGTTCCGCGATCCAGCGTGCGAGGGCGAGGCCGCTCCCGTCGAACGCGCGCGGTCCCGCGACGCGCTCGACGACGTCGCGCGTGCCGGACGGTGCGATCGCCTCGCGCGGATCGCCGATCGCGAACCCGTAGAGCTCGCGCGGGCCGAGCGGAACGCGCACGACGTCGCCGACCGCGAGCGACATGCCGGCCGGCACGGCGTACGTGAGCGGCCGTTCGACGCGCGCGGTACGCTGCTGCACGAAGACGTCGACGACCAGACGCGTCGCGGGAGCGGGCGCGGCGATCGTTATCGCAGCTCGGCCGCTCCGGGCGGCGAGCCCACGCGGCCGAGCACCGTGCGCAGGCTGCGCGCGGGCACGATCACGCCGAACTCCACGTCGCCGATCGTTCGCGGCAACACGAAGCGCAGCGTTCCGGACCGCGTCTTCTTGTCGTTCGTCATCGCCGCGATCAACGCGTCGACGTCGTGCGACGGTGCGACGAGCGGAAGTCGCAGCAACGTCAGGAGCGAGAGCACGCGCAAGTGTTCTTCCGGTGAAAAACGGCCCGTGCGCATCGCGAGCAGCCCGGCCGCACGCAGTCCGATGCTGACGGCGTCGCCGTGCGTCGTCCGGAAGTTCGAGACGCGTTCGATCGCGTGGCCGAACGTGTGCCCGAGATTGAGGATCTCGCGCGCGCCGGCCTCGTATTTGTCGTCCGAGACGATCATCGCCTTGATGCGTAACGAGTCGGCGACGACCGTCTCCCACGGCCATTTTCGCAGCGGATGCGGCGCGAGCGTCTCGAGCGCGTCGAACGTCTCGTCGCCTTCGATGATGCCGTGTTTGACGAGTTCCGCGAGACCTTCGCGCAGGTGCCTGTCCTCGAGCGTCGCGAGCGCGTCCACCGCGCAGAACACCGCGACCGGGTCGCGAAACGCGCCCGCGAGGTTCTTGCCCGCGCGCAGATCGACGCCGGTCTTGCCGCCGACGGACGCATCGACCATCGCGACGAGCGAGGTCGCGACGTTGACGAACGGCACGCCGCGCATGTACGTCGCGGCGACGAAACCGAAGAGATCGCCCGCGACGCCGCCGCCGACGCCGACGAGATACGTCGTGCGGTCGGCACCCGCGTTCGCGAGCGCCTCGCACACCGTTTCGACCGTGCGCAGCGTCTTGCGCCGCTCGCCGAGCGCGAACGGCAGGACCGTCGTCTTTGGCCCGATCGCGCGCGCGATGCGCGTCGCGAGCGCGGCGACGTTGCGATCGCAGAGGACGATCGCGCGCGGACGTCCGCGCTCCCGGATGAAGCGCGCGACGTGCGCCGTCACGTCGCGATCGATCGTGATGGGATAGCCGAGGTCGTCCAAGCGCGTCATGCTGCCCTATCCTTCGCCGCGCTCGGGTGAAGCCGCTGCCCCGGCATGCGCGCGGACGCGCGCCGCGATCTCGACCGCGAAGGCGTGTTTCGAGCGGCGCGGCCCGCGCACGACGATATCGCTCTCGAGGTAGATCGGCTCGCGCGGTTCGAGTAACGCGCGGACGCGCTCGAGCGTCGGGCGCTCGCCGACGAGCGGGCGGATCGTGCGCGAACGCTTCAAGCGTTCGACGAGCGACTCGACCGGCAATTGCAGGTAGACGCGCAGCGCCCGTTCGCCGAGCAACGC
>CAJCIN010000192.1 GCA_903970385.1 Rhodospirillales bacterium | reverse complement strand
TTCCTTCGGCGCGAGACGGCGGCGCGCGGGCTTCGCGACGTCGAGTTCCTCGGCCGCGTCGACGACGCGGTGAAGGTCCGACTGATGCAAGAGGCGTGGGTGTTCGGGATGCCGTCACAACTCGAGGGCTGGGGTATCGTGGTCGTCGAGGCGGCCGCTTGCGGCACGCCGGCCGTCGCGTACGATGTCAACGGGCTTCGCGATTGCATCTTGAGCGGTACGACGGGGTTTCTCGCCCAGTCGGACCTCGAGTTTGCGCGTAGGCTCCATGACCTGTTGCGCGACGCGACGATGCGAAATCGTATGGCGCTCGCCGCGCTCGAATGGTCGATGCGCTTCTCTTGGGAACGCACGGCCCAACGCACCCTCGAAACGATTCGCCTTTCGCAACCATGGCGCGCCGTCTTCGAACCGATCGGCGACAGCGGCTGGGGCATTCGCTCGCGGAGGCGCCGCTCCGTGGGATCGCTCGGAGAGGTCTCCGGTAATGCGTCGCGCGTCGGCGATGCGTCCGCCGACCGCCCGGCTTTACGTTAACGCTTCCACGACTTCGACATAGTCGCGCGCCGCGCGCGACCACGAGAAATCGCCTGCCCGCTGCCGCGCGCGCTCCGAAATCGCATCGGCGTCCGGTGTTCGCTCGATGATTGCCGTAATCGCAGACGCGAACGTCGCTGCATCGAATGACGAGACGGCGGAGCCCGCTGCGCCGAGCATCCAGGCGATCGTCGGCGAGCCGACGATCGGTACGCCGAGAGCTAGCGCCTCGAGAATCGCCATACTGCACGCTTCGTAGCGCGTGGTCGCGAGCAAGAGCGTCGCTTGCGCATACTCCGCGCGCATCGCGCTTTGCGGTAAGCGTCCGACCGCGTCGATCCATGATTCGTTCGGCACCGCCGCATCTTCCGCCGTGAGTCCGACGATGCGTAAACGCAGAGCGGGTAAGCGCTCTCGCGCGATGGAGCACGCCGCTACCGCCATGTCCAGTCCTTTTTTATACGGACTCGTGCCGATCCACAAGACGGTCGCTTCGTCCGCCGTCCGCTCGAGCGGTGGAACATCGGGCGCGCCATTGACGATGACACGCGCATCGGCGCCGCGGTGGTAAATCGCTTGTAGTTCTTTTGGAACGTTGTTACCGACGGCGACTTGCCGGGGAAACGCCAAAGCGACGCGCTGCAATGCAATCTCGAGCGCTCGATACACGCGCACGGCGAACGACATCTTGGGTACGAGCGTCGGAATTTCCGCGGCTCGCGTGCCGTGCCAAACGACGATCGTCCGCCTCCGCGCGCCGGACGGCGCTGCTCGCGGCCATGCATATTCAGCGCCGTTGACGAGAACCACGTCGCTCGTTCGTGAGCGGCTCGTGAGGATGATCGCCGCGATCAAGTCGCCGAGAAGCGGAATGCGTTCGATGCGGTTCGGCTTCGAGAACGCATAGGTAATCCGCACTTCCCATGACGGCCGCAGCGCGCGCACGCGTGGACATAGCTCGCGGACGAACGCCTCGATGCCGCCGGCTTCACTCGGGTCGTACCGGCACCAGAGGCGTACCGTGAGCGGGCTCGTTACTCGAGCGTGCGTTTCGTCGTCGCTTGGATTTCCCACGCGCCTTCGTCCTTACCGGATTGACGGTAAGCGCTCAGCTTACGCGCTTTGAGCTGTTCCCTCGCCCACGCGAACGCACCGAACGGGTCGCGAAGCGCGGCCGAGGCGAAACAGCCCAGGTATTCGATGAGTTTCGGTTCGTCCGACGACCGGAGTATGCCGAGTTCGCGCAGCTGACGATACCCGGCGTCGGCGCGTTGACGTTGCGCCGCGAAATCATAGGTCGATTGCGCCTCGCAGTAGCGAGTAACGGCACCGGACACGTATTCGGTCGCGAGGTTCTGGCGCCGAGCCGATGCGCCGAGAAACGCGTCGTTCGCGATGATGTCGGACCGGTCCGCAGTAGCCAAAAACCAGTGACGCCTGATCGCGAAGAAGCGCCCGATGATCGTTTCCTTCGGATGTTGCAACGACCGCACGCGGTGGAGGATCGACGCGCGAAAGCGCGCGGCGGGCCAGCGCGCCGACTCGGCGTCCGGCTCCACGCGTCCGCTCACGACGGCGAGCGCCCGGTTCGCGCTAAGCGTCGAAGCCAAACGCGAGATCGCGCCGGGTGCCGGGCGAGAGTCCGCGTCGATGAAAACGATGTCTTCGGTCTCCGCGTGTTCGGCCGCGATCTTCCAAGCGGCGAGTTGTCCGCTTCGTTCAGCGGTTTGCAAGAGGACGAGTCGATTGTCGCGACCGGCGCGTTCGGTGACGATCGCGTACGACCGATCGGAGCTCTGGTCGTCCACCGCGATGATGCGGGAGACGCCCGGCTCCTTCAAGAGGAAATCGAGCAATTCGCCGACGTTCGCTTCCTCGTTGTAGATGGGAAGCGCGACAGTCGTGCCTTCGGCTACGATAGCTGTTCTCCGAGCGGTTTCCGGCAGACGATGAGATGGTTTAAGACATCGCGTTGCGTGCGCAGGATCGACGAAGCGAGCCATCCGAGGACGTTGTTGACGAGATAAAACGGCGCCTTCGTCGCTTTGAACGCTCGCAAGTGGGCGAACGGAAACGTATCGCCCGCGCAATAGATTGCGTTGTTCAATGCTTGCGCTGCAACGAGCGCGCCCGCGCCCTGCGACACGAGCGTGACGAAGTCGAACCCGGCGGACTTCGTCAGATACGTCAGTCCGATCGAGGTGTAGCGAAAGAAATCGCGCGGTTCTTCGTGGAGCGACCAATATTGCGGCGCAGTCAAGATGAGATGGCCGCCCGGGCGCAGGACGCGGAGAAACTCAACGAGCGCGCGCTCGGGCTGTTCGAGATGCTCGAGGACCTGCGTGCAGAGAACCGTATCGACGGTCCCGTTCTCGATCGGCAGCTCGTAGGCGATTCCATGGAGATCGGCCTCTTCGTTGTCTTCGACGTCGACGCCGATCCAACGCGAGACGCCCGTCCCGAGCGCCCGATACGGTTTCGCGCCACATCCCACGTCGACGAGCGTTCCGCGAGCGTAGGTGCCGAGTGCCTTCGAGACGTCGCTCGCGAGAGCGCTCAGCAACGGCCAGTCACCGTAAAAAATCGGAACCGACGCGGATCGTCGACGAAACGCCTTTTCACTCACGGTCTCGAATTTTGGGCCAGCGCGTTGCCGGTTCCTCGAAAGTCGCTCCGAAGCGCGGCGGACGGCGCTCCGTCTGCGGCGAAACCGTTCGCGTGGCCCGCATCGACGACGGCGTCAAGCGCGAGGTGCTCGCGCGCACGGATATCGCCGCCTATATCGGAACCTACGTCCAGCTCCGCAAACGCGGCAACGACCTCGTGGGGTTGTGCCCGTTCCACGGCGAGAAGACGCCGTCGTTTCACGTCCACCCGGATCGCAACTTTTGGAAGTGCTTCGGCTGCCAGAAGGGCGGCGACGTGATCACGTTCGCGATGGAACAGGACGGCCTCACGTTTCCCGAGGCGCTGCGCGCGCTCGCGCGGCGCGCCGGGATCGAGGTCGAGAACGAGGATCCCGCGACCGCGCGCGCCCGCGGCGAGAAAGAGCAGATCTACGCCGCGAACGACATCGCCGCGTCGTTCTTCCACCGCACGTTGCGCTTCGCGCCGGAGGGAGACGTCGCGCGGGCGTACGCCGCGAAGCGCGGGCTCACCGCCGCGACGATCGAGTCGTTCAAGCTCGGCTTCGCGCCCGCGTCGTGGGACGCGCTGCTGCGCGAGCTCGCGCAGAACGGTGTCGACGCCGAGGTCGCCGCGCGCGCCGGGCTCGTGAAGCGCAGCGCGGAACGCGGCACGTTCTACGACGTCTATCGCGCGCGGCTGATGGTTCCGACGTACGCGAGCACGACGGGTGAAGTGATCGCGTTCGGGGGGCGCGCTCTCGACGATTCGGAACCGAAGTACCTCAACACGTCGACGACCCCCGTGTACACGAAGGGCCGGGCGCTGTACGCCCTCAACGTCGCGCGACGAGCCGCGTCGGCGAGCGACGCGCTGATCGTCGTCGAGGGCTATCTCGACTGCATCGCGCTGCACCAAGCCGGGTTCACGAACGCCGTCGCATCGCTCGGCACGGCGTTCACGCCCGATCAGGCGGCCGAGCTGCGAAAGTACGCGGAGCGCATCTTCGTCTGTTTCGATGCCGACGCCGCCGGAGTCGCCGCAACCGAAAAGTCCATCGACGTGTTGAGTGCCGTGGGCTGCGTCCCGTTCATCGTTCAACTTCCGGCCGGCGAGGATCCCGACACCTTCATACGTACGAACGGCGCGCCCGCTTTCCAGGCACGCCTCGATTCCGCTCTCGAGTGGATTCGTTTCAAACTCGATCGTGAGATCGATGCGCTCCTCGCGAAACGGCTCCCGCGCACGCACGCCGCGCAGAAC
>CAJCIN010000191.1 GCA_903970385.1 Rhodospirillales bacterium | reverse complement strand
CATCCGGCGCGCGAGTTCCGTCGCCTTCTCGAAATCGTTCGACGCGCCGGTCGTGACGTCGCCGAACTTGATCTCTTCGGAGATGCGTCCCGAGAGCGCCATCGTGATCTGCGCGATCAAGCCGTTCTTCGTGATCGAATGGCGGTCTTCGTCGGGCAGCGACCAGGTGATGCCGAGCGCCATGCCGCGCGGAATGATCGTGACCTTGTGCACGGGATCCGCCATCGGCAGCAGTCCGCCGACGATCGCGTGGCCCGATTCGTGGTACGCCGTGTTCTCTTTTTCTTTTTGCGACATCACGAGCGACTTACGCTCCGGACCCGCGACGACGCGATCGATCGCCTCTTCGCAATCGCTCATCTCGATGATCGACTTGTTGCGGCGGGCGGCGAGCAGGGCGGCTTCGTTGAGCAGATTCTCGAGATCGGCGCCGGAGAAGCCGGGCGTGCGCTTCGCGAGCGTGCCGAGCGAGATCTCCTTCGAAAGCGGCTTGTTCTTCGCGTGCACGCCGAGGATCGCTTCGCGACCTTTCACGTCGGCGCGATCGACGACGATCTGACGATCGAAGCGGCCGGGACGCAACAGCGCCGGATCGAGCACGTCGGGGCGATTCGTCGCGGCGATCAGGATCACGCCCGTGTTCTGATCGAAGCCGTCCATCTCGACGAGCAGCTGGTTGAGCGTCTGCTCGCGCTCGTCGTGACCGCCGCCGAGGCCGGCGCCGCGCTGGCGCCCGACCGCGTCGATCTCGTCGATGAACACGATGCACGGCGCGCTCTTCTTCGCCTGCTCGAACAGGTCGCGGACGCGGCTCGCGCCGACGCCGACGAACATCTCGACGAAATCGGAACCGGAGATCGAGAAGAACGGGACGCCCGCTTCGCCGGCGATCGCACGCGCGAGGAGCGTCTTACCCGAACCCGGCGGTCCGAGGAGCAGAACGCCCTTCGGAATGCGCGCGCCGAGCGCTTGGAACTTCTTCGGGAATTTGAGGAACTCGACGACTTCCCCGAGCTCTTCCTTCGCTTCCTCGATGCCCGCGACGTCGTTGAACGTCACCTTCGGACGATTCTCGGAAAGCAGCTTCGCGCGCGACCGGCCGAACGAGAGCGCTTGGCTCCCGCCGCTCTGCGCCTGGCGCAAGATGAACAGCAACAGGAGCGCCATCAACGCGAAGGGCACGAGCTGGACGAGCATGCCGATGAACGGCGTCGTCTGCGGGTTGTCGTTCGTGATCTCGACCTTGTGCTTGAGGAGATCGGGAACGAGCGTCGGATCGTCCGGAGCCGACGTCGTGAAGCGCAGATCCGTACCGCCGATGGACGGGATCGCATGGTTGAGCTGGCCCGCGATGTCGTGGTTCGAGATCGTGACGCTCTTGACGTTACCGTCTTCGACCGCTGCGTAGAAATCGGAGTACGCCAGTTTCGCGACCGGAGGCTGGTTGAGCACCAGCTTGTCCACGAGAAAGATGACGGCGATGAAGATGAAAACGACGATGACGATGGATCGTACGTGCTTGCCCAACGTAGTTTGCTATCCTATTCCCGCCCCTCGCCCGCGAAGGCCCAGTCGTGGAGCCGCGCGAGGTAGGGGAGATTTCTATATTTTTCTTGATAATCGAGGCCGTAACCTACGATGAACGTATCCGGTGCCGTGAGGCCCACGTAGTCGACGCGGACGTCCGTGCGGCGACGGTAGGGTTTGTCGAGGAGGACGCACGACCGCAGCGAGGCGGGATTGCGCCCGGCGAGCAGCCTCTGCAGGTACTGCAAGGTCAGACCATTGTCGACGATGTCCTCTACGATGACTACGTTCTTACCCTCGACACTCTCGGTCGTATCCTTGAGAAGCCGGACCTCACCGCTCGAACGGTCCGCTTTGCCGTAGCTCGAGACGGCGATGAAATCGATCGTTGCGTCGACGTCCGTCGGAAGCGCGCGGGCTAGATCCGCCGTGAAGAACAACGCTCCTTTCAACACCCCGACCAGGACGAACGGTTCACCCGCGAGATCCCGAACGAGGTCGTCCGCGAGTCGCCGCACGGCCCGTGCGATGGCGGCCTCGTCGAACTCGATCGCCGCGATGCCGTGCGCCGTGACGCTCACGCTTCCCGCGATACGATGAGTTCGACGCCGCGACGCAAGAAATGCCGCCCGGGACGCTCGCCTTCGATCGCGGCCGCCGCCGCGTCGAGCCGCTCGAAGGGCACGTCGCGCGTGCCCGCGCTCGCGGCGAGCGCCGCCCGGAGCTCCGCGCGGATGCTCGCACGCGGGGCGTCGTCGCGTTCGTCGCGGACGATCGCGGCGCACCGCGCGACGGCCTCGTCGAGATGCGGAAACGAGCGACGGAGGTCGGCGAGCGCCGAGCGCAGCGCGCTCCGCCGGTAGGCCGGGTCCGCGTTCCCCGGGTCGATCGCATACGGAAGGTGCCGGGCGGCGGCGTAGGCGGCGAGCCGTTCGGGCTCGACCCGCAGCAACGGCCGTTCGAGCACGACGTCCGGCGCGAGCGGCCGGTTCGCCGGCATCCCGGCGAGGCCGCCCGGACCGGTGCCGCGCAGCAGCGCGAGCAACACCGTCTCCGCCTGATCGCGAACGTGGTGCGCCGTGAAGATCCGGGTCGCGCCGTTCCGCCGCGCGAGCGTTGCGAGTGCGGCGTAGCGCTCGTCGCGCAGACGCGCCTCGGCGTTCGAGCCCGGCGGCAGCGAGACGGCGGTCGCACGGACGCCGAGCGCGGCGCCGAGCGCGAGAACGACCGCTTCGTCCTGCCACGCGTTCGAACGCGTCGCGTGATTGACGTGCGCGAGCACGACGGTCGCGCCGTAGCGCCGCGCCGTGCCGGCGAGCAGGCTCGCGAGCGCGGCGCTGTCGCGACCGCCGGACGTCGCCGCCAGCACGACCTCGCCGCTGCCGAGCGTCACGTCGAAGGCGTCCTCGAGCGACGCGAGCGGTCGCGCGCCCCTCATGCCGCCGTCACCGCCGCACGGCCCGCGCGAGTTCGCGCGCGACGTCGCGGTCCTTCTCGTCGCGGCGCTTGTCCCACGTCTTCTTGCCGCGCGCGAGGGCGATCGAGATCTTGACGATGCCGCGCTTGAAGTAGAGCCGCACGGGGATCAGCGTGAGCCCTTTCTCGGAGACGCGCCCCGAGAGCCGGTCGATGTCTTTCTTGTGCACGAGCAGTTTGCGCGGCCGGTTCGGATCGACGTTCGAAAAGCTGCCTTCTTTATAGGGAGGGACGTACATCGAGAGCAGCCACAATTCGCCGTCCCGGATGCGGGCGTACGCTTCGCCGATACTGATCTGTCCCGTGCGGATGCTCTTGATCTCGGTACCCGTCAGCACGATGCCCGCCTCGAACTGCTCGAGCCACTCGTATTCGAAGCGCGCCCGGCGGTTCTCGATCGTCGGCGTGGGAGCGGGTGGACGCTTCGCGACCGCGACGGCCGTCGGCGAACTCTTATGCGCGGGCACGGAAGCGAGATTCCCCAAAGGCGCCGGGTTCGACCTCGCCGCGCTTGACGAAACTGCCGTCGCCCGAGGCGAGCAACGTCCTGTCCTCGGCCTCGACGCGCGCCGTGATGCCGAGGACGTCGCGCCGCCGCCACGCGACCCGGGCGCGCACGACGAGCGCCGCGTCGACCGGCACCGACCGGCGGAATCGCATCTTCAGGTCGCCCGTCATGCCGAGCACGCCGTGCGCGGCGGCCGCGTACGCCATCGCCTCGTCGAGCAACAGCGCGACCACGCCGCCGTGAACCACGCCCTGCCACCCCGCGAAATCCGGACCGACGCGGATGCGGCTCTCGACCGAGAGGTCCGGCTCGATCGCGAACTCCATCTTCAACCCGATCGTCGACAGCTTGCCGCACCCGATGCAGCGTCCGTCGTCGATCGGCGGCGGAACCGCGCTCACGGCGCGCCGCCCGGCTTGGGGCTGGCGTAGGCGCCCGATTCGATGCGCGCGAGAAGCGCGCGTGCGTAGATCGTGTCGACGTCGGCCGCGATCGCGGCGTCGAGCGCCTTCTTCGCGTCGGCGAAGCGCCGCTCGTCGATGTCGATGCGCGCGATGAGCGTGTAGCCGTGCCGCCCGGCCTCGCCGACGCGATTGCGGTCGAGCGCGACACCGCGATCGAGATACGCGAGCGCGGCGTCGTTCTGGTGGAGATCGGCCAAGAGCGACCCGATGTGAAATTGGATGTCCGCGTAGTGCGGCACGAGGTTCGGCACGTCGATCACGTATTGCAGACCGCGCTGCGGATCCCGCAGATCGGTTTGATAGAGCTGCCCCAGGTACTCGCGCGCGAGCACGTCGTTCGGATCCGCGCCGAGCGCGGCGAGAAACTCCGCCTTCGCGCGATTGGCGGAACGCTCGTCGAAGCGCATGATGCCGAGACCGACGTGCGCCGCGGGCGCGGCGGGATCGAGCGCGACCGCCGCGTCGAACTCTTCGCGCGCGTCGAGCTTGCGATCGCGTCCCGTCAGCGACTCGAAGAGATACGAGAAACCGAGCCGCACGTGCGCGACGTAACTCGGATGCGCCGTCGCGGCGTCCTCCTGCGCGTCGGTCAACGTGTCGAGATCGCCCTGCCGCTCGGCGGACGCGGCGTCGAGAAACGCGATCGCGAGCGTGTTGTCCGGCACGATCGCGAGCGCGTGCGAGAAGTCGTTCTCCGCCGCGACGAACTCCGAACCGTAGAAATGCTGCAAGCCGCGCGCCAGCGCGCTCGAGAAATCGGCACGCGCGTAATCGTTGCGCGGCGCCGCCGCGGCCCGGACGACGGCGCCCGACGCCGGCACCGAGAGCAGGCCGATCGCGGATGCGGCGACCGCGCAGCGCAGCACCGTCGTGAGGCGCTTCATCGCCCGAGCTCGAGCCGGCGCGCGAGACTCGCGGGAAGGTGCGCGGCCTCGATCTTCGCCTGGGTGCGCGCGAACGCGTACGGCACCCGTTCCCACACGATCGTGCGCGCGTCCGAATCGTACGTCGCGAACGACGCGTCCGGGTTGAGGTCGCGCGGCTGCCCGACGCTGCCCGCGTTGACGATGTAGCGCACGCCGGGTTCGAGTTCGAGCGTGCCGCCGTGCTGCCGGTGCGCGTGCGCGATCGAACCGTCCGGCGCGAGCGCGTAGTAGTCCGCGAGGTGCGTGTGACCGACGAAGACGAGCGGCGCGTCCGTCGCGGCGAAGGCTTGGGCCGCCGTGCGCTTGTTCAAGATGTACGTAAAATACTCCACGGGCGCGCCGTGCACCATCAGGTAGTCGTCCGTGCGCAGTTCGTACGACAGGCCGTCGAGCCACGCGACGTGATCCGCATCGATCGCACCGCGCGTCCATTCGATGGCCGTGCGCGCGGCGTCGTTGAAGAATTCGATCCCGAAACCGTCGACGGCGGCGACGTCGTGATTGCCGAGGACCGTCGCCGTCGCGCGTTCGCGCACGAGCGCGAGGCATTCGTTCGGATTCGGGCCGTATCCGACGATGTCGCCGAGACAGAGCACCGCATCGCTCGGCGGCACGCGCGCGAGGACGGCTTCGAGCGACTCGAGATTTGCGTGGACGTCCGAGATGACCGCGAACCTCACGGCGCGAGCGCGTCCTCGAAGGCCTCGGCGAACGCGGCGCGTTCGGCTTCGGTTCCGACCGTGACGCGGATGTGGCCGTCGAGCGGCGGCGCGGCGGGCTTGCGCACGAAGATGCCACGCTCGAGCAACGCGTCGACCATCGCTTCCGCGCGCTCGCGCGAACCGAGATCGAAGCAGACGAAATTCGTGTGCGACGGAAGCGTGGCGAGGCCGAATCGCGCGCCGAGCGCCGCGTAGTCCGCGCGTCCGCGCGCGACGTCGGCGACGACGCCCGTCAGAAAATCGGACTCCTCGAGCGCGACGAGCGCACCGATTTGCGCGGTTCGCGAGACGCCGTATTGGAGGCGGATCTTGCCGAACGCCGCGATCGTTTCTTCGGCCGCGAGCGCGTACGCGATGCGCGCGCCCGCGAGGCCGTACGCCTTCGAGAACGTGCGCATGCGCACCACGCGCGGGTCGGCGAACGCCTCCGCGTCGGCGAGCGCTTCGCCCGGCTCGACGAAGTCGGCGTAGGCCTCGTCGAGCACGATCGTCACCCCGGCCGGTAACGCGTCGAGAAACGCGGCGACGGCGTCGCGCCGCACGAACGAGCCGCTCGGATTGTCGGGATTCGCGAGATAGACCATGCGCGCGCCGGAGGCGTGGGCGCGCTCCGCGAGCAGCTCGAGCGGAATCGAGCCGTCGCTGCGATACGGCACCGTCTCGGCGCGCGCGCCGTACCCGACGACGTGATACGTGTACGTCGGATACGTTCCGAGCGCCATGACGGACACGTCGCCCGGCGCGAGGTGCGCGCGCACGGCGAGGCCGAGGAGATCGTCGATGCCCGCGGCGACCGCGATGTTGGCGGGCGTGCATCCGTGCCGGCGCGCGAGCAGGGCTCGCAAGTCGCTCGATTCGGGATCGCCGTACCAGTTCGTCCGCGCGAGCGAGGCGTGCATCGCCTCGAGCGCGCGCGGCGGCGGCCCGAATGCGCTCTCGTTCGCGCCGAGGCGGACGAGCGTCGCCCGGCCGACGCGCCGTGCGAGTTCCTCGGGCCCGACGAACGGGCGCGTCGTAGGCAACGCGGCGACGACGGGCGCGAGCCGATTGCCGCTCACTCGCGGACCACGAGCTTGCTTTCGACGGTCTTCACGCCGCTCACGGCCTTCGCCGTCGCGGTCAGCGTGTCGGCCACGTCCTTCGACGAGACGTTCCCGGCGAGCGTGACGGCACCGCCACGCGCCGTCACGACGATCGAGAGACCGTTCACACCGGCTTGCTCGACGAGCTTCGCCCGGATCTTGCCTTCCAAGGCATAGTCCGCGATGCCGTCCTTCGCATTCGGTAACGACTTGTCGATCGTGATCGTCGACGAGACGTGCGTCACGCCGGTGACGCCGTTCGCTTGTGCGACGAAACGCTTGCCGATATCCTCGGTGCGCACCTTACCGCCCAAACGGACGTCGCCGCCGTTCACCGCGATCGAGACGTGCAGCGCCGATGCCGGATCGATCTGCACGAAACGGGCTTCGATGCGCGCCGCGATCCCGGCGACGTTCGCGAGCTTCGGCACGGCGCTCGCGACCGCGTTCTGCGTGCTGTCGACGTCGCTCTTCGAACATGCGGTGAGGACGGCGAGGACGGCGATCGCGACGGCCCCGCGCATCATGCCGCCTCGATCGGCGCGCCGCCGCATGAGAACAGCGTGATGCGTACGGTGTCGCCGGCGGCGATCGTCGCGCCGTCCTCGTCGAGCGTCGCGTAACCGCCGGCGCGCGCGAGCAAACTCGTCTGCGCGCTGCGGATCGCGAGCGGGCGCGCGTACACGGTCGCGCCGCGCGTCACGAGCCGCGCCGGAACGAACCACGTCCATCCTTTGCGACCGGCGAACGGCGCTTCCGCGATGGCGGTGACCACCGTCGCGCGAGCGCCGCGTTCGCCGACGAGCGCCGCGACGATCGGCCGGACGATCGCCTCGAGAATCATGAGCGACGACGCCGGATTGCCGGGCAACCCGATGACGGGCTTGCCGCCGACGGCCGCGAGCAACGTCGGCTTGCCGGGCTTCACGCGCAGCCCGTGCACGATGGCGCCCGGCGCGCCGAACTCGGCGACGGCGTGTGGGACGAGATCGCGCGTGCCGACGGACGATCCGCCCGTCGTCACGACGGCGTCGCACGTCGCGAGGCCGCTCGCGAGCACCGCGCGCAACGCCTCGGGCGTGTCCGCGGCGCGCGGCAACTGGACGGGCTCGGCGCCGAACGCCGCGAGCGCGCCCGCGATCGCGTAGCGGTTCGAATCGCGCACCTGCCCGATCTCGGGGCACGTGCCCGGGTCGACGAGTTCGTCGCCCGTCGAAACGATGCCGACGCGCGGCCGCCGGAAGACGTCGACCTCCGCGATGCCGAGCGTCGCGAGCACGCCGAGTTCCGGACCGCCGATGCGACGCCCGGCGGAGAGGACGGTCTCGCCCGCGGCGATGTCTTCCGCGCGCGCCGTGACGAACTCGCCCGGTGCGCCCGCTTCGTGCGGCGTCATGCGGTCGCCGTCAACCGTCGCATCTTCTTGCGGAACGACGGCGTCGGCACCGTCGGGAATCGCGCCGCCCGTCGGGACGCGCATCGCTTCGCCGCGTTCGATCGCCCGCGGCGGCGGCGATCCCATCACGACCTCGCCCGCGATCGTCCGCGGCGCGACGCCGTCGGCGCTCGCGACCGCGAAGCCGTCCATCGTCGAACGGCGGTGCGACGGATGATCGTCGCGGGCGACGGCGTCGCTCGCGAGCACGCGAGAGAACGCCGCATCGAGCGCGACGCGTTCGACGCCCGGCGGCCGGATCGTCGCGCGCGCGAAGTACGCGACGATGGCCTGTTCCGGCGCGAGCAAACGCTCGACGTCGAAGCCGCCGAGACGCGAACCGTCGGCGAACGGCGAGGGTAGGACCACGGCTGAATCCTGCATAATGGCGAGTATCGTTTCTCACGTGCTGGACGAAGGCGCCTTTACGGGCGCTCTTCTTCCGTAATAGACAAGGACCGATGCTAGACCTTGCGCTCCTGCGCCGCGACCCCGAACGCGTGCGCCGCATCGCCGCCCGCCGCGCGACGGGCGCCGCCTTCGTCGACGACGTCGTCGCGGTCGACGGCGAGTTGCGGGCGGCGCGGACGGCGGCCGAAACGCTCAAGGCAGAAAAGAACGCGCTGACCGCGCGCATCGCGAAGGCGGCGGATCGCGCCGCCGAAGCGCAGCGTTTACGCCCGGAAATCGCGGCACTCGATGCGAGGATCGCCGACGCCGCCGCATCCGTTCCGGCACTCGAGCAACGGATCGACGCGTTGCTCGCGGACGTTCCGAACCTGCTCGACGACTCCGTCCCCGACGGCGCCGGCGAGGACGACAACGTCCTCGTTCGCACGGAAGGCGCGCCGCGCGACTTCCCATTCGAACCGAAGCCGCACTGGGAGATCGGCGAGGCGCTCGGCATCATCGACTTCGAACGCGCGGCGAAATTGTCTGGCAGCCGATTCTCGATCTTGCGCGGTGCGGGCGCACGCTTGTCGCGCGCGCTCGCATCGTTCTTTCTCGCGCGCGCGGCCGAGCGCGGGTACGAGGAGATCGTACCGCCCTATCTCGTGTCGCGCACGACGATGTGGTCGACGGGCCAACTCACGAAGTTCGCGGACGCGATGTTCGTCGACCGTGACGCCGATCTGTTCATGATTCCGACGTCGGAGGTGCCGCTCGTCGCGATGCGTTCGGGCGAGATCTTGACCGAAGCGTTACCACTTCGGTACACCGCGTATTCGCCGTGTTTCCGTAAGGAAGCCGGCGCGGCGGGGCAAGATACACGTGGGTTGATCCGGCAGCATCAGTTCGAAAAAGTGGAACTCATCTGGCTCGCCGACCCGGAACGGTCGTTCGAGGCGCTCGAACGTTTGGCGGCGGATGCGGCGGCGCTTCTCGACGAACTCGAACTGCCGTATCGCGTGATGTCGCTGTGTAGCGCCGACGTGGGATTCGCCTCCGCGAAGACCTACGATTTCGAAGTGTGGCTACCGGGGCAGAACCGCTACCGCGAGATCAGCTCGTGTTCGAACTGCACGGACTTCCAAGCGCGCCGCACGCAGATTCGTTTCCGCCGCGATCCCAAAGCGAAGCCGGAGTTCGTGCACACGCTCAACGGCTCGGGGCTCGCGGTGGGGCGCACGCTGGTCGCCGTTCTCGAGAACTACCAGCAGGCCGACGGCAGCGTCGTCGTTCCGCGCGCGCTCGTGCCCTACACCGGCTTCGAACGAATCGCTCCGAACGGCGTCAGCTGAGCGGCGCTTGGCGGCGCACGAGGCCGGGGGTCTTCGCCGCGAGCCGGCGTACCGAATCGTCGATCGCGAAACGCTCGATCTCCGCGAGCGGCACCCACGCCACGGCGATCGACTCGTCGCTCGCGACCGGCACGCCGCCGCGATCCGCAAAGAAGGCGAAGCGCACGTCGTAGTGCAGGTGCGCGGGTTCGTCGCCCCGCGCCGGGATTTCGTGCACGTCGACGTCGTAGATGGCGTCCGACGCGAGCTCGATGCCGGCGAGTCCGGATTCTTCGACGGCCTCGCGGAGCGCGACGCGTCGCACGTCCGCATCGCCGTCGGCGTGTCCGCCGAGTTGCAACCACTTGCCGAGCTTGCGATGGTGCGTCAGCAGCGCCGCGTCGCCCCTGCGATCGACGACCCATGCGGAGCCGGTCACGTGGCCGACGGCGAGCGATCGTTCGAAACAATCGACGTACCCGGTAACGAACGCGCGAAGCTGCGAGACCATCGCAGCTTCGCGTTCGCTCGATGCGACGTATGCGTCGAGATCCGCCAGCAGATCGAGCCGTGTCGCGGGAACGCTCAGTCGTCGATGTCGCTGAGCAGAAACTTCACGCCGCCCGTGGCGAGTGTGATCGCGTCGCCCGCCGCGGCTTGCCCGGCTTCGCTCGCGAGCGCCGAGCACGCGGTCGCGTAGTCGGCGAAGTACAGGTCGGCCGTCCGATACGCGGGCGTCGCCGATCCGTCTTCCTTCGGGAAGACTTTCGCGAACTCCGCACGTTGCAGATTCGGCACTTTCATCGCGAGCGCTTTGTGAACGCCCTCGTAATGTTTTTCGAATGCGGCCGGATCGGTCGGATTGTCGTAGACGACGGTCAGTTTAACGCTCATAGCCTCTGTATAACCGCACGACCGCCGGCCTAACGGGCCTGCCGCTCGCGCGACAGGCCCGCCAATATCGAAGCTACTTCATCATCATCGGCGGCATCGGCATCTTCCACGTCGTGCCGTCGGCGAACGTCACGTGATTCAGAACGCACGACGCGTCCGGGCCCGTGTAAACGCGCGGCGTCAGGGTCTTGTGCAACGTCTCCGACATTCCGGCCGGGAACGCACCGGTGACCGTCGTCGTCACGGTCTCACCGTTGTAGATGCCGCTGAACTGCATGTCCGAGATCGCCTTCGTCGAGACATTGGTCACGATGGCGGTGACGCCGTTCGTGTAAGCGACGCCGCCGAGCGAATTCGACTTGGAATCGTTGCGCGCGACGACGCACGAGAGGATCTTGACAGGCGCTTGCGCCGTCGACTCGACGGCGAGAACCGAAGATCCGGAGAGCAGTACGCCGACCGCGGCGAGCATCGTGATTTTCAACATCGTGGGTATCTCCATGGACGGCACGCGAAAACAACAATCCGAAGACGCGGCTCTTAGGCGAAACATGTTTTCTTCGCTTGCTCGGCTTTCCTGCGACGCTACTTCTTCTTATGAACCATGAATTGGTTGCCGTCCGGATCGGTGCCGAACGCCATATAGCACGACGGGGTATCTTCAATTTTTCCGTCACCGAAGCACGTCAGGCCGGCATCCCGGGCCGCCGCTACGAACGCGGCGACGTCAGCCACCCGGAACATGATCGTGCCGCCGGGGTAGAACGAACCGCTCTGATAGAGCCCGAACGACGCATCGTCACCGAGGGTGTATTCCGCGAACATTCCCGGCGCGTGCGCCGTCGGGCTCATGCCGAGCAGAACGTCGTAGAAGGCGACGGCGGCCCCGACGTCTTTCGTCATGTAGTACGTCGCATCGACGCCGAGGATAGCCGGAAGCGTTTCGAGCGCCATATCTGAACCTTTCGCGGGAAGCGGTCCTACGTCTTCGGCTTCGGCGATGCTTTCGTCCCGTGCATCATCATCGATTTCGAATGCGTGGATTTCGCATGCATGGTGGATTTCTTCGGACCGGGCGACGGATACGTTTTCGTTCCCTGATGCGTGACGGCGCCGGGCGGCGGCGCGATCTGCGCCGACGCGATCGCCGGGGCGGCGAGGACGAGCGCGGCAACTGCGGCTAATCGAAACATCTTGAACGTCCATTCCCCTGCAGCGAGGGTCGTCGTAGTGAGATGATACTCTACCCATAAACTATCCGAACTGCTATCACGCTCTATCGAGAATCGTTCTCGCTTCGTCGTGGCCGGCGAACGAAGCCCAGTCGAGCGCGGTACCGTCCCACAACGTATCGCGAAGATCGCTTCGAGCGCCGCGCGCGAGCAGCAACGTCAGCATCGGGACGTCGTCGACGCCGGCAGCATGATGTAACGCGGTGCCGTGCGCGTGCACCGGTAAGAACGCATCGACATCGGCGCCGGCGTCGAGAGCGATGCGTGCCGCTTCGACGTGCCGGTTGATGACGGCGAGCCCGAACGCTTCGCGAACGTCGTCGGCGTTCGCGTCCGAGACGAGGCGTGCGAGGGCAGCGGTATCGCCGAATGCGGCCGCGATCGGCGCGTCCATCGCCGAACCGAAGTCGAGAAACGCACGCAATGCGTCGAGTTCTCGGTGCGCGGCCGCAACGAGGATCGTCTCGCGCGTCGCGCGTGCGCCCGCGTCGAGCAGCACGCGGATGAGCGCACGTTGATGACCCTGCTCGCGCGCGGACGAGCTGCTCGCAACGAGGCCGAGCGTCGTCTCAAGATCGTCCCGATCGACGCCGCGTGCGAGCATGACGCCCGCGATCTCGACGACGTTCGGTGCCATCCGCGCGGTCGTCTCCGGATTGTTCGCGACGTACCACACGAGCTTCGGATCCCGGAAGTAATCCGGCCGCGTTGCCCGCCGGTAGACGTCCGGACCGGCGTTCCGCTCGCGCAAGAGGCGCGGCTCCGAATCCAGCAGGCGTTCCAGCTCGCGAACGTCGCCGCCGTGGATCGCGGCGACGGCGGCGCCGAACGCCGGATCAGCGATCGCGTCACGATCGAGAAGCGCGACGATGGCGTCTCGTTCGGGGGCGTTGCCCTTCCGCGCGGCGTGCAGCGCGGTGCGGCCGCGCCCGTCCCGCTGCCACACGAGCGCGCCGCGGGCGATCAGCAGCTCGACGAGTTCGAGCGGGCCGTGACGAGCGGCGACGTGGAGCGGCAACGTGCGGCCGTCGCCGAGGCGCGGATTGCAGCCCTCGTCGAGCAGCAGCCGGACGGCGTCGACGTCCGCCGCCCGGACGGCAGCCATGAGGGCCGCTCGACGATTCACGTGGGCTCTCCGCTACTGACAACGGCGTATCTGTAATCGTCCGTTTTTCGGTCGAAGTCATACGAAACGGACTTAAGGTGATGCGGTTCACAGCCGAATCGCTTATCACGGGGGTTTAGATTGGCAAGCGTATCAAGCTTCGGCGAAGCGATTCGACCCGAGGAGCGAGCATGAGGCCGGGCACGAGTGCCGTGATTCTCGCCCGGATCGGGACGCTGATCGTCATTCTCAGCACCGTCCTCGTGACGGGCGCCGTCCTCGCGCTCTTCTCGATGACGAAGTCGACCGCGGCCGCGCACGCCGCCTCCGTCGACGAGGTCGCCGCCTCGGCGCGAGCGTCCATCGGCGCGCAACGCGTCCTCGAGTACGTCCTCGGCGTCACGACGTCCCAGCATCGGAAGTCGATCGCCCGCGAACACGCCGACCTCCTCGACGCTTCCAACAACCTCGACGCGACGATCGCCGAACTCCAGGCTGCGCCGTCGTCTCCGGCCGTCGCCGCGCACGTCCAGAGCCTGAGCGTTCAATGGGCGCCGATCCGGCAACAGATCGCGCTCTACACGGACGATCTCTCGCATCGAGATCCGGCCGGCGTCGTCGATGCACTCACGCATTTCGGTCCGAGCGTGAGCGCGAGCCTCGACGAGATCCGCTTCGACGTGTCGGCCGCGAACGATACGACGGAGAAGACCGCAGAGTCGTCGCGCCGTCTCGTCTCCATCGGCGCGATGGCGGCGCTCGCGTTGCTCGTCGTCGGGCTCATGATTCGCTTCGGCGCCGCAGCGCAATCGCGCAGCGAACTCTCGGCGACGCAGCCGCAGCTCGCTCCCGTTTTCATCGCTCCCGCACCCGCCCCCGCGCCTCCGCCGCCGGCGACCTCGCCCGGCCACGACGCCGCGCTGCTGCTCGACTCGGCGAACTACCGCATGTTCGCGCTCGATCGCAACCAGCGCGTCTGCGAGCCGTTTTCCAAGCGGCTCGGCGAACTCTTCGACGCTCCGGACGTCGAGGGCCGCTCGATGCGCGAGTTGCTCGAACCGCTCGCGTCGCCGAAATCCATTGCGACCGTCGACGAGATCTTGCGCCGCATGTTCGACGACGCGACCGCAGGCGATCCCGACAACGACCGCTTCATCGTCCGCGAAGTCGAGCTGACGCGCGACGCGGATCCGGATCGCTCGGCGTCCTACGTCGACGTCAGCTTCCGGCGCGTTCGCGACGGCGCCGGCAGCGTCAGCGCCGTCTACGTCTCGATCGACGACGTCTACGAACGCGTGCGGATCAACCGCGAACTCCGCGACACGAAGCGGGTCGAAGAGCGCTATAGGGCCTTGCTCGACCTCCTCTCGCGCATGCCGCTCGCGAACGTCGAGAAGTTTCTCGCGCAATCGTTGTCCCTCGTACGACAGATGAGCGTCTTTCTGCAAGCCGAGGATTTCGGGTACGTCGAACGCGGTCACGATTCGATCCTCATCAGGAAAGTGGACAACGTGCGTGGCGCCGTCGCCGAGCTCGTCACGATCTGCGACGCGAACGGCTTCGATTACATCACAGCACTCGGACGCAGCTACGCGGAGCATCTCGCGGCGTACCGGCTCTCGGCCCTCCACGACGGCGACGCCTTCGCTCGCGCGATGGAGATGCAGGCCGCCCTGCGCGCGGAAATCGAGCAGCTCGACGTCTTCCGCTTCCGCTTCGCACGCATGGCATCGTAGCGTTCAGCGGCCCGTGATCGTGAACGCTCGGCGATACATGTAGTGATGCGACGTGCCGTCGCCGAGAAACTTCGCGTAGTATAGGTATCCGGTTTGCGCGGAGAATTCCTCGGACGGCTCGCTCGGGCTCACGATCGTCGGATACCAATCGTGCACCTCGGCATTCGTGATCGTCGAGTCGGGATAGGCGCCGGGTAACGCGACCAACCCGTTCGTCCAGTGGATGAGGTCGGGCGACGTCGACACGTAGATTCCACCGTTTCCGACCGCGGCCATCACGTACTGATGCAGGTACGCATTGAACGACACGTGCGGCTGCCGCTGGTCGCTCGGTACCGCCGGATCGAGGACGATCGCGAGGGGAGTAAACGCGCCGCCGAGGCCCGCGGTGCCGAACGATCCGGCATCGTACTTCAGCCACGTGCCGGGCGCGCCGTCGCCGGCGATCGGCGCGCGCGCGATGCCGAAACCGACGACCTTGCTCTGCACGTCGATCTCGCGGTAGATCACGTAGATGAAGCCGCCCGTTTCGACGACGGTCGGCGTCGCCGCGCCGGCGCCCGGCGACGATTGCGTCGGTTGCTGCGGGTCGTGACCCGAGATGATCTCGCCTTCTCGCGTCCAGGTGACGCCGCCGTCGTGCGACCGCGCTAAGCCGATACCCGCGTAAAACGGCGTTCCCGGATAGTCGACCCCGCTGAAGAGATGATTCTCCGCGTGGTAGATCATCAAGAGATCGGTGCCGTTTATCGCGGGAAAGACGCTGCCCGCGCCGGCGTAATCCGCATCGAACGCGGTCGTGCCGGCCCCGGATGGTTGGAAGACGGAGGTCGGCGCGCCCAGCGACAGCAGATCCGGCGTGCGAAAGAGATACGTCCCGTACGTCCCGCCGCCGGCTGCCCAGAGCAGAAACGTTCCATCCGATTGCCGCATGAACGAGACGTGCTCGTCGGGCGTATATTGCAAGCCGGTCGAGCCCGGCGCGATGACGTTCTGTTCGCCGCCCGAGAGCGTGAACGCCGCGAGCGCGAGGGTCGGTGTCGGGCTCGGGGTTGCGGTCGGCGTCGGAGTTGCCGTCGGCTTCGCCGTCGGGGTCGACGTCGCGCTTACGGTCGGTGTCGCCGTCGGCTTCGCGGTGGATGTTGGCATCGCCGTCGCCGTCGGAGTCGGAGCGGGAGGTCCGGACGAACCGCCGCCGCCGCACCCGTCGAGCGCGACGGCAATGCCCGCGAGACGTACGATTGCGGCACATCGACGGACGAACATGCGAAGCGATTCCACTCTTCCAAGCCGCGACCTACCCCCCGCGCATCGTGCGGGCGCGAAAGCGAAAGCTCGAGCGATAACGTAACCTATCGACGAGTGAATATGACGTCGTACCCCGCCGAGCCGAAGCGCTGTTCCACGACGTTTGGCTGCCGGAGCAAACGCGCGAGATCCGGCGCGAGGTGCGGCTGTTCGCAAACGAGGTGATCGCGCCCGTCGCCGATCGGCTCAACACGACGGCCGAGTCGGTCGAGCTGTTTCCATGCGAACCATTCGACGCGATGGCGCGCAAGGATTATCTACGAGATTCCATTTCCGAAGGACGTCGGCGGCCGCGGTCTCGCGTATCCGACGCTCGCGACGCTGACGATCCTCGAAGAACTCGGCTACTACGCGCGCGGACTCGCCTCCGCACTCTACGACGGTCAGGCGATTCTCGTCGGGAAGGCGCTGCAGACGGCTCCCGCTTCGTGCTGGTTCGCACGGGCGACCGGCTCACGATGCTGTTGGCGGCTCACTTCGCCCGCGACGTCTGATCGCAGCAATTTCGATGTTAAAAGGTCGCCATAAACCTCGCCGTGGAGAGATGGTAGGAATCTCCGTAACTGCACAGTATTTGCGGACGAAAGTTTCGTGGAGGTCTCGATCGTGCGTCACCGTCTTGCGCTAACGACCGTCTGTCTTTGCCTCGCCGCCTGCGGGGGATCCGGCTCGACGGTCGCGCCGGTCGTCACGCGCGGCTCTTTGGAGAGTTACGTCAAGGTCGGCGTGTTGACGACGACGCAGTTGGCCGCCGCTCCTGATGCGCCCGCAATCGTGCCGTTTGGTGGAGCGCCGCAATGCAGTGTCGCGGTGTACCAGGTGAAATACACGACGGTCGGCGTGCACGACGAACAGGCGGACGCGAGCGCCGGCGTCTTCATCCCTCAAACGGGATGTGCGGGACCGTATCCGCTGCTCGGCTTCGGCCAAGGCACGAACCTCATCAAGTCTCCGCCGATCAACAGCACGATCTCCGACGAACAAACGTTGGATCTCGCGCTCGTGTACGGTAGCCAAGGCTACGTGACCGCCGCGACCGACTACCTCGGGCTCGGGCTCTCGGCATATCCGTTCCATCCGTATTTGCATGCGCAAACCGAGGCGAGCGCCGTGGTCGATTCGATGCGCGCGGCGCGCAATCTCGCGAACGTGCTCGGGGTCGGTCTGAGCGGCCAAGTCATGCTCGCCGGCGCGTCGCAAGGCGGCCACACGACGGTCGCGACACAGCGTGAAATCGAGGCTCACGAGCCGACGGAGTTCGACGTGGTCGGAAACGCCGCAATCAGCGGACCGTACGACATCTTGAACAGCGTGAACTTCGTCATCAGCACGAAGAACTCGGCCGGCCCGTCGCTGTTGGCGTATCTCCTGACCGGCTTCCAGAAGACGTACGCGAACCTGTACGGCAGCGCCGGTCCGACGACCGTCTTCCAATCGCCGTACGACAGCACGATCGATACGCTGCTGCCGCTGCCGACCGCGTCTCAGGCCGGAGAACTCGGCACGGAGTTACCAGTCCTCGCGACGTCGCTTCTGCAGCCATCGTTCCTCACATCGCTCGCCGATGCGACGTCGCCGATCGACGCCGATCTCGCGGACAATTCTCTGCTGAGCGGCTGGAAGCCGGTCGCACCGATCTATCTCTGCGGCGCGAAGATCGACCCGCTCGTGACCTACACGAATACCACGAAAGCTCAGGCCTACTTCTCGGGCCTCGGCGCGAAGACGACGATCGTCGACGATAGCTCGTACGTGCCGACGTCGTTGACCGGCAACGCGATCCACGTGGCCGACTGCATCATCTGCGAAGCGCTCGGCCGCGCCAATTTCCTCGACAAGTTGAAAGCGGAGTCGTCTTCGCGTCGTTCGGGCACGCTGCGAGCAGCGCGGTAACGACGCAGCGGCTCGGAGGAGAGAGTGGGATTCGAACCCACGGAACCGTCTCCGGTTCTGCGGTTTTCAAGACCGCTGCATTAAACCGCTCTGCCATCTCTCCATCGAGGCCTCTCATCTTGCGAGACGCTCGGTCTCCTTTTCGCCTTACATCGACTTCGAACCTGACCGGCTACCGGAGCCGCGGAGCCGCCGCCCGAAGTCGTACTCGTGCAATTCCATCTCGACGGCGTTCGGCTCGGCGACCCCGCGACGTTTGGCGATCCCGAAAAACGCGAACCGCGACGCGACGGGCTCCCGCGCGAAGTCGACGTCCTCATCGTGGGCAGCGGTCCGACGGGTTTGACGTTAGCAGCGCAGCTCGCGGCGTTCCCGGACATCACGACCGCGCTCGTCGAGCAGAAAGCGGGACCTCTGCTGCTCGGACAGGCGGATGGTATCGCGTGCCGCACGGTCGAGATGTTCGAGGCGTACGGCTTCAGCGAACGGGTCTTGAAAGAGTCCTATTGGGTCAACGAGACGACGTTCTGGAGGCCGAGTGACGGCGAGCGCGCGAAGATCGTTCGGAGCGGCAGAATCCAAGACACCGAGGACGGCCTCTCGGAGTTTCCGCACGTCATCCTCAATCAAGCGCGCGTGCACGACTTCTTCCTCGACGTGATGCGGCGTTCGCCTACACACGCGGAGCCCCACTACTCCCGTCGATTGATCGATCTGACGATCGAGACGAACGCGGCGTACGACGTCGAGTCCGACGATCGCGAGTATCCGATCACGGCGAAGCTGGAGCGAATCGACGCCGGCTACGAAGGTCACGTCGAAACGATCAAGGCGCGCTATGCCGTCGGGTGCGAGGGCGCGCGTAGCGTCGTGCGCCAGTCGATCGGACGAAAGCTGCAGGGTGATTCGGCAAACCAGGCGTGGGGCGTGATGGACGTCTTAGCCGTCACGGATTTTCCCGACATCCGTCTCAAAACCGCGATCCATTCGGCGAACGAAGGCAACCTGCTCATCATTCCACGCGAGGGCGGATACCTCGTTCGGTTCTACATCGAACTCGACGAACTCAAGAGCAGCGAACGCGTCGCCGAGCGGAACATCACGATCGATCGTTTGATCGCAGCGGCGCAACGCATTCTCGAGCCGTACACGCTCGACGTCAAAGAGGTCGCGTGGTGGTCCGTGTACGAGATCGGGCAACGGCTTTGCGAGAGATTCGACGACGTCCCCGACGGAGAGACGGGTCGTCGCCGGCCCCTCGTCTTCATCGCAGGCGATGCGTGCCACACGCACAGCCCGAAGGCCGGCCAAGGGATGAACGTGTCGATGGCCGACGGGTTCAATCTCGGCTGGAAGCTCGCGGCAGTCCTACGGCGCCGTTGCTCGCCGCGAATACTGCACACGTACTCGGAAGAGCGGCGTGCGCTCGCCGCGGAATTGATCGCTTTCGATCGCGAGTTTGCCGAGATGTTCAGCACCCCGCCGAAGGATCCGTCGAAGCCGAACTCGCGTGGCGTCGATCCCGCCGAATTTCAGAAGTATTTCGTCAAACAAGGGCGCTTCACGGCGG
>CAJCIN010000190.1 GCA_903970385.1 Rhodospirillales bacterium | reverse complement strand
GCGACGGCGACGAGCGAGACGATATGAAAGCGCGACATGTCGCCCGGACGATTGGCCGCTCGGGCCGCTTCCCCTGGGCGACGATGTCGCGCGCGTCTAGATGCGGTACCGGAAGCGCAACTGCACCGTCCGGCCGAGCGGATACGATTGCGCGATGTAGCCGGCACGTCCGTACGACCACGGCACGATCGCATGCACGCCGTCGTTCGTCGGCACGC
Source organism: Rhodospirillales bacterium (assembly GCA_903970385.1). GTDB lineage: Bacteria > Vulcanimicrobiota > Vulcanimicrobiia > Vulcanimicrobiales > Vulcanimicrobiaceae > Palsa-1515. The sequence goes on along the minus strand of CAJCIN010000190.1, from coordinate 2,394 downwards.
CGTTGCCGAGCGTGTACGGACTAGCGAAGCCGGTGACGTTCTGATAGGCGGCTTCGTACAGCGGGTTTCCGCCGGCGTACCCGGGCGGTCCGATCAGATAGGCATTGCCCTGATACGCGGTCGGCGCGAATTCGCCGAACAGGTTCGCGACGTCGAGCACGATCGTCGCGCGTTTCGAGAGATCGCCCTCGAGGTGCAGGTTTACGAGGAACTGCGGGCTCGAGCGCAACGTATTCGGGTCGTTCCCTTCGTTCGTTCCGAGCGTCCCGATGTAAGGATTCGTCGCCGCGTTGAACGGCATCGACGGATCCTTGAGGAAGTAATAGTTGTAGCCCGGATTTTCGTAGTTGTCGTTCGGTACCAACTCCGGTTTGTTCGTGACCGGGTCGAAGATGTAGATTTCCTTACCGTTCCCGTAGGGATAGCCGCTCTGATACGAGAGCGACGGCGTGATGCGAACGCGGTTCCGCGCCGTTCGAAACTCGTACGAGAGTTGCGCCGTGAGATCCGGCTCGTAGGACACGGGGAAGAGATGTCCCGCCGCAACGGCCGGCGCGTTGAGATCGTTGTACGCGAACTGCGAGGCGCTCGACGAGAACGCGCGGACGAGGTTCGCATTGAACGCAAGGCCGCCGTGCTTGACATTGAGTTCTAGTCCGTTCGCGCGGAGATCGCCGATGTTGCTCGGCACGCCGACGCCGTTCGGGTTCAGCCCGGACGTGAGCGCGGAACGGAAGTCGAACGGCAGCACGTCGATCAGATTCTGTTCGAAATCCTGATAGTAGGTGAGCCGGAATCGGGTCGGGCCGTCGCTCTCGAACGAATACGTGAAGTCGTTCGCCGTCTCCGGACGCAGCGCGACGAACGGCGCGAGATTTCCGTCGTCGTCGACGTTCGTCGAATCGACGCGATCGGCTTCGAGCGGTGCCGGTGCGACCGTCGAGTGGTCGAACGTCGCGCGCAGCGCGAACGACGAGCCGAGCCGGTACGACGCGCCGAAGTGCGGGTCGATCGCGCCCGTTCGATACTCGTATCCGACGCTCGGTTTGATCGTGGCGCCCGTCACGCGCGCCGTCCCCGAGAGTTCGAGCCGGTCGCCCGCGCGATACGTGTCGCCGAGATACGTGAGATACGAGAGCACGGTCGGCTGCGACGTGATGTCTTCATCCGCCGTCGGCACGACTTGATCGAGGAGCGACGTGTTCGAGCGATACTCGGCGCCGAATTTGACGCGATTGCGACCGAAGACGCCGTCGCCGTCGTAATTGATGCCGATCTGGCGCTGCGAAGAGACCTCTTGCAGAGAGATGGCGCCGTCCGGAAATCCGTTCTCGTCCCAGAACGGGCCTCCCGAAAGCGACCCGAACTCCGAATCGTACACTTGGACGCGGTTGAGGAGCGAACCACTCGTGTGCAGCCATTGCACCTTGAATGCGTCGAACGAGCCGCGCACGCTCGACGCGAAATGCACGGATGCGGCCTGATTCGTGTAGCCCGGGAAAGGTCCGAGGCCGCCGATCGTCTCGCCGCTATAGGGCGACCCGTACTGATCGTAACGCGCTTCGCCGCCGAACGCGAGAAACGAGATGTCGTCGTTCGAGGTTGCCCGGTAATGGAGGTTCGTTTCGAACGAGCCCTGACTGCGGTTCTGGAGCGCGAGGCCGTACGTCGCCGCTTCCGACGGATAGAATGTGTGACCGTCGCCGTAGCTGAGATACTCCGTCCCCGTGCGGGCGGCGGCCGCATAACGCCACGTGAGGTCGGGCGACGCCCCGAGATACTCGACGTCGGCGAATTGGAGCTGCGTCCCGAGTCCGTCCGCGATGTCGACCGACGTGCGGCTCGGATACGTTCCGACGGCGGCGACCTGATCGATCACGCCCGCGATCGAGTTGTCGCCTTCGCTCGTATATCCCGCGAGCGTCGTCGTCGTCGAGGCGACGCCCGTCGTCGGCAACTGCGCGCCGTCGACGTTGCCGCCCGGTTCCGCGATGAGCCCCTGCGGTATCGGAATCGAATCGTAATCGAACACCGCGTCGCCGACTTTTCCGCCGCGCAGGATCGCGTTCGCGAACGCGTCGAGATCGACGCCCGGCACGTTCGCGATCGCGCCTTGGATCGTGCCCTCCGTATAGGCCGCGAGACCGGCCGACGCCGTGGTCGGCTCGAGGGCGCGTGCCGCGTCGCCGCTCACGACGAACGAATCGGTCGTCGTGCCGCTCGTGAAGGCGCGCGAGGGGGCGTGCACGGTGCCGATGGTGCGCAACGTTTTCTGCAGAGCGAACGTAAGCCGCCGGCTCTGGCCGGGACCGATCGTCACGTGCTCGACGGCCCGTTCGTAGCCTTGCCGTTCGACGGCGACGGCGTACGTATCGGCGGGCAGACCCAACAGCG
>CAJCIN010000189.1 GCA_903970385.1 Rhodospirillales bacterium | reverse complement strand
GAAACCGTCTTGCCGCCCGCCGAGTCCCGCCGCCGCGCGGCCCCGTCCCGCCCCTCCGTCAAAGGCCTGTAGCCGCCCAAAGAGATCGATCTCGCCACCGAGCTTCGTCATAGAGCCCGCGAGCGCGGGCTCGGGGGTGGTTGGGGGGCACGCCGCCCCAACTTTCAACGAAGGCTTCGCCGCCCCAACTTCAAACTGAAACGATCGTTTCACTTAAAAGCCTGTTACGACAGGGCTTCAGAAGCGCAACCGGGCGTCGTCCGCGCGGCGTCACACGGTACACCATGATCGCAACGCCCGAGCGTCTCGACCTTCCGTACACGCCAGACGTGGCCGCCGCGACCGAGCATCTCTACGCTCGAGTCGCGCACTCCGTCACGCGTGCCGAGTGGGAGCTGTACGCGCCGTACATCGCGCGCATCGAGGAGCTCAAGCGCGAGAAGAACGCGGTCGTGCTCGCGCACCATTACCAGACGGCCGAGATCTATCGCTGCGTCGCCGACATCATCGGCGATTCGCTGTCGCTCGCGCAGGCGGCGGAGAAGACCGACGCCGACGTGATCGTCATGTGCGGCGTGCACTTCATGGCCGAAACCGCGAAGCTGATGAACCCCGAGAAGATCGTGTTGCTGCCGGATCTCGCGGCGGGATGTTCGCTCGCCGAATCGATCACGGCGGCCGACGTTCGTGCCTTGCGCGCGGAGCATCCGGGCGTTCCCGTCGTGACGTACGTCAATACGTCCGCCGCGGTCAAAGCCGAGACCGACGTGTGCTGCACGTCGGCGAATGCGGTCGCGGTCGTCGAATCGCTCGGCGTGCCGAAAGTGATCTTTCTCCCGGACGAGTATCTCGCCGCGTACGTCGCGTCGAAAACGAACGTCGAGATCGTAACGTGGAAGGGGCACTGCGAAGTGCACGAGCGCTTCACGGCGACCGAGATCCTCGATCTGCGCGAGATGCATCCGGGCATCGTGGTGCTCGCGCATCCCGAGTGTCCGCCGGACGTGCTCGCGAACGCCGATTTCGTCGGTTCGACGACGGCGATGCTCGGCTACGTGAAGGAGCGCCGGCCCGCGCGCGTCGCGATGATCACCGAGTGTTCGATGGCGGGCAATCTCGTCGACGCCTTTCCGGAAATCGAATTCATGCAACCGTGCAACCTGTGTCCGCACATGCGTCGCATCACGCTGCCGAAGATCTTGCGCGCGCTCGAGACGATGTCGCCGCAGATCGAAGTGGATCCGGCGATCGCCGGTCGCGCTCGGCTCGCGGTCGAACGGATGACCGCCGTCCGGCGCGATCTCGCGAGCGTATGAACGCGGTTCGGTCGGACGCCGAAACGTTCGACGCGATCGTCGTCGGTGCGGGGCTCGCCGGCATGTTGACGGCGCTCGAACTCCGGCCGCGCCGCGTCGCACTCGTCTCCTACGGCTCGCTCGGGCAGTGGACGTCGTCCGCGTGGGCGCAGGGCGGCATCGCGGCCGCCGTCGGCGACGACGACTCGCCCGCGCTGCACGCGGCGGATACGGTCGCGGCGGGTGCGGGACTCGTGGAACGGCGCGTCGCCGCGCGCCTGGCGGCCGACGCTCCGCACGCGATCGAGCGCGTCGCGGCGCTCGGCGTTCGTTTCGATCGCGAGGACGCACACTACGCACTCGGCCGTGAAGGCGCGCATTCGCGTCGTCGCATCTTGCGCGCGGGCGGCGATGCGACGGGCGCCGAGCTCGTGCGCGCGATCGCCCTCGCCGTGCACGCATCCGCGGACATCGTCTGCTACGAAGACTCGCGCGCCCTCGACGTGGTGTTGGATGCCGGCGGCGCCGTCGCGGGGTTGACGCTGCGCGTGGCCGGCGACGTGCGAACGTTCTCCGCGCCGTGCGTCGTGCTCGCCACGGGCGGCCTCGGTGGACTCTACCGATTCACGACCAATCCGACGTCGTCGCGCGGCGCCGGCATCGCGATCGCCGCGCGCGCCGGCGCTCGGCTCGCGGATCTCGAGTTCGTGCAATTCCATCCGACGGCGCTCGACGTCGCGGCGGATCCCCTGCCCCTCGTGAGCGAGGCCGTGCGCGGCGAAGGCGCGGTTCTGGTCGACGCACGCGGTTCGCTCGTGATGGCGGGCGTCGACGCCGCGCTCGATCTCGCGCCGCGCGACGTCGTCGCACGGCGCGTGTTCGCGCTGCGACAAGCGAACGAACGCGTGTATCTCGACGCGCGCCACGTCGCGCCGGATAACTTTCCCGAACGCTTTCCGACCGTGTTCGATGCGTGCATGCGGTACGGCATCGATCCGCGGCACGAACCGATCCCGATCGTTCCCGCCGCGCACTATCACATGGGGGGCGTCGCGGTCGATCTCGCGGACCGCACGAACGTACCGGGCCTCTACGCGTGCGGCGAAGTCGCGGCAACGGGCGTGCACGGCGCCAATCGCCTCGCGAGCAATTCGCTGCTGGAATCCGTCGTCTACCCGGAGCGCATCGCGCGCGACGTCGCAGCGCGGACCTTCGCACGCGTCGTCCGGCCGGCGGCGACGCGTGCGTACGCCGCACCGGTGCCGGGTTCCGATGCAGAATGGCGTTCGCTGCGCGACGCGATGTACGCCGGCGTCGGCGTCGAGCGCAACGAAGCCGGGTTGTCCGTCGCGATCGAACGCTTGAACGCGATCGGCGATGCGTCGCCGAGCGACGACGTGCGGGAGGCGGCGGTCGTCGGCGCCCTCGTCGCGCACGCCGCGCTGCGCCGCCGCGAATCGCGCGGCAGCCACATGCGGACCGACCATCCGGAGCGCTCGATCGCCGAACGGCACCGCTCCTATTCGACGCTCGCGGACGCGCGCAGCGCATGAACGCGCTTTCGCGCGTGCTGTACGAGGGACTCGTCCGCGCGGCGCTCGCGGAAGATTTCGGGCTCGGCGGCGATCTCACGTCGGAAGCGACCGTGCCGGCCGGCGTACGCGCGCGTGCGGCTCTCGTCGCGCGCGCCCCGGGCGTCGTCGCCGGCTTGGATGCGGCGCTCGAGGCGTTTCGCATGCTCGACGCGGAGGCATCGTTTGCGATCGAGCGCGGCGACGGCACGACGGTCGCCGCCGGCGAGACGATCGCCACGATCGCCTGCGACGCGCGCGCGTTGCTCGGTGCCGAGCGCACCGCGCTCAACCTGCTCTGTCACCTCAGCGGCATCGCGACCGCGACGGCGCGCTACGTCGCCGCGGCCGGGGGTCGCGTCGCGATCGCCGAGACGCGGAAGACGCTGCCCGGTTTGCGCGCGCTGCAGAAGTATGCGGTGCGAGCCGGCGGCGGCGCGAACCACCGTTTCCGGCTGGACGATGCGATCCTCATCAAAGACAATCACGTCGCGCTCGCCGGCGGCATCACGGCGGCATTGGACGGCGCGTACGAACGTGCCGGCCATCTCGTGAAGATCGAACTCGAGGTCGATACGCTCGCGCAACTCGATGAGGCGCTCGCGCACGCGCGGGGTGCCGACGTCATCTTGCTCGACAATTTTTCCGCGGGCGATCTCGCCGAAGCGGTACGGCGTACGAACGGTCGCGCGCTGCTCGAAGCGTCGGGCGGCATCACGCTCGAATCGATCGCACGCATCGCCGCCACGGGCGTCGACGTGATCTCCGTGGGCGCGCTGACGCACAGCGTGACGGCGCTGGACATCGGTTTGGATATCGGCGCCTAGCGAGACCGTTCCCAGGCTTCGTCGCGCCCGGTTTCAAAGCAACGCCGCATGAAGTCGAGTGGGAGTGGCGCGAAGACGGCCGTCGGTTTCGTCGGCGTCGGCCGAATGGGCGCGAACATGGCGTTGCGCCTGCGCGATTGCGGCTACGCGATCGCGGCCGTGTACGACGCACGCGACGAGTCCGCCGTCGCGTCGGCTCAGGACACGGGTGCGAAACACGTGCGCACGCTCGCGGACGTCACCGCGCTCGCCGACGTCATCGTGACGGTCGTGACGGACGACGCGGCGATGCGCACGATCTTCGCCGAATCCGGCGACACGTTGCTCGCGGGCGCGGAGGGGAAGATCTTCGTGAATACGGCGACCGTCACGCCGGGCGTACACGTCGAGATCGAACGTCGCGCGAAGGCCCGCGGCGCGTCCGCCCTCGAGGCGTGCATGGCGAGCTCGATCACGCAGGCGCGCGACGGCTCGTTGTATCTGATGATCGGCGGCGAGCGCGACGTCTACGAACGCGTGAAGCCGATGCTCGAGTCGATGTCGTCGTCGCTGCGCTACATCGGTCCCTCCGGCAGCGCGGCGCAAGTCAAAGCGCTCGTCAACATGGTGATGAACGTCAACACCGCGGGCCTCGCGGAAGGCCTCGGCCTCGGCGACGCGCTCGGTCTCGATCTCGCGATGCTCCGCGACGTGTTCTCGCAAACCGGCGCGAACTCACGCGTCCTCGAGACGGACGGCCTCGACATGCAGAATCGCGAGCACGACGTGTTCTTCTCGGCCGCGCACGCGGCGAAGGACACGCATATCGCGCTCGCGCTCGCGACCGACGCCGGGCTCGCGCTGCCCGTCGCCGCCGCGACCGCGGCACAATACGATCGGATGGTCGCGCTCGGCATCGGCGAGCTCGACAAGTCGGGTGTCGCAGAGTTGACGTTCTCCGGTCGCGCGCCCGTCGCGGGGTCGTGACGGAGGTCGACCGCTGGGGCGACCGCGGGCCGATCGTGCTCTGCGTGCACGGCATCACGAGTTCGCGCAAATCGTGGGCGCGTCTCGGCGAACGGCTCGCCGGGTCGGCGCGGACGTTCGCCTACGATCAGCGCGGTCACGGCGATCGTGCGAGTGCGCCCGGTCCGATGACGCTCGCGCGCAGCCTCGCCGATCTCGAAGAGGTCGCCGCGGCGCTGCCCGGGCCCGTCGACGTGCTCGTCGGCCACTCGTGGGGCGGCGCCGTCGCATTGCTCGGCGGCCGCGCGCTGCGGCCGAAGCGAACGATCGCGATCGATCCGATGCTGCGCGTCGCGCCCGGCACGTTCGCGGCCGACTACGTCGACGATCTGCGCGAGACGCTCGCGCTCGCTCCCACAGCGAAAGCGGAGGCGATCCGCGCGATGTACGCGGACGCGCATCCGCTGGACATCGCGGGAAAGCTGCACGCGATGCTTCCGATGACGATCGAGCCGCTCGAACGTCTCGGCACCGACAACGATGCGGATGCCGGCGGTTGGGATCTGCGCGACGCGATCGCCGCCTACCCCGTTTCGCTGCTCGTCCTCGCCGCGGGCATCGAGTCCGTGCTCTCGGCTGACGATCTCGCGTTCCTCGCGGAGCGCGGCGGATCGAACGTCGAAGTCCGCACGTTCTCGAACGAAGGCCACAACCTGCAACGCACCGCGTTCGATGCGTTCGCGGATATCGTCGAGCGCGCGGTCGCGGACTGACGACGATCGCGCGCCCGCTCGACGGCATCCGCGTCCTCGATCTCAGTTCCGTCGTGATGGGACCGTGGGCGACGCACGTGCTCGCCGACTACGGTGCGGACGTCATCCTCGTCGAGCCGCCGGGCGGCGACATCATGCGTCGTGCGAGCGCGCAACGTCACGATCGGATGGGTGCGGTCTTCATGCACGGCGCGCGCGGCAAGCGCAGCATCGTCCTCGATCTGAAGACGGAGCGCGGCCGCGATGCGCTGCTCGCGCTCGTCGGTACGGCCGACGTGTTCGTGCACAACGTGCGCCGTGCGGCGATGCGACGTTTGCGACTCACGTACGACGAGGTCGCGCGCGCGAACGCACGCATCGTCTACGCGAGCCTCGTCGGGTACGGCCAGGACGGCCCGTACGCGGCGCGCCCCGCGTACGACGATCTCATCCAGGGCGCGTCGGGTCTCGCCGCGACGTTCGCGATGGCCGGGGACGAACCGCGTTACGTACCGGCGCTCGTCGTCGATCGTACCGCAGGCATCGTGGCGGCGTCGGCGATCCTCGCAGCGCTCGTCGAGCGGTCGCGGACCGGAACGGGCCGCGCGCTCGAGGTGCCGATGTTCGAAACGATGGTCGAACTCGTGCTCGCGGATCATCTCGGCGGCGACTCGTTCGTGCCGCCCGAGGGCGACGCCGGCTACGCGCGCATCCTCGCGCGCAATCGGAAGCCGTCTCGCACGACGGACGGCTACGTGTGCGTGCTGCTCTATAACGAGGCGCACTGGAAGCGTTTCTTCGAAGTGTGCGGGGAGAGCGAACGCTATCGCGGCGATGCGCGCCTGCACGATCCCGCCGCGCGCGTGCTCGATTACGACGGCGCGTATGGTGAGGTCGCACGCGTGCTCGCGACGCGGACGACCGCGGAGTGGCTCGCAACGCTCGAGGCGGCCGACATTCCGGTGATGCCGCTCTACGACGTCGCGCAACTCCAGCGCGATCCGCACTTGCAGTCGGTCGGATTTTTCGAGGAGATCGAGCATCCGACGGAAGGCCGTTTGCGAACGCTCGGATTTCCGGTGTCGTTCGCCGGCGCGGACGTTCCCGCTCGCGGCGTCGCGCCGACGCTCGGCGAGCACACGCGATCCGTGCTTCTCGAAGCCGGCGTCGCGGAGGCCGACGTCGAGGCGCTCATACGACGCTCTGAAGGGTGCTAGATCGGCCGTCCTTCATCGCCGAAGTCAACGGCATAGCTTTGGTTTCTAGACTGCCAAAACGATACGATCAGGATCCGGGGCTTGTCGCTGCGAGCGAAAGAAATTTGATAGTTGGGTAACATTCTAGGGAGCTAATTCGGGGCACCGCCTGATGGCCATTGTTTATCCCGACGATGGATTTTGCAGTTGGTCGTCACGTTAAGCGTAGGCGATTTCAATTCGCTTAAGAACGGCTAAGCATGAACAGCGAGAATCCGACATCATCAGACGCCTCGGTTGATCTCGAGCGACTAAAATCC
>CAJCIN010000188.1 GCA_903970385.1 Rhodospirillales bacterium | reverse complement strand
CGCCTCGACGAGGTCGCCGACCGCGCGCTTCGCGTCGGCGACGTCGAGCCGGAAGTAATCGCGAAGGTCGCGCTCCGTCGCGATGCCGAGCGCGCCGGCGGCAACGCGCACGAGTTCGCGTTGTGCCGTGCGCTCGTCGATCGTTCGAGCGAGGATCTCGCTCGGAACGACGCGCTCGACGAGATCGTACTCGCGTTCGAAGCTCGTCCGCCGCCGCCGCGTCGTCACCTCGCCCGACCAGAAGAGATATTCGAGCGCGCGCTTCGTCTCGCTCCAGCCCCACCACGACCCTTCGGAGCGGGCGCCTTCGAAATCGGACGCGGCGAGCGGGCCGTCCGTCGCGATGCGCGCGCGAACCCCGCGCACGAGGTCGGGCCGGTCCGCGGCGATGCGCGCGACGCTGCCCCACGTGCCGCGGCCGTCGCGCGCGCGATGCATGCGCCAGCGCAGGAGCGGCCAGCGCTCGAGTTCCACGATCGACGCTTCGTGCGCCCAATACTCCGCGAACGCGCGCCGTTTGCCGTACAGCAATCCGTCGAGGAGCGCGACGTCGTACGTGCCGAGTCGAGAGAAGAACGGCAGAAAATGCGAGCGGACGAGAACGTTGACGGAGTCGATCTGAATGCAGCCGAGGCGCGCGACGACGGCGGCGAGAGCGCGCCGTCCGACCGCCGGACCGCGCGCCGCGCCGAAACCTTGCGCGGCGAGAGCGACGTGTCGCGCCTCGCGCAGAGAAACCGCGATCACGCGCGACCGGAAGCGAGGGCTCGCGCGGCAAGCGGCGTAGCGATGGCGACCATGGCCAGAAGCGTTAGGCCGCCTCGGACGCCGGCCCTCGCGATTGCGGGCAACGTCGCGCAGGTGGCGTCGGGCAACTTCCTCGAGATGTACGATTTCACGATCTTCGGCTATTACGCGGCCGCGATCGCCGCGACGTTTTTCCCGGGGCGCGATCCGTACGCGTCGCTCATGCTCGCGTTCGCGACCTTCGGCGCGGGCTTCCTGATGCGTCCGCTCGGCGCCGTCGTACTCGGAGCGTATACGGATCGTCGCGGCCGGCGCGCGGGATTGCTGCTCACGCTCGGACTCATGGCGATCGGCACGCTCTCGATCGCCGTGCTGCCCGGGTACGCGGTGCTCGGCTTGGCCGCGCCGTTGCTCGTCCTCGCGGGGCGTCTCGTCCAGGGCTTCTCGGCCGGCGTCGAACTCGGCGGCGTTGCCGTCTACCTCGCGGAAATCGCGCCGCCGGGACGCCGCGGATTTTTCGTGAGCTGGCAATCGGCGAGCCAGCAGGTCGCCGTCGTCTTTGCCGCGCTCGTCGGGACGCTGCGGTTCGGCTGGCGCGTGCCGTTCCTGATCGGTTGCGCGCTCGTGCCGTTGCTGTTCTTCTTGCGGTCGTCGCTGCGCGAGACCGATGCGTTCGCCTCGCGCACGTCGCATCCGGGTTTCCGCGAGACGCTCGCATCGCTCGTCGCGCACCGGCGCATCGTCGCGCTCGGCGCGATGCTCGTGACGATGACGACCGTCTCGTTCTACTTCATCACCGCGTATACGCCGACGTTCGGGACGACGGTGCTCCATCTCTCGCTCACGAGCGCGCTCGTCGTCACGCTCTGCGTCGGCGTCTCGAATCTCGTCTGGCTGCCGCTCGGCGGCGCGCTTTCGGATCGCATCGGCCGGACGCCCGTGATGATCGCGACGACGGCGCTCGCGCTCGTCTCCGCGTATCCCGTGCTCGCGTGGATGGTCGCGGCGCCGTCGTTCGGCACGCTGCTCGCGGCGGAACTCTGGCTGTCGTTTCTCTACGGAACGTACAACGGCGCTATGGTGGCGTATCTGACGGAGATCGTCCCGGAACGCGTGCGAACGTCGGGCTTCTCGCTCGCCTACAGTCTCGCCACGGCGATCTTCGGCGGATTTACGCCGGCGGTCGCGACGTATCTGATCCATGCGACGCACGATCGTGCAATGCCCGGCGCGTGGCTCTCCGTCGCGGCCGCGCTCGGCCTGACGGCGACGTTCGTTCTGCGTCGAACGGAACCGCAGGCTTCGCGTTACGATACGTGACGGCCGCGGGAAGATGCGAGCATGGAATATCGACGACTCGGCAGTTCGGGCTTCAACGTGCCCGCACTCAGCTTCGGAACCGCCACCTTCGGAGGCGGCAACGAATTCTTCAAAGCGTGGGGCGCGAGCGACGACAAGGAAGCGACACGGATCGTTGACCTCTGCCTCGAAGCGGGACTGACGCTCTTCGATAGCGCCGACATCTATGCCGACGGCCGTTCCGAGAGCGTTCTCGGAAAGGCGATCGCCGGCCGGCGCGACGACGTGTTGATCTCGACGAAGGCGACGTTTCGCAGCGGGAAAGGCCCGAACGACGTCGGCAGTTCGCGCTTCCATCTCATACGCGCCGTCGAAGGCAGCCTGAAGCGTCTGGGCACCGAGTACATCGATCTCTTTCAGCTTCACGGCTTCGACGCGCAGACGCGCATCGAGGAAACGGTCGAAGCGCTCGACGCGCTCGTCCGAGCGGGCAAGATCCGCTACGTCGGCTGTTCGAATTTCTCGGGCTGGCATTTGATGAAGTCGCTCGCCGTTTCCGATCGCTACGGATGGGCACGCTACGTCGCCCATCAGGCGTATTATTCGCTGATCGGCCGCGACTACGAGTGGGAACTGATGCCCCTCGGTCTCGATCAGGGCGTCGGCGCGGTCGTTTGGAGTCCGCTCGGCTGGGGCCGGTTGACGGGAAAGCTCCGCCGCGGTCAGCCGCCGCCGGAGACGAGCCGGTTGCCGAAGACGGCCGCGTACGGGCCTCCGGTCGACGACGACTCCCTGTATCGCGTCGTGGATGCGATCGACGAGGTCGCACGCGAATGCGAGAAGTCCGTCTCTCAGATCGCCTTGAACTGGCTGCTGCAACGGCCGACCGTATCGTCGGTCATCGTCGGCGCGCGCAACGAGGACCAGTTGCGCGAGAATCTCGGAGCGGTCGGGTGGAACCTGACGCCGGATCAGGTGGCGAAGCTCGACGCTGCGAGCGAGACGACCGTCGCCTACCCGTACTGGCATTCGCGCCAGTTCGAGCGCAACCCGAAACCCGTGTAGCCGTAAACCGGGGCTGCGAGCCGGCCGATAGACGAAAGAGATGTTCGCAACGCTCGTGCTCGCCCAATTGCTCCGCGAATGCGCGGCGAACGTCGACGCCCGGACGATGACCGCCGTCGTGCGGGTCGAGAGCGGCGGCAACGTGCTCGCGCTCCACGACAACACGCTGCGCCGCTCGTTCGCGCCCGCGGACAACGTCGAGGCCGTCGCCTGGGCGAACCAACTCATCCGGCTCGGCCACTCGGTCGACATCGGCCTGAGCCAGATCAATAGCGCGAACCTGCCCGGGCTCGGCATCGGCATCGGCGCGGCGTTCGAACCGTGCACCAACCTGCACGCCGGCGCGACCATTCTCGGCAACGACTACTTCTCGGCGGCGCGAACCTTCGGACCGGGTCAGATCGCGCTGCGTCACGCGCTCGGTGCGTACAACACGGGCAGTTTCTTCGCGGGTCAGGGCTACATCAACCAGATCCTCGCCGCCGCCGGGATGCCGCCCGAGTACGGCATTGCCGACGCGGCCCCGGCCGCCGCGGCGGCGCCCGCCCACGCGATGTACGTGACGCGCCACGTCGCGGGCTCGCCGGTAGAGATCATCCTCGGCAAATAGATGGGCGCCGGACTCCCGGCGCTAGGCGAGATAGATGTCGTCGCCGTCGAGGCGCACCGCGAACGTGCGCACGGGGAGGACGGCCGGCATCGTCAGCGCCGCCCCCGTCGTCACGTCGAAGTAGGCGCCGTGGCGCGGGCACATGATCTTGCAACCTTCGAGCTCGCCCTGGTCGAGCTCGCCGCCGTCGTGGGTGCATTCGTCTTCGATCGCATAGAACGTGCCGTCGACGTTGCACAGCAGGATCGCTTCGCCGTCGCGCTGGACGCGACGCGTCGTGCCGGGAGCGACGTCGCTTCGTCGCGCGAGCGGAAGATCCGAAGACGTCATTTGTAAGCGGAGACGCCGCAGATCTCCTTACCGACGACGAGCATCTGCATGTGATCGGTACCTTCGTACGTGAAGATCGCTTCCATGTCGGCGAAGTGACGCGCGACGTGGTGTTCCAGGAGGATGCCGTTGCCGCCGAGCAGGTCGCGCGCGTCGCTGACGATCCGGCGCGCCTTCCGGCAATTCAGCATCTTCGCGAGCGAAGCCATGCCCTGGGTAGCTTTGCGTTCGTCGAGCAGTTGACTCAATCGCAAGCACATCAGCTGCATGCCGACGATGTCGCCGAGCATGCCGACGAGCTTGTCCTGAACGAGTTGGAACGAGACGAGCGGCTTGCCGAATTGCTTGCGCTCCTGCGTGTACGCGAGCGCGTATTCGTAGGCCGCCATCGCATGGCCGATCGCTTCCCATGCGACGGCGTACCGCGTCGCTGTCAACACCTTCGCCGTATCCTTGAACGACCGCGCGCGTTCCAGGCGATTTTCGAGCGGAATCCGCACGCCGTCGAGCGTGATCTCCGCCTGCCACACCGCCCGCTTCGCGATCTTGCCTTCGATCACGCGCGCGGTAAAGCCGGGCGTGCCTTTCTCGACGACGAAGCCGCCGACGTTACCGTCGTCGTCGCGCGCCCACACGACGACGAGATCGGCGAACGACGCGTTGCCGATCCACTTTTTCTTCCCGCGGAGCACCCACGAGTCGCCGTCGCGGCGCGCGGACGTTTCGAGCGCGATCGAATCGGAACCGTGTGTCGGTTCGGTAAGTGCGAACGCGCCGATCTTCTCGAGACGCGCCATCGCCGGCAGCCACCGCTCGCGTTGTTCGTCGGAGCCGAGGATCGCGACCGACCCCATCGCGAGGCCCGAGTGCACGCCGTAGAACGTCGCGAGGCTCGAATCGCCACGCGCGAGCTCTTGCGCGATCAGACCCGCCGCCACGAGCGACACGCCCGGCGATCCGTAGCCCACGATCGGACCGCCCGTGAGTCCGAGGTCCCGAAACTTCGGAATGATCTCGAACGGGAACTCGGCGCGTTCCCAGTGGTCGGCCGCAATCGGAATGATTTCGCGATCGGCGAACGCGCGCACGCGATCGCGAACCTCGCGCTCCTCGGGTTTGAGGAGTTCGTCGACGAGATAGAAATCCGTCGCCGGCGGCGTGGTGGGCAAGCTGAATTCTTGAAAACGCGCGAGATCCGACTGTTCTTCAGCGATCATGCGGATTGCTCTCCATCTAGGTGCAAGCTGCGTAGCACCGCTCGCTCGCGCTATCGCCGCGATCGTGCGGACGAATAGCGTTCACCATCGTCGCCGCAAACCTTCGGCGCGACGTGTCGACGACGCCGACGCGAGGCTCGCGAGATGCTCCTGCAGTCCGATCCCAAACGCCGTCGGCGTGCCGTCGTAACTGCTGATCAGCCCGGGGCCGCTGCTGCAATCGAAGTCGGCGTTCCAAGCCCAGCCGAGGTATCCCGTCTCGTGCGCGTCGAGCCACGCCATGAGCGGATCGATGAAGCCGTGCGCGCAATCGCTTTCGCCGATCTCGCCGGCGACGATCGGCACGGTTTCCGCGAGCGTACCTTCGACGGCGTCGTAACACGACGTCGTGTCGCAGGCGTTGAAGCTGTAGACGTGCCAACTCGCCGCGAGATTTCCCGTCGCGTCGAGCGGTTCGTTCGCGAGCCACTGCGAGAGATCGTTGGAATAGGCGAGGCCGCCCGCCATGACGACGTTCGTCGCGCCGGCGGAGCGCACGGCCGCGATGAGCGCGTTCATGCCGGCGATGTCGAACGGCGTACCGCACGCGCTCGCCGAGCCGCCGTTGCGCCAGCACGACCAACCGATCGAATTCGGTTCGTTGTAGAGATCGAAGATCACGGACGAGTTGCCCTTGAACGTCGTCGCGACCGACGACCAGAACGCCGGACCGTGGTCGGCATCCGCCATCGGTTCCTGACCCGTCGCCTGTTGCGTGCCGCCCGCATTCCAGTGGAGGTCGAGGATCGCGATGAGCCCGTGCTCGTTGAGGAGGTTCACGTAGTCGGCGATCGCCGTGCGATAGGCCGTCCCCGAATACTGTGATGGTGCGCCGTTGATCGCGAGCCAGCAATCCTCGTTGAGAGGAACGCGCACGGCGTTGATGTGCCACGCCGCCATAGCGGCGACCGACGTTGCGTCGCTCGGGCCGTCGAAGATTCCGAAGTTTTGGATGCACGCGTATTCCGTGCCGGAACGGTCGACGCCGTGCGGCACGACGCGCACGCCCGCGCCGTTGACGATCGCATTCCCCGCAACGTGCAAGCCGGTGATCGCGGGCGTTCCGGCGGGGCTCGGCGTCGCGGACGGCGCCGGTGTGGCGGTAGCCGTCGCGCGTGGAGTCGGGCTCGCGCTCGGCGCGTGCGTCGGCGCCGGGGATGAGCCCGGCGTTGCGGTCGAACCCGGCGTCGCTGTCGAAGCCGGCGTGGCGGATGCGTGCGGCGCGGGGGTCGCGCGCGCGCTCGCCGTCTGCGGGGACGTCGAGGGGGCGCCCGGGGAACCGCCGCCGCTACACGCGGGAAGCAGCGTTACGGCGATCCCGGCGAAAAGCGTCGCGATGTCGACTCGGTAGCGTACCATGTGAAAAACCCCGTGAACGGCCGTTCACGAGGTTCGCACGACGAGGTCCTGATAAAAAGTACGCTGCGTCGCGTTTCCGCTTCGCGAACGGCTCTAGCCGACCGAGCCTTCCATTTCCATCTTGACGAGGCGGTTGAGTTCGACGGCATATTCCATCGGGAGTTCCTTGACGAAGAAGTCGAAGAAGCCGTTGACGATCATCGCCGTCGCATCGGCTTCGCTGAGCCCGCGCGACATCGCGTAGAAGAGCTGCTCCTCGCCGATCTTCGAGACGCTGGCCTCGTGTTCGACGGTCGCCTTCTGTTCGTCGATCTTCATCGTGGGCTTGGTATCGCTCGACGAGAGCTCGTCCATGATGAGCGCGTCGCACTTGACGCGCGTCTTCGCGCCGACCGCGCCCGGGAAGACCTCGACGAGGCCGCGATACGTCGTCTTGCCGCCGTGCGCGGAGACCGACTTGTTCGTGACGACCGAGGTCGTGTGCGGGGCGGCGTGGATGATCTTCGCGCCCGCATCCTGATGCTGGCCTTCGCCCGCGAACGCCATCGAGAGGATCTCGCCGCGCGCGCCCTCACCCATGAGATAGATTGCGGGATACTTCATCGTCAGACGCGAGCCGATGTTGCCGTCGACCCATTCGACCGTGGCGTTCTTGTATGCGACGGCGCGCTTCGTCACGAGGTTGAAGATGTTCCGATACCAGTTTTGGATCGTCGTGTAGCGGATGGAGGCGCCCTCCATCGCGATCAGCTCGACGACGGCGCTGTGCAGCGACGCGGTCGAGAATTGCGGCGCGGTGCAGCCCTCGATGTAATGGACCTTCGAACCCTTGTCGGCGATGATCAGCGTGCGCTCGAACTGGCCCATGTTTTCCGTATTGATGCGGAAGTAGGCTTGCAGCGGCGACTTGACTTCGACGCCCGGCGGGACGTAGACGAACGAGCCGCCCGACCAGACGGACGAGTTGAGCGCGGCGAACTTGTTGTCGGCGACGGGAATGACGGTCGCGAGATACTTCTCGACGATCTCGGGATGCTCGCGCAGCGCCGTGTCCATGTCGCAGAAGATCACGCCGTCCTTGGCGAGATCCTCACGAACGCTGTGGTACACGACTTCCGACTCGTACTGAGCGGAGACGCCGGAGAGAAACTTGCGCTCCGCCTCCGGGATGCCGAGGCGGTCGAACGTCTTCTTGATGTCGGCCGGAACGTCGTCCCACGAGATCTCGGCCCGGTCGCCGGCCTTCACGAAGTAATGGATGTCGTCGAAGTTGATCTCTTCGAGGAGCGCTTTGTCGCCCCACTCCGGCATCGGCTTGGCCCGGAACGTCTCGTACGCCTTGAGCCGGAACTTCAGCATCCACTCCGGCTCGTTCTTCATCGACGAGATGCGCTCGACGATTTCGCGGTTGAGCCCCTTGGCGGACTTGAACCGATAGGCGTCCTCACTGTCGTGAAACCCGTGCCTGTAATCGCCGTCGACGATCGGGGACTCGGCGGGTGCGGGAGGGACCACCTTGATTTCCATTGCCATACGCTCTAAGGCTACGCCCGGGAGGGGTGATAGTCAAGATACTTCAGGCGTTTCTTCGAAATCTTCCGAAATGACGTCGGAATCGCTTTACAAGGGGGGGTCGGGGGGGTATCATTCTCGTCGGACCTGGGTTGCATCTCGAGCTTCGCTTGAGTTATGACCCGGGTCTTGCGCCGTAAAAGCGGCCAAGGGGGACGGCACGCCCTACGTGCCTTCGCGGAGCGACGCTCGCACTGCCCGACGCATGGAACCGTTCGGTCAGCCGCCGGCAAGATCGCTCCGATAGGTCGGGGACGCTAGTGCACCGCACGCGCCAGCCGACGCAGCCTGGAGGTGGGATTTCCCAACCAGAGAGCCCGAGGAGAACAGTCTTGGAAGCACGCGGTACCCATATCATTTGCGAGTTGTCGGGATGCAGCCCCGAACTCTTGACGGACGTCGACGGCGTACGGGGCGTCATGGAGAGCGCGGCCTTGGAGGCCAACGCTGAAATTTTGAAGGTCGCCTTTCACCGGTTCCAGCCGCAAGGCGTTTCCGGTGTCGTGGTGATCGCCGAGTCGCACCTCTCGATCCACACGTGGCCCGAGTCCGGTTATGCCGCCGTCGATTTCTACACGTGCGGCGACCACACGGACCCATGGCGCGCGTGCGAGTACGCCGCGAAAAAGCTGGGAGCCGCGAGCATGTTGACGACCGAGGTAAAGCGCGGCATCGCGTCGACCAACGGTCAGTACACGCATGTCGTTCACGAGCATGCGGGCCAAGCGATCGCGAAGCGCTCGGCCTAGCACACCATAACAGCGGGGGACCCTCCTACGTTGGCACGACTCAACCTGACGCGACCGCGGATGTTCGGATTCGGACTCGCGGCCGCGTCGCTCGCGTTCGCAGCTTGCGGAGGCCATTCGACCACGCCGACGCCGGTCTCTTCGGCGACGGCCGCTCCCACGTCGACGGGGTCGGCCCCCGCATCGCTGTCGTCACCGTGCGCGAGCTCGCTCGGCGTCGCGTACGAGCCCGACGGCGGCAACGGCGGAAGCTTGAACGGCATCCAGGTAACGCATTTCGAAGACAACGCGGAGCATCTCTGCGCGGCCGTGTTGCCGACGTCCGTGCCGAACGTCATCCGCTTCGTCGCGCCGGTCGGGCCGATCGCGTTCGCGCTCGACCAGTCCGATTCGGTCGCGCTTCTCTATAATGCGACCCTGGGCGGCTATTCGTACGCGCAGGACGTGTTCGGCGCGAACCTCGCGCAGCTCGTGCCGGCGGGCTCCCTCTACGACTTGAGCGCGACCCCGACGCCCGTGCCGACGAACACGGCGGCCTCCACCGCGCTGACGCCGGCGGTCACGAACGACGCGACGTCGATCACGATCCTCGACGACTCGACGCTCGGCGTCGCGCTGATCGTCGGACCGGCCACGTCGCCGCAATCGATCATCGGGCTGACGTCGCTCACGAACGCGCCGCCGCAATTCGGTAGCTCGGTTCCGTTCGTCGGCTCGACGAACACGCTCACGTCGCTGTCGTCGACGTCGTTCGGTTCGATCCGGTCGTACACCGACACGTCGGGCACGAGCAACGTGCTCGTGCGCGGCAAGACGGACTTGCTCGCGATCGGCGTCACGGGCGCGACGACGGGCTATCAGTTCAACATCAAGAGCGAGGACACGAACCTCGGCTCGAACGTCGATCTGCGCGGCTACGGCCGCATGGCGTTCAGTTCGATCAGTTCCTCGCGCGCGCTCGTGGGCGGCACGACGGCCGGCGCGGCCGGCAAGCTCACGCTGATCACTGGGCTGCCGAACGCGATCACCGAGTCGTCGTCGATCACGGTGCCGGGCACGATCAACTCGATCGAGTTCACGCCGAATTACGGCACGTTCGCCGCGGTCGGAACGACGGCGGGCATCGTCATCGTCGGCGGCGTCAACGCGAGCGCGCTCACGATCGCGACGCCGTTCGGACCGGACATCGAAGCCTACACGCCGTCGTACACGAATTGTCTCGGCACGACGTCGAAGATGACGACGATCTACTCCGTCGGCTGGTCGGCCGACTTGAAGTATCTGGTCGCGCTCGGCACGTCGGCCGGCATCGTGTGCCCGAGCGGCTACAACGCGACGCTCGTCGCGATCCCGTTCTCGCCCTCGAGCGGATCGACGCCGGCTCCCTCCTCGTTCGCATCGCCGACGGCGGCTCCGTCCGGCTCGCCCTCACCGTCGCCGTTCCCGAGATTCTTCCAGCAGAACAACGTCATCGCGCCGCCGGCCAACGCCGATTATCTCTACGTGCACTGAACCTTCGTGCCGAAAACCGAACGGTGGCAGTGGTACGTCGAGCAGTTCGCGCCGACCGAGCAGCACCATCACGCGATCGAAGAAACCTATCACGCGGGCCGCACCGAATTCCAAGACGTCGCGGTCATCCGCACGGAGACGTTCGGAAAGATGCTCGTGCTCGACGGCGACACGCAGAGTTCGCAGTACGATGAGAAGATCTACCACGAGACGCTCGTGCATCCGGCGCTCGCCGCGGCGGAGGATCGGCGCGAGGTCCTGATTCTCGGCGGCGGTGAGGGCGCGACGTTGCGCGAGGTGCTCCGGCGCGCCGACGTCGAGCGCTGCACGATGGTCGATATCGACGGCGACGTCGTCGAACTCTCGAAGCGGTATCTGCCGGAATGGTCGGCGGGCGCGTTCGAGGATCCGCGTGCGCGCGTGATCATCGGCGATGCGCTCGCGTTCTTGCGCGACGACGCGGGAACGTACGGGACG
>CAJCIN010000187.1 GCA_903970385.1 Rhodospirillales bacterium | reverse complement strand
TTCGAGCTCGCGTACGGCTGGAACGCGGCGTTGCCCGAGACCTGACCGAGATACGGGAACGTCGCGGACGAGCCCGCCGACGCGCGATACGAGACGTCCGACGTCGGCCGGAACGTCACGGCGAAGTGTGGATCGAAGCGCGAGACGCCGCGGCCGAGCCCGGTGAGAAACGGCTCGGTCGTCGCCGGATCGATCACCGGATCTCCCGTCGCGTCGAGCTTCGGCTTGACGCCCGCGACGGTCCAGCGCGTGTCGTACAGACCGACGTTGAAGCCGACGTTCCGGATGAGGTGGAGGTACCCCGTGAGCGAGATCGTCGAGTAGCGATTCGACGACAGCGGCACCGAGACGTTCGCCGGTCCGTTGAAGTATGCGAAATCGCTCTGACCGTGAAAATCGTACGTGAGGTTGAGCAGACTGTCGCCGAACGGATGCAAGAACGAGAACGTCGTGCCGTACAGTTTGTCTTGTTCGTACGAGCTGTACGGATACTGGAAGCACTGCTGCTGACCGTTGACGACGGACGACTTTCCGTTCAGGTCTTGCAGCTGCGAGTAACCGAACACGTTGCTGCTCACGCCGCAATATTGTTCGAGCGGCGTACCGACGGTGCCGCCGGGCTGAAACGACGGCGGGATCACTTTTCCGTTCGCATACGTCGGCGCGGTGTAGTTCGCCGTGCCGGGCAGCGGTCCGAAGAACGCGGGATACGCACCCTCTTCGCTCCCGTCGATGATTTCGGGTTGGATCGAGCCGATGTACGGCCGCACGAGCAACGTATTGTTGCCGGGCAGCGCGGTCCGGAACTGACCGTCGAAGAGATCCTGATTGTTGTACACGGACGAGCCCGGATACTCGACGTAACCCTGGATCGTTTTCCCGATCAGATTCGCATTCGCGGGATTCGTGCACGCGAAGGCGACGGCCGTCTGGCACCCTTCGATCGTGATCGCACCGACCGAATTCCCCCAAGCCGCTCCCTGCGGATCGAACTGCGCCCACGCGCCGACGAACCCGAGCTCGAGCGAGGTGGACGGCGTGAACGCGTAGCGTAATTTCAAGATGTCGCCGTCGACGAACAGCGGACCGGCGAGCGAACCGCAATATTGCACGATGCCGGTGTTGCCGGGTTGGTTGTCGCCGGCCCCGTAATTGTCCGGCGACACGACGCAGCCGCTCTTGCCTTGAAAATAGCCGTTCGTGCTCGCCTGACCGATGCCGACGACGTAGCCGAGTTTGTCGATCGAGCCGGTCGTCAGAAAGTTCGTATTCTGCGAGTTGTAGCTGTCGAAGCCGGTCGTCACTTCGGCGGTCGTGTTCGGCGTGAAGCCGGGCGTGAGCAGATTGAGCGTCCCGCCGACCGCGATGTTCGCGAACGGCGTGGTGTTGCCGGGACCCGATTGGATTTCGGCGCCCCCGACGAGGAACGACGGGAAGAACTGACTCGTCCACACGCCGTACTGCCCGAGCGCGAGCGGATGGCCGTCGATGAGCACCTGCGTCTCGTACGGTTGCGCGCCGCCGATGATGACGGTCGTATCGGCTTGGCTGCCCATGTGCTGGATCGTAACGTCGGCGGCACGTTGCAAGACGTCGTTGATCTGCGGGTTCGCGAGCTGGGTGAACGATTCGCCGGAAATGAACGTCGTCGTCGCGGCGCCCGTGTTGATCGTGCTCGTACCGTTGCGGCCGACCGACACGCTCCCGATCGTGCGCAGCGACGACAGGTCCGCCTGGGCGAGCGTGATCGCGAGCGGCTGCGATTCGCCGCCGAGGACGGTGACGTCGCGGAGCGACGCGGTGAGGAAACCGCCCTTGTCGACGGTGATGCGATAGATACCCGGTGCGACGGCGAGCGAGAACGCTCCCGATGCGTCCGTCGTCGCACTCGCCTCGACTGGCCCGGTCGCGGCGACCTTCGCGCCGGACACGGGTGCGCCGGAGGCCGTCTTCACCGCTCCGGTTATCGTCGCCGTCGACGCGATGGGCGGGCTCGCGATCGCGCGCGCGGCCAGCATGCATACGAGTGCGACGGCCGTCATGCCGCGCCGAACGAACTGCTTCATCATCCCTCGATAACCAAAAGCGTAAAACGCGCGGCCATAGCGACCACGTTTCGCGCCATCATAGCGGACCGAGCGAGCGACGGTCTATCGCCATCTGTCGAGCGGGACGCCCTTCGCCCGCGCCGCGCGTTCAACGCACGCCAGGAGCGATCGCTCGCGAGCGCCGAACGTCACGCTCGTGCAACGTCGCGCCGTTTCCGCCACCGTTCCGCTCGCCGCGTTCGTGCTCGCATCGTTCGCGGTAGCGCCGGCGGCGAGCGCGGACGCACCGTCTCCGTCCCCGTCATCGCCGCCCGTCGCGCCGAGCAGCGCGCCGACGGCGGACCCCGCCGTCACCGCGCGCGCGATGGACTGGTTCCATGCGTTGCAGACGGGAAAGCTCGATCGCTCGCAGCTGACGACCGAGGCGACCGCGGCATTCACGGACACGCTCGTCGCGCAAGTCGCCGCGCAGATCGGACCCTTCGGCACGCCGTCGTCGTTCGCGTTCCTCGGCAAGAACACGGTCGGCGGGGTGACGGCGTACGTCTACAAGCTCGGCTTCACGTCCCCGACGCCCGCATTGACGTTCGTGTTCGCGACGGACGCGGCGAACAAGATCGCCGGACTGCGCGTGATCCCGAGCAGCGCCTAGGCGCTTACGCCGGGAGGTCTTTCGGACGGTCGGCGTAGATCAGCGTCGGCTGCTCTTTCTTGTCGATCACTTCTTTGTTGATGACGCACTTCTTCACGCCCTGAAGGCTCGGAAGGTCGTACATCACGTCGAGCATGACTTCTTCGAGGATCGATCGTAAGCCGCGCGCACCGGTCTTGCGGCCCTGCGCCTTGGTCGCGATCGCGATCAAGGCTTCTTTCGTGAACGTGAGGTCGACGCCGTCCATGCCCATGATCTTTTGGAATTGACGCACGAGCGCGTTGCGCGGTTCGACGAGGATGCGGCGCAGCGCGAGCTCGTCGAGCGCGTCGAGCGTCACGACGATCGGCAGGCGTCCGATGAATTCCGGAATCAAGCCGAACTTGAGAAGATCTTCCGGCATCAGCTGCTGTAGAAGTTTGCCGACCTTGGCATCCTTCTTCGACTCGGGCGTCGAGCGGAAGCCGAGGGCGTTCGATGCGACGCGTGACTCGATGATCTTATCGAGACCGTCGAACGCGCCGCCGCAGATGAACAGCACGTTCGTCGTGTCGATCTGGATGAATTCCTGATGCGGATGCTTGCGCCCACCCTGCGGCGGGACGTTCGCGGTCGTGCCCTCGAGGATCTTGAGGAGCGCCTGCTGCACGCCTTCGCCGCTGACGTCGCGCGTGATCGAGGGGTTCTCGCTCTTGCGCGCGATCTTGTCGATCTCGTCGATGTAGACGATGCCTTTTTCGGCACGTTTGACGTCGTAGTCGGCGGCCTGGATGAGCTTGAGCAAGATGTTCTCGACGTCTTCGCCGACGTAGCCGGCTTCCGTCAGCGACGTCGCGTCGGCCATCGCGAGCGGCACGTCGAGGATCTTCGCGAGCGTCTGCGCGAGATACGTCTTCCCCGAGCCCGTCGGTCCGACGAGCAGGATGTTCGATTTCTGCAGCTCGACGTCGTCCGCCGACGTCCCGGCATTGACGCGCTTGTAGTGGTTGTACACCGCGACCGCGAGCCCTTTTTTCGCGCGCTCTTGGCCGATGACGTACTGGTTGAGGATGTGGTTGATCTCTTTCGGCTTCGGGATGTTGCGGAGCCGGACGTTCTCGTCGACGTTCTTGTAGAGCTCTTCCTCGATGATCTCGTTACAGAGCTCGATGCACTCGTCGCAGATGTAGACGCCGGGCCCAGCGATCAATTTGCGTACCTGCTCCTGCGACTTGCCGCAGAAACTGCACTTCAATTGACCCTTCTCGTCACCGAATCGGAACACGCAGCGTCCTTATCGTTCTACGTCGGCACAGCGGCGCTGCGCATCTCTTTGTTGAAAATCTGGTCGACCAGGCCGTATTCGCGAGCCTCTTCCGCGGTCATGTAGTAATCGCGGTCGATGTCCTTGAGAATTTGGTCGATGGGATGTTTCGTCGTCGTCTCGTAGATGCCCGCAAGCATCCGGCGCGTGGCGATGAGGTCGCGTGCCGCGATCTCGACGTCCGTCGCCTGTCCGCCGATCTGCTGGACCCACGGCTGGTGGATCAGGATCTTCGAATGGGGCAGCGCGTAGCGCTTGCCCTGGGTGCCGCCGGTCAGGAGGATCGATCCCATCGAAGCGGCCATGCCCGCACAGATCGTCGCGACGTCGGGCTTGATCAGCTGCATCGTATCGTAGATCGCGAGTCCCGCCGTCACGCTGCCCCCGGGGCTGTTGATGTACATGTCGATGTCTTTGTCGGCATCCTCGCGCTCCAAGAACAGGAGCTGGGCGATCACTAAATTCGCGAGACCGTCGTCGACCACGCCGCCGACGAAAATGATGCGCTCCTTGAGGAGGCGCGAATAAATGTCGAACGCCCGCTCACCGCGCGCGCTCTGCTCGACGACCATGGGGACCAGGTGACCCATTCAAACTCCTACGACGAACGACGCTCCGAGGAGCGTCTGCGGGGCGCCCCGGCGAGCGCGTTGACGATGACCGGCGATACTAGGACTACGCGGGGGATGCGATGGTTGCCGTCCCGTTCCCCGCCCTTCGGCTAGGAACCGTCCCCGGCGGTGGCCGCTTCCGCGGGCGTCTCTGCCGGCGTCTCGACGATCGCCGCGTGATCCAGCAAAAATTCGAGCGTCTTCGTGCGCACGATGCCGTCGACGAGCGCGTTCACGTTCGACTGCAGCATGCGCAGGATGTCCTCGCGCGGACGTCCGTACTGGCGGCTGAGTTGTGCGATCTCGGCTTCGACGTCGGCGTTCGTCGCGACGATGTTCTCCGCTTTGGCGATCGCTTCGATCAAGAGCGATCCCTTGACGCGCTGTTCGGCGTCGGTGCGGAAGCCGGCCCGGAGCTCGTCCTCGGATTTGCCCTGCTTGTTGAGGTACGTGCTCCACTCGATTCCCGCGCGCTCGACGTAGCTCTTCGATTCGGCCTCGAGACTCTCGGTCTCGCGGTCGACCATGACGGGCGGCAGCGCGACGTCGTGCGCGGCGATGAGCTTCTCCATCAGCGTCCCGGAGAGCTCGCGCCGCTGCCGATTGCGGGCATTCGCTTCGAGGCGAACGCGCATCTCGTCCCGCAACGTCGCGACCGTCGCGTCGTCGCCGGCGAAGCGCTTCGCGAAGTCGTCGTCGAGCGCGGGCAGCTCCGAGGTCTTGTTCTCGTGGACCGTGATCGTGAAGACGGCGGTCTTGCCCGCGAGCTCGGCGTTCGCATAGTCGTCAGGGAAATGCGCCTCGACGTCCTTCGTCTCGCCCGCGTTCATGCCGACGATGCCGGAGGCGAAACCGGGGATGAAGCGCTCCTCGAGGATCTCGGTCGGCTGACCCTCGGCCTTTCCGCCGTCGAAGGGAACGCCGTCGATCTTGCCCTCGTAATCGATCGTCGGGACGTCGCCGATCGCGACGGGACGGTCGACCGGGACGAGCGTTCCGCCGTCCTTGCGCAGCTCGTTCAGCGCGTTCTCGACGTCGGCGTCTAAAACGGCGGTCGAAGAGCCCGTGAGTTCGATGCCCTTGTAGGTGCCGAGCTCGATCTGCGGCCGGACGAAGACCGTGGCGCGGACGCGAACCGGAAGCCCGTCCTCTTCGGGCAGCAGTTCCATTTGCGGGGCGTCGACGGGATCGAGGTCGTTCTCCTCGAGCGCCTTGGGATACGCCTTTCCGACGACGGCCTCCATCGCACGCTCGTGGATCGCCGACGTGCCGTATTGCGCCTCGAACAGCTTCCGCGGCACTTTGCCCGGGCGGAAACCGGGCATGCGCACGTTCTTCGCGAGATCGCGGAACGCACGCTCCTGCTCGTTCGCGAGGTCGCCCGGATCGATCGTGATTTCGAGTTCGACCTGGGTCGGATCGAGGTGCTTGACGGTGGCTGCGCTCACGCGGCTGAGGGGCCTTTCTTTGAAATCGGGGCGGCGTGCCCCCCGATGGCCCCCGGCTCCGCACGCGCGGAGCTTTGTTGACATCGGGGCGGCGTGCCCCCCGATGCCCCCCGGCTCCGCACGCGCGGAGCCCGCTTCGCGCAGAGGCTGTTGCAATCGGGGCGGCTGAGACTTCGTTATCGAATGGAGCGGAAGACGAGATTCGAACTCGCGACCCTCGCCTTGGCAAGGCGATGCTCTACCACTGAGCTACTTCCGCAAACGCTGGACCGGGACGATATGGGCGAGCAGAGACTCGAACTCTGATGGGTTGCCCCACTGGAACCTAAATCCAGCGCGTCTACCAATTCCGCCATTCGCCCGAGAACCCGCGAAGTGTATCGCAGCCGCGAACGCGACGTCAAGAGGAGGCTTCCCCGTGCTCGCACCGTAGCGTCGGCACGGTGCGTTTCTTCGTCATCTTCGCAATGCTCGCGATCTCCGTGGTGGCGCGCGCGGCCGCTGCGACGGCGCCGATCGATCGCCCGTGCCGTCCCGAATACGTCGTCCCGTACACGGAGCAGTGCACCTTCGGCTATCGCGGCATCGAGAAAGACCGATCGCCCGCGAATCTGCAGAACGCGTTCGGCGCGTGCGATCGCGCGCAGAGCGTATCGGTCGCGTGCGTGAAATCGCCGACGCGCCAAGTGCACGTCGTGGCTCTCAACGCCCTGTACACGGCGGTCTCCGCGCAGTCCGAGATCGCGATGTTCGCCGGCCAGTACGCGATCGCCGAGTCTCTCCTGCGCGAGAAGCTGACCGTCATCGAAGCCGTCGGCCGCGAGGCGCAACCGGGCGACAAGGGTCTCGAGTCCGCACGCGCCTCGACGCAGCGCGACCTCGCCGACACGCTCGCGGGTCAGTGCACCTGGAAAGCGCTCTCCACGGCGGGCCAGCAGCAGCAACTCGTGCGCTCGCGCCGCTACGGCGACCTCTCGACGCTCTTGAAAAAGAAAGCCGACGACTACGGCGCCTGCGCCCGGCTCGCCGCGACGCCGCAGCATCGGGCGTACGTCCAATACTTGCGTTCCGTCGCGCTCGAAGAGGGCGGCCGTGCCGCCCAGGCGGCGGGGCGCCGAGACGACGCAAACCGCCTCTACCGCACGTGCCTCGACGACACCGTCCGCGCGACTCCCGACGCCGCGCCGACCGTCAAGGGCGAGCTCGGCATCGTGACCACGCTCTGCCGCGGGCGCATGACGGGTCGCTACCGCGTGGATCAGCCCGAGCCGATCGACGCGGACGACGGCAAGCACTTCAAACCGCTCGCGGTTCCGACCGGCTGAGAGGCGAAGGCTAGGGCTTGCGTTCCTCGTTGACGGAGGCGAGGAGCTCGCTCAGCAGGCGCGAGACGTTCGGACGCAGCGGATCGGATTCGAAGAACCCTTCGACGACCGTGCCCATCAAACCGTAGCCGATGGCGGATACGATCACGAGCTCGATCACGGGCACCACGCGCCGGCGGCGCTCCTCGTTCGCGTCGCCGCCGAGCGACGGGTGCGCGACGATCGCGGCGCGCAGCGCGCCGAGATTCGATCCGACCGCCTCCCACGTGGGCTGATTGGCGGAGAGCGCGAGCCAGGCGAGGAGCCGCGCGTAGCCGCCCTCGTCGAAAACTGCGAAGCACGCGGCGACGGCACGATCGATCGGCATCGACAGGCCTTCGTCGCCGGCGAAGACGCGCGCGATTTCGTTCGCGAGCCGGCCCGCGACGCGTTGCGCGAGCTGGCGCTGCAGTTCCGCGACACTGCCGAAGTGATACAAAACGTTCGGGTGACTGACGCCGGCCTTCGCGGCGATTTCCGTGAGCCGGAGCGCTTCCGGTCCCGAACTCACGAGTAGACCTTCGGCGGACGCGAGAATCGCCTCGCGCGCTTCGGCCGCCTCGAGCCGCCTTCGCGGGAGACGCCCGGCATCCGATCCATCGCCGGAGGCCGGTGACGAATATGAAGGCGCTGACATACCTGCTACTTACGTCATACGTGTCAGGAAATCTTAGCAAGCGTCCAAAAACGCCAAAACTTCATGGGTAGTGTCGGCATCAAGGAACCGGCATTCTCCGAGCGGCATGCCTGCGCCTGATGAAAGCGATTCTGTGCAAGGCTTTCGGGCCACCGAGCGCCCTCGTTCTCGAAGACGTCGCGAGCCCCGAACTCGCCGGTCCGCGATCGGTGAAGATCGCCGTCCGGTCCGCGGGCCTCAATTTTCCGGACGTGCTGATGGTCCAGGGCAAATACCAATCGAAGCCGCCGTTCCCGTTCACGCCCGGGGCCGAGGTCGCGGGCACAGTCGTCGCGGTCGGCACCGAGGTGACCGACGTGAGGATCGGCGACCGCGTGATGGCGCTGTGCAGCGTCGGCGGTTTCGCCGAGGACGTCGTGACCGCCGATGCGTCGGTCTTTGCGATCCCGGCGTCGATGTCGTTCGAAGACGCGTCGGCGTTTCCGTTGACGTACGGCACGACGTATCACGCGCTGGTCGATCGCGGCGCGTTACGCGCGGGTGAAACGCTCCTCGTCACGGGCGCCGGCGGCGGCGTCGGTCTCGCGGCCGTGCAGATCGGCGTTGCGCTGGGCGCGCGCGTCATCGCGGCGGCCGGCTCGAAAGAGAAACTCGACGCCGCACGAGCGGCCGGCGCGTCCGAGACGATCGATTACACGACGGAATCGCTGCTCGATCGCACGCGCGCGCTCACGAACGATGCGGGCGCGGACGTCATCTACGAAGCGGTCGGCGGCGACGTCTTCGACGCGTGCCTGCGCGGGCTCGCGTGGGGCGGACGGCTGTTGATCGTCGGCTTCGCCGGTGGCCGCATTCCCGAGATCCCGGCGAACCGGCTCTTGCTGCGCGGCGCGTCGGCCGTCGGGGTTTTCTGGGGTTCGTTCGCGGCGCGCGATCCCAAAGCGAATCGCGCGAATTTCGAGCGTCTCTTCGAGCTCGTCGCGGCCGGAACGCTCGCGCCGCACATCGGGGCACGTTACGCGCTCGCCGACGTCGCGCGAGCGATGGACGATCTCGCGGATCGCAAGATCGTCGGCAAAGCGATCGTGGCGACGGGACTATAGCTCGACTTCGACACCGATCTCCACGCGGCGATCCGCGGAGATGCCGAGATCTTCGGGCAACGGCCGCGCGCTGCGATACAGAAACGCAAAGAAGCCGCGTTGCCATGCCGGCAAGGGATCGTCGTCGGCTCGAACCATTTTCGGCTCGGCGTAGAAGAACGACGTGTCGGCGGAATCGAGCTGTAGCCCACCGTGCTCGCACGCGCGCAGAACGGGCGCGATGTCGGGACGTTCCATGTAGCCGAACTTCGCGCGCACGATCGTGATGCGATCCGCGACGTTTTCGATCGCGATGCGCGGCTCGTCGGTGAGATACGGTTTGAGCGAGCGCACGAGCGTCAAGAGGACGACGCGCTCTTCTTCCGCGCGCCTGCGTAACCAGCGATGGTTCGTCATGAACGGAACGCCCGTCGGATCGCCCGTCAAAAACACCATCGTGCCTTCGGGTTTCGCGATCGTCGGCGCCGTACGCGCGACGTAGTCGTCGATCGGCATCGCCTGCGCGGCGAGACTCTTCGTCACGCAGCGCCGCCCTTCGAGCCACGTCATCGCGCAGACCACGAGGATCGCGCTGATCGCGAGCGGGACCCACGCGCCGTCGAGAAATTTCGGCAACGAAGCGAGGACGAACGTTCCGTCGATCGTGACGAACGCCACCACCAGCGGTAGCGCCGCGCGCTTCTTCCAGTGCAATTTTTGGGTGACGACGGCAAAGAATGCGATCGACGTCGCGAGCATCGTCGTCGACACGGCGAGACCGTACGCGGCCGCGAGACGGTCGCTGCTGCGGAAGATCGCGATCAGCGCGACGCACGAGACGCCGAGCGCGACGTTCACCGCGGGGACGTAGACTTGGCCCGCGTGGCGCTGCGACGTGTGCAACACGGTCATGCGCGGCCACAGGTTGAGATTGATCGCCTGCTCCGCGAGCGTGAACGCACCCGAGATCAACGCTTGCGACGCGATGATGGTCGCAGCGGTGGCGAGCGCGACCATCGGCACGAGCGTCCAGCCCGGCGTGAGCGCGAAGAACGGCGAACTGATGTCGAGCGCGTGCGGGTCCCGCACGACCGTCGCGCCTTGACCGAGATAGTTGAGGATGAGCGCCGGAAAGACGACGGCGTACCACGCGCCGACGATCGGCGTGCGCCCGAAGTGCGAGAGGTCGGCGTACAGCGCCTCGACGCCCGTGACGGCGAGCACGACCGCTCCGAAGACGAGGAAGCCGAAAAGCCCGTGATGCGCGACGAATCCGAGCGCCCGACGCGGATCGATCGCGAGCAGGATGACCGGCGTCTTTACGATCGCGACCACGCCGGCGACGGCGATCGCCGCGAACCACAGCGCCATCACCGGACCGAAGAGCTTTCCGATGCGTTCCGTACCGCGCGATTGGAACATGAAAAGCCCGACGATGATGCCGATCGAGATCGGGACGATGGCATTCGATGCCGCGGGCGTCACGACGCCGATTCCCTCGACGGCCGAGATGACGGAGATCGCCGGCGTCACGACGCCGTCGCCGAAGAGCATCGCCGCGCCGATGACGACGACCCATGCGAGCCATCCGGCGCGCGGGGGCACGTTGCTCGTCTTCTTCGGCGACGCGAGTGCGAGGAGCGCGAGGATTCCGCCCTCACCGTCGTGATCGACGCGCAGGATCGTCCCGACGTACTTGAAGCAGACGACGACGACGAGCGTCCAGAACAAGACGGACGTGATGCCGACGGCGTTCGCGAGTTGCGGACCGACGCGCGCCGTCGTGAAGCACGTTTTGAGCGTATAGAGTGGGCTCGTCCCGATGTCGCCGAATACGACGCCGAGCGCGGCGAGCGCGAGTGCCGGCTCCGCGAGACGCGTGCGCCGGGTACGCTGAATCGGTCGGACGTCGGCTGCTGGCGCGCTCACTCGTAGTCTATACCGCGAAACCGGTCGCCGCATCGTTCTGCAACCATCCGGACCATATACGCTTCGCACGGTGCGCCTGGGGAAAGGTACATCACGTGCGACGAAACGACGCGGACGAACCGACGCGACAAGCCCGACTGATTTCGATAGCGACGGCGGTTCCGGAGTTCGTCATCGATCAAGAATACGCGAAAACGCAATCGAAGGTGCTCTTCGGAGGGCGCATGCGCGATTTCGATCGCCTCGCGCGCGTCTTCGAATCGACGGGCGTCGAGCGGCGCTACTCCGTCCGGCCGGTTTCGTGGTTCGCCGAAGATCACGGCTGGCCCGATCGTACGGAAGCCTACCTCGCCGGCGCGACGGAGCTTTTCGAGCGCGTGGCGAGTCGAGCGCTCGACGCCGCCGGTCTGCCCGCGAGCGCGATCGACGCGGTCGTCACGGTGTCGTCGACCGGCATCACGACGCCGAGTCTCGAAGCGCGTATCCTGCCGCGCATGGGATTCCGGGCCGACGTCGAGCGGACGCCCGTCTTCGGGCTCGGATGCGCGGGCGGCGTGACCGGACTCGCGATCGCATCCCGGTTGGCATCGGCGCGTCCCGGGACGACCGTGCTGCTGGTCGCCGTCGAACTGTGCACGCTCGCGTTCCGTCTCGATCGCGCCACGAAAGCCGACATCATTGCGACGTCGCTCTTCGGCGACGGCGCCGCGGCGGCGATCGTCTCGAGCGACGACGACCTCACCGCCATCGCGAACTTCTCCGGGGCGACGGAACATCTGTGGCCCGATACGCTCGACATCATGGGCTGGGGCGTGGACGACGCGGGCCTCGGCGTGCTGCTCTCGCGATCGCTGCCGAGCTTCGTCGAAAAGCGCTACCGCGCGAGCTTCGCCGAAGCGATCGAACGTCTCGCGATCGATCGTGCGTCGATCGAACGCGTCGTGTGTCACCCGGGCGGCACGAAAGTGCTCGAAGCGATCGAAGCGGCGCTGTCGCTCGATGCGGGGACGCTCGACCTCGAGCGCGGCGTCATGCGCGACTTCGGCAACATGTCCTCGCCGACCGTCCTCTTCGTGCTCGAACGCGCGATCGCGGCCGGCCTTCCGCCGCAAGCGATGCTCGCCGCTCTCGGTCCCGGTTTCACGGCGAGCTTCGTCGCACTCACCCACGCGGCATGACGGGGAGCGTCGCGCTCCTCGGCTTCCTCACGCTGCAACGCGCGATCGAACTCGTCATCGCGACGCGTCATACGCGCGCGTTGCTCGCGCGCGGCGCGTACGAAGTCGGCGCGTCGCACTATCCCGTGATGGTCGCGCTGCACGCGACCTGGCTCGCGACGCTCTGGGCGTTCGGCTGGAACCGGCCGCTCGATCTTCCGTTCGTCGCCGCGTTCGTCGTGCTGCAATGCGGCCGGCTTTGGGTGCTCGCGACGCTCGGCGAACGCTGGACGACGCGCATCGTCATGCTACCGGGAGCGGCACCCGTCACCGGCGGTCCTTTCCGGTTCGTGCGACACCCGAATTATATCGTCGTCGCGTTCGAGATTCCGTGCGTGCCGCTCGCGCTCGGGCTCGTGTGGCACGCGCTCGTCTTCGGAACGGCGAATCTCGCGATGCTCGCGTGGCGCATTCGCGCGGAGAATCGCGCGTACGCCGAGCTCACGTGATGCCGCCGCGCTTCCGTGCGTAGCGAACGCAGCGCGTCAGTTCTTCGACGTACGGCAACGCGACGCAGAGCGCGAACGCGCCGATCGTCCCGCGGACCGCTGCTGCCGGTAGCGGAGCGCGTTTGCGCTCGAACGCGAATCGAGGCGCGGTGGTGCCTCGGCCGACCAATGCGAGCGCTTGATCGCGATGTGCGACGAGCATGAACGACAACGCCGTGAACGGGAGCAGTTCGAGCATCCCGTGCACGTGCTGTTCGGCGGGCACGACCTCGCGTTTGCTGCTCGCGTACTCGACGTCCCAAATCGTCATCCCCGCGTGCGCGACGTAGCCGGCGATCATCGCGAGCAGCACGCCGGCGTCGACCTCGAGGAACAGTCCCGCGAGGACGGGGAGCGCCGACATCGAGATGCCCGCGGCGTGCAACGTCGATTCGAACGTCCCGGAATTTTCTTCGATCTTCGAACGCCGGTGCAACCAGTAGTCGATCGAGCCGGACGCGATCCACAGCGGCATGACGACGCCGAGCACGTAACGTCGCAGCGCGCGGTCTGTATCGGAATCCACGAACGTGTCGTTCCCCGTCCGGTCGCGACTCAGGCGAACGCGACGAGCGGCATGTCGTGTTCGCGCGCCCACGCCGACCACGTCGCGTTGTCGTCCGCAGCGAAGGCTGCCGCGAAGTCGGGCTCGGCCGATCCCTCGCCGAGCAGATCGCGCATGCGTTGCCAGAAATGCGGCTCCAGAGCCGCGATCGCGATCCAGCCGTCGCGCGAGCGATAGCACCGGTAGCCCGCGAACGCTCCCGCGAGACGCCCGTCGCGCGACGTGAGCCCGTGGATCAGCGGGAGCGCGAACGTCTGTGCCGCGTCGCGGAGCGAGACGTACGCATAGGCTCCGGGCTTCCCACGCGAACGCGCGAACAGCAGCGCCGTCACGGTGTGCGCCGCGCGCTCGGCGCCGGCGAGATCGGCGAGGAGCGTGCGCGGCATCGCCGGCGGATCGAGAAGGCCGAGTTGCGCGACGTACGTGAGGTCGTGTCCCGCGTGCTCCGCGTTCGGCGGCAATTCTCCGACGATCGCGACGGTGATTAAGCTCGGAAGACGCTCCGCGAGTGCGGCGGGGCCGAGACCGAGGCGTTCGAGCGCGGACGGGCGGCTCGAGGTCAAGAGCACGTCGGAGGCCGCGAGATGTGCGTCGAGAGCCGCGCGGCCCTCCGCCGTTTTCAGATCGTGACGCTCGACCGTCATTCCGCGATGCAGATCCGCGTACCACTCGGCCGCGATCGATTGCAACGGGTCGCCCGCCGGCGGTTCGATCTTGAGGACCGTCGCGCCGAGGTCGCGCAACCGCGCGGCCGCGACCGGGCCCGGAACGTTCGGGGCGAGCGTCACGACGCGGATGCCCGCGAGTGTCCTGCTGAGATCGTACATCACGCTGCGACTTAGCGGGAAGGGTCGCGAGGCCTTGCCAGCGCACGGCATCGCATGAGCCTGCGCGGAAAAACGCTCTTCGTCTCCGGGGCAAGTCGCGGAATCGGTCTCGCGATCGCCCTGCGCGCGGCCCGCGACGGCGCGAACGTCGCGATCGCGGCGAAGACCGCGGACGCGCATCCGAAGCTGCCCGGCACGATCCATACGGCCGCAGCCGAGATCGAAGCGGCGGGCGGGTCCGCTCTCGCCCTGCAATGCGACATTCGCTTCGAAGAGCACGTGGCGGCGGCGGTCGAAGCCACGGTCGCGCGCTTCGGCGGCATCGACGTCTGCGTGAACAACGCGAGCGCGATCTCGCTCACCGGCACGCTCGCGACCGACATGAAGCGCTACGATCTCATGCAACAGATCAACGCCCGCGGCACCTTCCTCTGCTCGCGCGCCACGATCCCGCATCTCAAGAAGTCCGCGAACCCGCACGTCCTGACGCTGTCGCCGCCGCTCGACATGCAGGCGAAGTGGTTCGCGCCGCACGTCGCCTACACGTCCGCGAAATTCGGCATGTCGCTCTGCACGCTCGGGATGGCGGAAGAGTTCCGGAGCGACGGCATCGCCTTCAACTCGCTCTGGCCGCTGACGACGATCGATACCGCGGCGGTGCGCAACCTGCTCGGCGGCGAATCGCTCGCGCGCGTCAGCCGCACGCCCGAGATCATCGCCGACGCCGCCTATCGCATCTTGACGAAGCCATCGCGCGAATGCACGGGCAACTTCTTCGTCGACGAGGTCTTCCTGCGCGCCGAGGGCGTCACGGATTTTTCCGCTTACGCGGCGGGCGAGGGGGACGGCCCGTATGCGGTCGACTTTTTCGTGCCCGACGAGGCGTTCGACAACAGCACGACGCGCGTTCTCCGCGCGTAACGTGCGCCGTTACCAGAGCGCGCCGCCGCCGACCGTGACGTAGAGGATCGGACCGATCGGGATGACGCAGACGATACCCCAGATCAGCTTCTTGCCCGCGAGGTCGTCGCGACCCAAAATGTTGAGGATCGCGAGTATCGTCGCAATCGGGTGGAGCACGATCGCGACGAGGATTTCGAACAGTACTTTCATGACGTGCGCCTTTGACCCGCGCGAGGACGCGGCCTTGCGTGTCTAGCCGTGCGGAGTTCGCGTCGTCGGCGGCGGCGTTCGTGGTCGCGGCAACGAAGGCGCCGCGACGGAGGCGGCGCGGCCCGTCGCGCCCCGCGACGTCGGGCACGGCATACGTCGTGTGCTCCGAAACGAACGCCGTCGCCGTCGTCGACCTGCCGACCGAGCGCGTCATCCACTACGTGACCGTGGGCAGCGCTCCCGCGAGGATCGTGCTCGATCGGCGGAGCCGGCGCGCGTTCGTCTCGAATCTCGATTCGAATACGATCTCGGTGATCGACCTCGCGCGCCTCGACGTCGTCGGCGAGTTCGACGCGCCGAACGGACCGCTCGGCCTCGCATTCGACGAAGCGCGGGACACCTTGTTCTATGCGAGCACGAGCAACAACACCGTGACGGCGCTCGACGCGACGAACGGACGCGCCGGCGGCTCCGCGATCGTCGGCGGACGCCCGGGCGACGTCGCGTTCGATGCCGCGGGCGAACGGCTCTACGTCGTCAACGCCGGCGCGGGCACGTTGTCGCTCGTCGAAACGCACCGCAAGATCGTCGCGACCACGATCGCGGTCGAGCCGCCGGCGACGAGCGTCGTGCTCGCGCCGGACGGCCGGGTCGCGTATGCGTGCAACGGCGAGGCCGGCTCGGTCTCGCTCGTCGACCTTCGCTCGCGGAAAGCGATCCCGCTCGTGAGCGGCTTACAGAATCCGACGCAACTCGCGCTCGGCAACGACCCGACGCGGCTCTACGTCGCGGAATCCGGCGGCGCGACGGTCGCCGTCGTGTCGACGACCGCACGCGTGGTGTCCGCGCGCATCAAGAGCATGGGACGCCCGGGACCGCTCCGCGTCAATTTCGCGGGCGATCGCGTCTTCGCGCTCGACCCCGAAGCGGGCACGCTCTGCGTGCTCGACGCGACGCGACAGAACGCGCTCTTCGAGATCGGCGGATTCGACAAGCCGCGCGACCTCGCACTCGAGGCGTAAAAAAAATCGACCGGCGTACACCGGTC
Source organism: Rhodospirillales bacterium (assembly GCA_903970385.1). Lineage (GTDB taxonomy): Bacteria > Vulcanimicrobiota > Vulcanimicrobiia > Vulcanimicrobiales > Vulcanimicrobiaceae > Palsa-1515. The sequence continues at coordinate 8,622 of CAJCIN010000187.1, read as the reverse complement.
GATCGAAAACTGCACCGCGAAGGACTCGAACCTTCAACCAATTGATTAAGAGTCAACTGCTCTACCATTGAGCTAGCGGTGCGAGCGGGCCGGATTTCTCGCGCCCCGGACGACGGCCCTCCCGGGCCCGCCATATCGTACCCGGAAACGCTCCGCGACACAAGGGAAGCGTGGTGCGCTCTCTGGGACTCGAACCCAGAACCAGCGGATTAAAAGTCCGATGCTCTAACCAGTTGAGCTAAGAGCGCATCTCCGCGAGGCCGATTCGTTCGCGCCCTCGGGCTCCGCTCCTCGGAGGACATCCACGCGCGAGCCCGCGACGTCAGCTCGCGAATTCCTCGGCGCGGAAGAGTTCGGGCAGCGCGGACGCGCGGCACGGGCGGCCGTACAGGAAGCCCTGTGCGCTCGTGCAGCCGAGCGCGCGCAGGCGCGCGGCCTGCGACGGCGACTCGACGCCTTCCGCGATCACGCCGACGCCGCACGAGCGTGCGAGCGTCAACAACATCGTGACGATCGGTTCGCTCGCGAGACGGCCGTCCGCGCCGCTGATGAACGAGCGATCGATCTTGAGCGCGTCGAACGGAAACTGCTGCAGGTAGCGGAGCGACGAGTAGCCGGTTCCGAAATCGTCGATCGCGAGGCCGACGCCGACGGCCTTGAGCCGATCGAGCGCGCCGTGCGAGAATTTGCCGCTCGAGAGGATCGCCGTCTCGGTGACCTCGAGGATGAGCTGTCCCGGCTGCATCGCATAACGCGCGAGCGTCTCCTCGACGGCCTCGACGAAATCGGTCTGTACGATCTCGCGCACGGACGCATTGACCGAAAGCCGCGCGGGATGCTGTACGCCGAGCTCGCGCCATTCGGCGAACTGACGGCACGCGCGATCGAGCACGTACCGGCCGATCGGCACGATTAGGCCGAGTTCTTCCGCGATCGGGATGAATTCGCTCGGCGATACGAGACCGAGTTCCGGATTCTCCCAACGCAGCAGAACCTCGCACGATTCGATGGTACCGCTCGCGAGCGAGACGACCGGCTGATAGGCGAGATAGAATTGCTCGCGCTCGAGCGCGCGCCGGAGCTGCGTCGCGATGTCGAGCCGGCGCGACGCGTGATCGTGCATCGATGCGTCGAACACGGCGGAGCGCGCACGTCCGGACGACTTCGCGTAGTACATCGCCGTGTCCGCATCGCGGAGGATCTCTTCGACGGAGCGGTAGGCGCCGTGCACGAGTGCGACGCCGATGCTCGCCGTCACGAAGATCTCGCGACCGTCGACGCCGTGCGGTTCCGCGAGCGAACGGCCGAGGCGCTGCACCGTTTCCTCGAGTTCTTCGCGCGTGCGGCGCCCGGCGAGCAACACGGCGAATTCGTCGCCGCCGAAGCGGGCGATGCAATCGCTTCCCGTCGTGTGCGCGCGTAAGCGTTCGCCCGTCTCCACGAGCACGCGATCGCCGACCGCGTGCCCGAGGCTGTCGTTAACGAACTTGAATTCGTCGAGATCGACGAAGAGCACCGCAGGAATGCCTTCGGGCTCGCGTTCGCCGAAGACCGCGTCCTTGAGGCGCTCGCAGAAGAACGAACGATTCGGTAAACCGGAGAGCGCGTCGTGCGACGCGTCGTGACGCAACCGGTCGTCGATGCGCTTGCGCTCCGTGATGTCCTTGAGCATCGAGATCGCGAAGCGAGCCGCGCCGTCGTCGTCGCGCACGAGCGAGAGCGTGACTTCCCACGCGTGCTGCTCGTCGCCGTTCGCGGATTCGAGTTCCGTCGTGAACGTTTCGATCTCACCCGCGAACAGATGCTCGAACGAGGGGTGCCCGGCGCCGATTTGCCGGCCGTCGACGACCTCGAGCATCTCGTCGAGCGCGCGGTTGTTCCGCAACACGTTCCCCTCGCGGTCGAGGATCGCGACCCCGATCGACGAGCGATCGAAGACCGCGCGGAAATGCGCTTCGGTGACGGCGAGATCTTCGAGCCGGCGTTGGCGTTCGAGCTCGCCCGAAAGCCGCTGCGCTTCGCTTTGCGCCCGATCGAGTTCGCGCCGGTCGCGTTCGCGAATGGTGCGCGCGAGCAGCAATGCGATCCACATGCCGACGAGAACGGCGAGGACGGCCTCCGTGCGCATGAGCGTCAGCGCCCGCGCCTCGTCCGCCTGGCGGATGGCGAGCAGGCGGTCGATCGTGAGGGCGAGCGCCGCATCGAGGTCGGCGACGGCGGTGCCGACGCGGTCCGCCGAGGCGCGCAACCGGAGCGACGTACCCGCCGCATCCCCATCTCGCGCGTGCGACGACATGACGACGAACGCATTGTACGCGGTGCCGACGTTCGCCACGCGTGCGCTCAGCCGCGCCGCGTCGGGACCGCCGGCGACGGCGTTCGCGACGTCGTTCGCCGCCATGTCGTACGCATGCCGGCCCTGCCCGGTCGCGATCGCGGCCTCGATCCTATCGGCGACCCCCGCCCGTCCGTCGCGGAGTGCGCGGACGAGGATCAGCTTCGCTTGATCGATGCGCTCGGCGATCGTCGGTAGTTCCGTGCCGTACGCATCGAGCAGCGCGGACGTGACGGCGTCGGGCTCCGCAGCGAGGATCGACCGTTCGTCGTACGCGCCGAAAAGGCGGCCGGCCGTCGCGAGCGCGCGCGTGACTTCGGGTGCGCCGTCGGCGCCGCCGGGAACGGCTTCCCACTCGCTGTGGAGCATCGCGAGACGGCGACGCAGCTCGGGCGAGACGGCATTCTCACGGCCGAAGGACTCGATCGCGTCGAGCGCGCTCGCGGCGTTCTCACGATCGTCGATGCCGGGATCGCGATCGAATTCCATGCGATCGCGCAGGCTTCGCAGCGCGCGTTCGAGGGAGACAGCGCGCGTCGCGAAGGCGATACCGCTGCGCTCGCTCTCGGTGAGATGGATGCGGGCGCTCTGCTGACCGATCAAGATCGCGGCGGCGCCGGCGAGCGGAACGATGAACGCGACGAAAAGAAGCGCGACGCGCGCCGTAAGCGAGCGATCGAGTCGAAGTCCCTTTAGTGCCGCAAACGCTCGCCGGATGAGTCCGCCCTCGGGTTCCGCGGCCCGCGTCGTTCTCGCCGGGCCACCCTCAGAATGTCGGCTCGCCGCCTGCTCGACTTGAGCCTCCGACCCGGCCGCCTACCCTCGCGCCGACCGTCGCGCCGCCGCGAAGCGTCACGCGTACGTTCGCAGTTCCGGCATGTGTGACGTGCGCCTCATCGACGGCGACGATCGCGAGCGTCTCCGTCGCCCGAACGGCGAGCCGGCTCCGCTGCCTCGCGTGAACGCGCGCGGCCGCCGCGACGAGTCCGGTCACGTCGGCATCGACCGTTCCGGACGTCGTCACGCGCAAGAGCGGCACCGCCCCCGTGGCTCGCACGACGCCGGATCCGGCGAGATCCATGAACACGGCGCGATCGCTCGTATCGACGACGTCGAGCGTGACGTTCCCGGACGTCGCGATCCCGCGTAGATGCGAGAGCGCGACCCGAAGCTCGAGCGGGCCGTCGCCGGCAGCCGACGCAGCGCGAACGATCGTCACGGTCGAGCCGGAGCGCGTCACGGAGACGCTCTCCGGCGGCGCGCCGTTCGTGCCGAAGACGATCCGCGGAGCGCCGATCGAGACGCGCGCGCGCCAGTGTCCCCGAATGACGATGCCGTCGATGCCGGCCATGCCGGACGCTCGGGCGGCGACCGCGACGGGCGCGAGCGAGACCGAGCCGAGGCCGGCGATGACGGACCGTCGTTTCATGCGAAGCGACGCGTTCGCCGCCGCGCCGCGCGCCTCAGCGTGCCGTATCGTAGAGCGAGTTGCCGTTCCCGGCCTGATCGAGGAGCCCGCGTCCCGGCACGAATTTGACGGACGCGCGGTTCGCACCGACGGTCACCGTGTAGATCCGAAGCGCCGGATCGAAGACGACCCACGTTCCCTGCGTGCCGTCGGCACACACGACGGTGCCGTTCTTGACGAAGCGCACCGCACCGTGCCCGTGCGCCATGTCCATGTACGTTCCGACGATCGGATCGACCGACGGACCCGCGTAGGAGACGGCGTCGCCGCTCGCCTCGATCGTATAGTTGCGCGCGACGCGCACGAGCCCGCTGCGCGCCGGAACGATCCGCACGACGACCTTGGTCGGCGTCGCGACGCGGCCGTGGAACGAGAAACCGTCCGCCGTCTGCGCGTACGTGTACGCGTGCGGAGCGATGTGCGGAAAGAACGAGATCTTGTACGTGAACGCGCTGTCGAGCGGCACGGTGTCGTGCCCGTCACCCATCGAGACGATCTCGACGTCGAATGTTCCCTTCGTGGTCCGGAACGTCCAATCGTGCGGCCCTTGGAAGCTGTCGGCGGAGCCGGTATTCGGGCCGCTCATGAGCGGCGTCGGCGTATCCGCGCGCCCCGCGACCGGGAACGCGGCGAGCGCTGCGAGTGCGAATGCGGCGGCGGCGGCCGGCGCGTGAAGTCGACGTACGAATGAAAGATGTGTCATCACGATCGTATCGTACGGTAAAGTGCTCCGGGCGCGCATCCGTGAACTCACGGATGCGCGGCTCGCGGCGTAAAGAAAAAAGCCCGTGCGACGGGGCTTTTGGGGTGACTGACGGGGCTCGAACCCGCGACCTCCGGAGTCACAGTCCAGCGCTCTAACCAACTGAGCTACAGTCACCACGAACCGACCGCCTGAGGTTCGCAGGCCGCACTCGCTTTCCCGCCCGAGCGCGAGCCGCCGGCGGCGACGCGTCGTGCGCCCGGAGGGAATCGAACCCCCATCTTCGAGTTTAGAAGACTCGTGCCTTATCCATTAGACCACGGGCGCCCGGTCGCTCCGCGATTTCCGGGAACCGCGATCGAAACCATGCCGAAAGCAAACCCATGACCGCGACTGCCGCGCCCGTCATTCCTCGTCGTTGGAATACCGAAGTCGAGGGCATCAAGTGGCTCCCGCGCCTCTGCGACAAGGCACGCATGAGCCGCGCCGGGACGCTCGGCGCGTATCTCGTGGGGCATTCACCGGTGGATCGCGGCCTGCTGTCGCGGCTCGGCGTCTCCACCGACGAGTTCATCGCCGTCGCCCTCGCCGCCCCGGACGATGCGGCGGCGCTCGCGGCGTTTCGCACGCGCGGATTCGACGAAGCCCGCGTGCGGCGCTGGTCGGATCGCTTCGAAACGACCTACCGGTTCTACATTCCGTTATGGGATCTCGACGAAGGCTATCGCACGCCGAACGCGCTCGAGCGAGCGATGATCCCGATCGGACGCGCCTTCGAAGGCCCGCTCATGGCGATCGCCCGCCGTATCTTGCCGCGGCCGTGAGCCGGCGTCGCTAGAGCGGCTTCGCCCGCGCGACCGCGGAAGAGCGGGCCATGTTCGATATCGACATCCACTTCACGAGCGGCAAGAACTTTCTCGTCCGGCGCAAGGACGCGCATAGCGCACGCCGGCTCGTCGACGAGATCACGCGCGATTCGAAGGACGGCATCTGGTTCGACGTCGAGATCTCCGGGCCGTCCGACGGCACGAAGCGCGTCGTGACGATCAACCGCACGCACGTCGCGTACTACGTGATGAGCGCCGCGCAAGAGACCTTCGCCTCGTACGCGTGATCGCCGAAACGCACGTAGAGCATCCGTAGAATCACGGATGTGCGCGCGGGCGCGATGCCCTACGCTGGACGCACACTCACCATACGTGCGCGTCTTCGAGGAGTCATCGCTTGCGCTTTCCAGTTCGCCCCGCCCGTTCGTCCGGCAATCTCGTTATCGGCGCTGCCGTCGTCGCGCTGACCGGCGGGGGTCTCGCCGCCGCCACCCATCCGGCCGTAGCGGCGGCGACGTTTGCCGCCGTCGCGGGTACGGTCACGTGCGCGACCACCGGCACGACGGCATGCGAAAGTTACACGAACACGAGCTCCGGAATCGGAATTTACGGGACCAGTAAGAACGGGACGGCCGTGCGGGCGGCGAGCACGAGCAATTACGGCTTGAAGTCGACGTCGGCGAGCGCGGACGCGATCTACGGTCAAGTGACGTCGTCGAGTGCGACGGCGTCGGCGGGCGTGTACGGAACGTCGCCGTCGGGCTACGGCGTGTACGGCCAGTCGACGGACGACAACGGTATCGGAGTCTACGGGCTCTCGAACAGCTATATCGGCGTTTTGGCCGGTACCAAGTCCGGCACGGGTACCGGCGTGTACGCCGCGAGCGTGTCGGGTTCGGGGGTCGCGGCGTACACCAGCAAAGGGAACGCGTTGTATGCGGACGGGATCAACTCGGGTACCGGCGTTTACGCGACGTCCGGCACCGGAATCGGCGTCGACTCACAAACGGCAGGCGGCGTAGCGTTCAACGGTCGCAACGCGAACGGCAACGGGGCGGACATCGAGGGAACGTATATCGGAATCATCGGGCGAGCACCGGCATCCGGCGGCTATCCGCTCGTCCTGACCGATCCGAACGGTAACGATCTCTTCCAGGTCGACGGTGGCGGCAACGTGAGATATTCCGGTTCGATCCAACCGTACGTTCGGACGAAGGGCGGCGCAACGATCACCGCCTTCACGCCCGAGATCTCCAGCCCGACGATGGAAGACACGGGAACCGCCACGCTCGCCCGCGGGACCGCGAGCGTCCGCTTGGATCCGGCATTTGCCGCGACGATCGATACGGCGACGCCGTACCGCGTTTTCATCACGCCGAACGGCGACACGCACGGCGTGTACGTGGCAACCAAGACGATGCAAGGCTTCGTCGTACGCGAGAACCAGGGCGGTCGCTCGACGGCGAGCTTCGACTATCGCATCGTCGCGGCGGCGCTCGGCCAGAGCAATAAACGGATGACGGCAGTCGAGCCGTCCGCTACGATCGCTCGCGTGGCGCCGCTTCACCTCACCCCGAAACCGCGCGAGGCCTATGTGCGAGCGATGCCCGTCGTAAAGTAGCGACGCGGCGAGCCTGGACGCTTCTCGCGCGGTCGCCGCATGCCGAAAAGCACTCCGACCTACCTAGAATCACGGATGTCGGGCAGGCCACACCGCGCTACGCTATGGACGAGCGTGCCGTGCACGTCTCCCATCAACTCGCGTCGTCTCGGGGTTTCGAACGTGAAGCACAGTCCGATCTCAACTAGCGCTCCCGTCGCGATCGTCGCGCTCGCATCGTCTTCGGGAGGCTTCGGCACCCCGGGACGAGCGAGTCGAGGTGACCGCTGGATGATGACGGGCCGCAACAGTCGCTTGCGGCTCGTCGAACTGGATACGGCCGGCGCGAATGCTCCCCGGCGCGACGCTCGTCGGCGAGCGCAGGCACGCGCCTCGACGATGTCGTGCGTCATGAAGCGTCGCGTTCGTTTCGCGGGAAAAGCAGGCGCGTCGATCGGTCTCCTCGTCGCGCTATTCTGGCTCGTTCCCTATAGCCTCACGGCGGTGTCCGAATGGCAAGCCCGGTGGTTCGCGTCGGAATTGGTCGCCGGCATGTCACACCGGCAGGTCGACGATCTACGAAAAGACGCGGGAGGCTCCGCGGCCGGCCGAATCGTCGACGACGCGCCGTCGACCGCGCACGTTTGGTTCGTGCCGTCGATCCGGCCGTGCTACGTCAAGGGGCGCGTGTTCTCACTACGATTCGACCGGCACGACCGTTTGACGCATTGGCAAACGGACACGTGGGGTGACGGCTGTTGATCGACGACTTCACCCACGGTGACGATCGCGCCGTGCCCCATCTCCTATCCGTGTTAACCGAGACGACCGGTGCCGCCGGCGATGCACGCGACATCGTTGCCGATGGCCGCTAACCTCAGGCGTAGCGACGCACGACACGCATGAGCCACCGCGCGCTTCGTAGGTGGGGTACGTCTCACCGAGCCTTGTCTACTCCCACTTGTCCGTGTCGTCCCGATTCGTCGTTGGATCGTCCGTCATTATGACGTAGGGCTGCGTTCCGGCCGGGTCGTGTTCTGTTGCCTTATTCGCATAGCTCGGATACAGCTTCCGTTTGGCCTGATCACCTCTGGATCGTGTATCGAGTGCTCTTGACGCTCGCGAGCATGTTCGCCTGATCCACGGAAAGAGACGGCGCCGAGACGACGGGACGGGGGCGGCAAGAACAGCTTCGGCTCCTTAAAGATAACCTTGAAGGAAAGCAGCGTTCATTTGAACGTGCAGTCGTCCATGATCCGAGCGGTACCCGGTGCGCGCGTGAAGTCGCCGGGCTTGAGCATGCCGGTCACGGTGATGTTTTGGTCCTTGTTCAGCGTTGCCAAACCGGTCTTCGCGGCACCGGTTGGGAAGCAGTTCACGACGTCCATCGGGAACTTGTTCGGCCCGCTGAGGTGATAGACGGTCATCATGTCGGTGCCGACGTGGGAGACCTTGACACCGGTCAGGCGCACGACTCTACCCATGTACTTTTTGGTGAAGACTGCCTCGTTGTTGGCTTCATCCGACTCGAGTTTCTCGACCGACACCGTGACATCGGGTCGAACGATGCCGTGGCTGAGTGGAGCACTCGCGGCGGGCGCGTTACCGGGAAACACTTCGCACGTGCCGTCGAACGCCGGCGTGTTACCCTGTGGAGCTCCCGCGAGCTTGCCGATCACGATCACCGGG
>CAJCIN010000186.1 GCA_903970385.1 Rhodospirillales bacterium | reverse complement strand
CGCCTCCCGCCGGTGCGTCGCCGCGCGCGTTCGAAGCGGAGCGCGCCGATCTCGAACGGCGCAGCGGCGAGAGCCGCATGGCTGCGGCGACGGCCGCCGCCGAGCTGCGCGCCGCCGAATCAGCGATCGGCGATCTCGCCGGACTCGACGAGCGCTTGCAAACGCTCCGCGCGCAAGCCGCGAAGCTCGAGCGTTTCGAAGCGGCCGTCTCGCTCGCGCGCCGCACGATCGACGACATCACGAAGGAAACGCACCTGAAATTCGCGCGGCGTCTCGCGGATTACGCGTCCGCAACGATGGCCAGCGTCACGAACGGTCGCTACGTCGACTTACGCGTCGATCCCGAGACGCTCGACGTCCGCGTGCGCGTGCCGGAAACGGGCGCGATCGAACACGTCGACCGTCTTTCCGCCGGCACGCGCGAGCAGGCGTTCCTCGTCGTGCGGCTCGCGATGGTCCGCATGTTCTCCGAAGGGCTCGAGACGGCACCGCTGTTTCTCGACGATCCGTTCGCGTACTGGGACGACGAGCGCATCGAGCGCGGGTTCCCGGTGCTCGAGACGAGCACGACGGGCGCGCAGCTCATCCTCTTCACCACGAGCCCCGATCTCATGCGCGCGGCGCGGGAACGCGGCGCGCGCGTCTTCGACCTGACCTCTACGTAACGCTCAGTACCCCAGATACGAGCGGCGGACGTTGTCGTTCGCGACGAGGTCCGCGCTCTTGCCGGACACCGCGACGCGGCCCGTCTCGAGCACGTACGCGTAGTCGGCCGTCTGCAGCGCGATCGTCGCGTTTTGTTCGGCGACGACGATCGTGACGCCGTCGCGCTTGTTGATTGCGCCCAAGATCTCGAAGATCTGACGCACGATGAGCGGCGCGAGGCCGAGCGACGGCTCGTCGAGCAAGAGCAGTTTCGGACGCATCATCAGCGCGCGTGCGATCGCGAGCATCTGCTGCTCGCCGCCGCTGAGCGTGCCGGCCTGCTGCGAGCGGCGCTTCTCGATCCAAGGAAAGTAATCGATCGCTCGCGCGTAGCCGTCCTTCGTCGCCGTCTTGTCGCGCGACGTGTAGGCACCGAGCGTGAGGTTCTCCCACACCGTCAGCGCACCGAGCGTGCCGCGGCCTTCGGGTACGTGCGCGATGCCGCGGTACGCCGCGTCCTCGGGCGAACCGCGCAGCGCGGCGCCCGCGAACTCGACGGAGCCCGTCGTCTTCACCATGCCGGTGATCGCGCGCAGCGTGCTCGTCTTGCCGGCGCCGTTCGCGCCGAGCAGCGCGACGATCGAACCGTTTTCGACGAGCAGATCGATGCCGTGTAACGCTTCGATCGGGCCGTACGACGCACGCAGATCGCGCGTCTCGAGAAGCGCCATCGTCAGACCGCCCCGAGATACGCTTCGATGACGGCGGGATTCTTCTGGATCTCCTCCGGCGCTCCGTCGGCGAGCTTCTTGCCCGACGCGAGCACGACGATGTGATTCGAGATGCCCATCACGAGCCGCATGTGATGTTCGACCATGAGAATCGTCGTTTTGAAATCGCGCGCTACCCCCTCGAGCGTCGTGCCGAGTTCGGCGACCTCGTCGTGATTGAGGCCGGCGGCCGGCTCGTCGAGGAGCAGCAACTCCGGCTCCGGCATGAGGGCGCGCGCGAGCTCGACCATCTTGCGCGTACCGAACGGCAGGCCGCGCACCGGACGCCGGATCAGGTCCGCGAGGCCGAGGCGCCCGAGAACCTGGTCGGCGCGGGCGTGCTCCTCGCGCTCGGAACGACGGTGTTTCGCGTTCGGTCCCATGCTCGCGTGCGCGCCGACGAGCACGTTCTCGAGGACCGTCATATTGTCGAAGAGCGCGACGTTTTGGAACGTTCGCGCGATGCTGCGCCTGGCGATCTCGTGCGCGGACAACTTGCAGAGATCGCCGCCTTTGAAAAGCACCTGACCCGACGTCGGCTCGTACAAGCGGGTGATGCAGTTGAAACACGTGGTCTTGCCGGCGCCGTTCGGCCCGATCAAGCCCGTGATGCTACCCGCAGCCACGTCGAACGAAACGTCGTCGAGAGCGGTGATGCCGCTGAAGCGAAGCGTCAATTCACGGACTGCGAGTAGCGATTCCACGAGCGTTATTCGGCCTTGATGATCGATCGCGCGTCGATGACGGGGCCTTCCGGGATGTACTTCGTGCCGTTGTAGCGCGTGAGCTGCAGCGACGTGATCGGGTAGTGATTCGTGGCCGACGTCGAGACCTTGATGCCCGGATAGGCGAACGGGTTGTTCTCGTTGAGCGCGAACGATGCTTTCATCAAGCTGTCGCGCGTCGGATTCTTTCCCGCCGCTTTGAGCGCGTCGACGAACATGTACGCATAGAGCATCCCGGACATGTAGTTGGCATCGAGCGTATTGCCGCTCGGCACGTATTTCGCCATGATCTCCATGAAGAGTTTGTAGCCCGGTTCTTTTCCGAAGCGATCGGGATCCGCGGGATCGATCACCCAACCCGTGGAGATCAAACCGGTCGCAGCTCCGGGGCCGGCGGCTTTCATGGCGGTCCGTAAGATCGCTTGCGAGCCGGAAACGTTGGTCAGATAGATCTGCGGCTTCCAATTCTGCTGCGCCGTCGTGACGAGCGATTGGATCGCGAATTTCGGCGTCGCGAAGATCATCAGCGTGTCCGCGCCCGCGGCTTTGAGCGACGTGATTTGCGACGATACGTCGGGATCGGTCACCTCATAGGTGGCCTCCTTGACGATCATCGAGGTCTTCGAGCCGAGGCCTTTCTTGAACCCACGGATGTAATCGTTACCGAAGTCGTCGTTCTGCGAGATGATTCCGATCTTGGCGTTCGGCGTCGATTTCAAAATATTGTGCGCGTAGATCACCGCTTCCGATTCGTAGTCCGGCTCCGAGCCGATCGTCCACGGGTACTGCGCGTAATCTTTGCCCCACGTCGAAGCGCCGCTCGAGATGAAGATTTGGGGGACTTTGTGCGCGTTCAAGTACGGGCGCGTCGCGATGTTCGGCGCCGTGCCGAGCGGGGCGAAGATCGCGAACACCTTGTCCTCTTCGACGAGTTGTCGCGTCAACTGGACGGTTTGCGGCGGGCTGTACCCGTCGTCGAGATCCTTGTACGTGATCTTGCGTCCGTTGACGCCGCCGTGATCGTTGATGTATTGGAAATACGCCTGCGAGCCTTTGCCGACCGCGCCGTACGCGGACGCGGGCCCGCTGAACGGGTCCGTTCCGCCGATGACGACTTCCGTCGGCGTGATTCCATCGTCGGCGCGCGCCGGTGCGGTCGCCATCGCCGAGAATGCGAACGATGCGATCGACGTCAGCGCCACGGCCGATTTCGAGAATCTAATCATACTCGTACCTCTTTCGAACATAAGCTTCTCCTTAGGATTTGACGGAACGGG
>CAJCIN010000185.1 GCA_903970385.1 Rhodospirillales bacterium | reverse complement strand
GCGAGTGCGAGCCCGTTCCAGATCATATTGCCGTTCACCGAAGCGAAGTAACGGTGCGGCGCTTGACGGCACGTCGCCCCGTCGTCGAACACGTAGACCGAATACAGCGCCAGGTGCGGATCGAGGAAATATTTGCGCGCGGCGGCGTATCGCGTGCGGGCGATCGAGAGGTAGCGCAGGTCGTGCGTCTCGCCGTAGAGCAGCATCGCCGCCTTGATGCCGTTGGAATCCGTCTCGAGCGTTTTGAGACGGTCGCCGCGTCCGAACGGCCGCTGATAGCGAATGGCCGGGCATGCGCCGACGTCGTAGACGGGCGACCCCTCGACGGACCAGAAGGCGGCGATCGCTTTGGAGAGCGCGATCGAATCGTGCGGCAGCGCACTGTGTTCGCGCGACGCTGCGACGGAATCCCACATCGGCACGTCGCTCCACAGCAGACAGTGCTTCCCGCCGAAGCACGGCGGTTTGTAGAGGCGCTCGCTGAGCGCGAGCGCGGCGAGGATCGGCGGCACGGACGTGTCCGTCGTCGTCTTCCACCGCATGTAGAGCGTGTTCGTGAGCGCGTCGGAACCCCAATCGCTGTTGTGCACCCAGCAGCGCGGTTCCGGACAGTCGCGCCAGAGGCCGTTCCCGGCATAGTACGCGTGCAACATGGTCGCCACGGCTTCGTCCGAGAGTTGGCCGTAGGTCGGGGCCGCCGGCGTGGGCAGCGCGGCCGGCGCGGCGGCGGGGATCGATGCTTGGACGGGCGCGGGGACCTCGGGCGTTGCCGGGGCTTCGGCGAGCGATACACACGCGAGCAAGACGCCCGCTGCTATGACGCGCGCGAACGACGAGAGACGGCTCATGACGTTGTGTATCGGCACGGCATCATGTGGTTAACGCCCCGTCGTCCCTCACAGTTTTATGCCATATGCCCCAATACGACCGGATGCGAACTCGACAACCCGCCGTCGACCGCCACCGCTTGGCCATTGACGTACGACGCATCGTCCGAAGCGAGAAAGAGTGCGAGGGCCGCGGCCTCCTCGGGGCCGGCCGCTCGCCGGAGCGGATTCAATTGCCCGAGCTTGCGCTCCGACCCGCGCGCGCGGGCCGAGTCGAACAGCGGTTGCGTCATGCCCGTCTCCGTGAGGCCGGGGCAGATCGCGTTCACGCGAATGCCCGTGCCGGCGAGCTGATTCGCCGTCGTCTGCACGAGGCTGATCACGCCGGCCTTACTCGCGCTGTAGGGCATGCCGCCCGCGCCGGAACGCAAGCCCGCGACCGATGCCGTGCACACGATCGCGCCGCGGCCGCGCGGCCGCATCACGGCTGCGGCGCGCTGGACGAGCACGAACGGGCCGATGAGGTTGACGCGCAGCACGCGATCCCAGTCGGCGACCGTCAGATCCGCGAGCGGCGTCAGGCCGCCGGAGATGCCGGCGTTCGCCATGGCGATGTCGAGGCCGCCGTGCCGCTCCGCCAGCGCGACGGCCGCGTCGATCGTCTCGGGCGACGCGGCGTCGGCCGCGATCGCTTCGGCTCGGCCGCCGTCGCGGACGATCGCAGCCGCGGTGTCGTGCACGCCGTCCGCGAGATCGACGGCGATGACCGTCGCGCCCTCGGCGCCGAAGCGGAGCGCCATCGCGCGACCGATGCCGCTGGCCGCTCCGGTGACGATCGCGACTTTGTCCGTGAATCGTGCCATGCACGCACGGTACGCCGTCGCGAATCGCCGGTACCTTTGCTAGGCGCGCGCGCTCCCGGCGCGTGCGGGCAACTTCCAGTTCGGTCGGACGAAGTGGCACGTGTAGCCCGACGGATACTTCTCGAGGTAGTCCTGGTGTTCGGGTTCGGCTTCCCAGAAGTCGCCCGCCGCTTTCACTTCGGTGACGACCTTACCGGGCCAGAGCCCGGAGGCGTCGACGTCGGCGATCGTCTCTTCGGCGATGCGCTTCTGCTCGTCCGTCGTGTAGTAGATGCCGGAGCGGTAGCTCGTGCCGCGATCGTTGCCCTGTCGGTTCGGCGTCGACGGATCGTGGATCTGGAAGAAGAACTCGAGGATGTCGCGATAGGCGATCGTCTTCGGATCGAAGATGATTTCGAGACCTTCCGCGTGCGTGCCGTGATTGCGATACGTCGCATTCGCAACGTCGCCGCCCGTGTAGCCGACGCGCGTCGAAACGATGCCGGCTTTGCGGCGCAGCAGATCTTGCACGCCCCAGAAGCAACCTCCGGCGAGGACCGCGCGCTCCGTCGTTACAGTCATAGTCGTATCACCCTTCCCGTATGAAAACGTCGCCGGACGCGCGGCGGTTGCGTACCGGAGCGTCCTTACATCATGCGGAAACCGTGGTCTGCCGTGCCCGCGGCTTCCGCCGGTTCCGGCCGCGTGTCCGCGCCGCGCATCCACGGCATGAGGCCGCGCAACTTCTTGCCGATCGCCTCGATCGGATGCGCCGCGTATTTCTTGCGATACTCGGAGAAACGCGGTTTGCCGGCGGCGTGTTCGGCGACCCATTGCTGGGCGAACGTCCCCGATTGGATCTCGCTCAGGATCGCCTTCATCTCGCGTTTCGTCTCGCCCGTGACGATCCGGTCGCCGCGCGTGTAGTCCCCGTACTTCGCCGTGTTGCTGATCGCGTCGCGCATGCCCTCGATGCCGCGCTCGTACATCAGATCGACGATGAGCTTCACTTCGTGGAGGCACTCGAAATACGCCATCTCCGGCGCATAACCGGCCTCGGTGAGCGTCTCGAACCCGGCGGTCACGAGACGCGTGAGACCGCCGCACAGCACGGCCTGCTCGCCGAAGAGATCCGTCTCGGCCTCTTCCTTGAACGTGCTCTCGAGGATGCCGGCGCGGCCGCCGCCGATCGCCGCCGCGTACGCGAGCGCGACGTCGCGCGTGTCGCCGGCCGGATCGGCCGCGACGCAGATGAGGCACGGAACGCCGCGTCCCGCTTCGAATTCCGTGCGGACGAGCCGGCCCGGCCCCTTCGGCGCGACCATGAAGATGTTCGCGTTCGGCGGCGCGACGATCGTGCCGAAGTGGATCGCGAAGCCGTGTGCGAACGCGAGATACGCGCCGGGCTTGAGATGCGGCGCGATCGAACGCATGAAGATCGCCGGCTGTTCTTCGTCCGGCGCGAGGATCATCACGATGTCGGCGCGCGCGACCGCATGCTCGACGCTGTCGTGCGGAAC
>CAJCIN010000184.1 GCA_903970385.1 Rhodospirillales bacterium | reverse complement strand
TTCGCAATACGGTTCGTTTCGAAGCGGCTCGTGCGTCGCTCGGCCCTGAAGCGGATGAAGCCTTAGCCTCGACATAACGCGGTGAGAACCGCCGAGCCACGTGTGGTAGCAATCTGCCGAGCGACTGGAACCTCGGGGTGTGGGAAGATGTGGACAAGCATGGGGGGTGAGCAACTCCAATCCCGTGCCACCGTGGTCAAATAATCGCGGACATTTCGGGGGCGAGTCGCGCGTTTGCAATTCGGTCGCTAAGCCGGATCTTCGGACAGCTTCGCAATCTCCGCGCGGACGCCGGGATCGTCGCTCACGCTCGTCGTCAAGAAAGCGTCGAGGATTTCTAACCCAACCGCCGGCGACGTCGCCCGCAGGCTGAGCGCGAGCACGTTTGCGTCGTTCCCCGTTCACCTGGCACCGTACCCCTTGCGAGGAAGCATCGCGATCGTGCTGACCGCGTATCTTTTCGGCGAAGTGAACTCGGCTTGTCGTTGAAGCCGTCGGATTTCGAAAGGATCCTGCTTGGGCGGGGTTCTTTGCTTGCTACGGTGACTACATGATCGATGGAAGTTTTGGAAGCGCTGCGCACGCGGCGAAGCATCGGAAAGCTCGAAGGCGACGTAACGGACGTCGAGTTGCGGCAACTCGTGGAAGCCGGGCTCTGGGCGCCCAATCATAAGCTTACGGATCCGCTGCGATTCGTCGCGCTGCGCGGCGCCGCGCGCGAACGCTTGGGTCAGGTGTGGGCCGAGGTTGCCGGTGCTGTGGAACTGCCGCCCGGCGTAACCCGCGAGAACTTCGTCGCAAAGGAGGCGCGTAAGCCACTACGCGCCCCGTTGCTGCTCGCCGTAGGCGTTCGGACGGACGAAGATGCCGAAGTAGCGGAAGAAGACTTCGCAACGGCTGCGGCGGCCGTGCAAAACGTGCTGCTCGCCGCGCATGCGCTCGGCCTTGGCGCGATCTGGCGCACCGGCGGCATGGTGCTCGCTCCCGCGATTCGCAAACACTTGGGATTCGCGCCGACCGATCGCATCGCCGGTATCGTGTATGTCGGACGACCCGCTATGGTGCCGCCGACGCCGCAGCCTCGCGACGTCGACGCGCATCTTACGATTCTCGACTAAGCGAACGCGGCGACGCTGCTATAGGCGGCGCTACTGGACGTTGATGGGCACGTCGATCTTGCGACCCGCTTCATCGACGAAACTTGCGGTGCAGCTTCCCGAGCCGATAGGCTTGATCGAATAGACCGCGGACGTTTGCGCGGTCGCCGACACGAAGACGGCCGCGATGCCGCCGCAGTTATCGCTCTCGCTGATGCGTTGCCTGTTCGCTGAGCTTCGCGCCCGACGCGTCGTGGCCGCCATCAGTTGCCAAATAAAAGAGATATGGTATGTCCATCTCAGACAGGCGCGCGGCGAATTTGCGAGCGTGAGCCGGCGTTACACGGTCGTCGGTCGTCGTCGTCTCAATAAATGGCTCCGGATACTTTACTCCCGCGCGTATATTGTTATAGGGCGAGATTGAGGCGAGGAACGCGCGCTGAGTCGGGTCCGACGCGCTGCCGTATTCACCGACCCACGACGCGCCGGCGCCTATTTTCTCGAACCGGAGCATATCGAGAATCGGCACCACCATGTTGACTGCGTGGTAGAGTTCAGGATGCTGCGTAAACTCGACGCCCATTAACAAGCCGCCGTTGGAATCACCTTGGATGCCCAGGTACGCGGGACTCGTCACCTTTCGAGCGATGAGATCCTCGGCAACCGATACGAAGTCGTTGAAGGCCGTTTGTCGCTTCGTTTCTATGGCTGCATCGTGCCAAGCTGGCCCGAATTCGCCGCCGCCGCGAATATTCGCGACGACGTATACGCCACCGCGCTCGAGCCATAGCTTGCCGATGACTGGGTCGTAGCGGGGAAAAGATGAGATCTGAAATCCACCGTATGCATAGAGGATCGTCGGATTTGCACCGTTCAGCGCCATGTTCTTCGGATGGACGACAAAGTACGGGATTTCCGTACCATCATTTGAGAGAGCTTCCCGCTCATCGACCACATCGCGGGAGGCATCGAATTGAGCGGGGAGCGCCTTAGCGATCGCGAGCGATCGGGTACTCAAGTTCGCGAGCCAGAACGTCGTGGGAGAGAGAAATCCAGTAGCGCCAACTATGACGTTTTCTCCGCGCGCATCGGCATCCGCAATTCCGACCGTAGAATCGCCCGGCAAAGCGAGTTCCCTGCTCGCCCAGCTGCCGTCCGGCATCGGAGTGTAAACGAAAGTGCGACCGACTACGTTATGGAGAGTTGTTAATACCAGATGCGTGCGGGTTAGAGCGGCATCCGAAAGCGAATCGCGCGGCCCTGGCTCGTAGACGAGCGCCGGCGCGAGGTGATCGGGATCCGCTTTCATCGCTTTGAGATCGATCGACACGAGCGAGCCTTCTTTGAAGGCTTTTCCGCCGGCCGTCCAGTCCTCATTGAGCTTGAAGATCAGCCGACCCTGGAGCAAACCCGTCAACTTTAGATTATGCGGCAAGTCGACGTGGCGAACGCCGTGCGGCGTGACGAGGTAATAGTCCTCGACGTAATAGCTTAGCTCACGAACGATCATCTCGAGCGTCTCGCCCTGTGCGTCGTGGAACGTGTACGGATCGACACCTGCGTCACTCTTACGGCCGCGGAAGACTTCCATCGAGGCCGAAAGCGGTTGACCGCGCAGGAGACGTTTTACTACATACGGATAGCCCGAGGTCGTCAATTCGCCGGGTTCCCATTCTCGCGAAACCAGCAGCGCATCCGTGTTCTCCCAGATCACGGTTTGCTTTCCGTGCGGTAGTACGAATCCGCGCGAGACGAAACTACGCGACGGGATATCGTATTCGCGCACGGTGTGCGCGTCCTCGCCTCCGTTGGAGAGCTCGACGAGACATCGTTTTTCGCTAGGCCAAAGGCAGTTAGCCCCCTCCCATGCCCAGTTGGCACGTTCGCTCTTTGCGAGCGCATCGAGATCGAGAACGGTGTCCCAATGGGGCGACGGATTTGGATAATCGGCAAGCGCCGTTGATCGCCAAATTCCGCGCACGTGCTCCGCGTCTTGCCAGAAATTGTAAATTTTGCCGGCAATGAATTCTGGGAACGGAATGCGTCCATGTGATTCGGCGATCTTAAGCGCATCCGCATAAACGGCGGGATACCGGCGGTCCTTTTCCAGCGCTGCGAGCGTTTTGGTGTTCTCCGCGTGCACCCAATCCAATGCCCGCGGACTCATAGTATCTTCAAGCCAAAGGTAGGGATCTGACAAATCGGTAGGTATGGCGCTCGGCAAGAGCGGCGCCGACGGTGAAACCGAAGGGCCGGTACTGTCAAGCGGCGAGCTATCGATCTCGTCTCGCGCCCTAAGGGATGGCGCCTGGTTACCTTGCGCGTGTACGATGGAACAAACGCTCGCAACGAGCACAACTAGGGCGAATGCAAACGATCGTGTGAGAGCCATTCTCATTGTGGGGGATCTTCGCGCAGAAAGCCTAGCGTCGCCTGTCCGTTGAAAGCCATAACGATCTGATTGCGGCCGCTCGCCTCCGATACTCGAGCATTATCGGATCCGCTACGCTCGCGTCTCGCACGAAGTGCAGACTTCTGCGCGATTGAGACCTTGCGGCTTCGGCGATAGCGCGTGACGATCGCGAGCAACATGCGGTGCCGGCTTTTATGATGTCCTGGCCCTCGAGTGCGTGGGACAGCTGCCACCACTCGAGGGCGCGAAGGTTGCTTCCATCCTCCGCTCGGACGTGTCTCGCCGCGGTGCCCTAATCCGCAACGAAATTGGATTTCCGCGCATCGTCATAATGAAATGTTATCGAGCACGTGCCGCTTCGATGGCTGCAACCGCGCGCGCCGGTAAGTCCGACTGGATATGATCGCGCACGGTTATGGCACCACCCGTAAGATTACCGGATGGATCGTTCGCGCGATTTACGGCTTTCTGCAACTCAAGCGACGGCACGGGCGCGTACGTCATGATCTCACCGCGCTGCGCCGATTCTCCGGCGTCCTGCGATGCCTGGCTTATGACATCGCCAACGGAAGCCATGCGCGGGTCGCTAGCGCCCTTGACCGCGAGCACGCGAGCGCCGGGATTGCGCGGCTGCCACGACTTGCCCTTATGTGCGCCGAAGATGAGCGAGAGTTCGACAATCTCGGGATCGGATTTTTCATCGGCGCCCTTCCCCTTCCGAGTCGTTTTTGAGCTGCTCCCCGAGCGCAATCTCCGCCGCATACTGCGCCGT
This sequence comes from Rhodospirillales bacterium, assembly GCA_903970385.1. Taxonomy (GTDB): domain Bacteria; phylum Vulcanimicrobiota; class Vulcanimicrobiia; order Vulcanimicrobiales; family Vulcanimicrobiaceae; genus Palsa-1515. Next base: position 11,751 of record CAJCIN010000184.1, on the reverse strand, counting down.
AAATTTCTTGAGCTTCGCGAATCGAACGCCCCAGGCGCTATTCCATCGGCCTGCTTCTGCGTAGTCCGTGTCGTGCACGCGCCACGCGGTCTCGAGTTCATCGCTCAACCGCGAACACTCCGCCTTGCTGCGCTGACTCTTAATCTCCGGTTCTTCGCGCATCCGCTCGGCTTCGGCGAACTCGGCTTCGAGCGGTGCGAGTTGCTCCATCACTTGCTCGATCGCGAGCATCGGATCGCGTTCCAGGCCGCGGATAAGCGCTAAGGTTTGATCAATCGACGCCGTCATCGTCGCGAGCGCTTTGGCATACTTTGACGTGTCGAGGCCGTGAGCGAGATCGTCTTCGTAGGCGACCTGCAAAGCCGCTTTTTCCACGCCTTGCTCCCGCAGCTTTTCATAGGCCGCCTTGCGGCGATCGGAGATCGACATCGTCGGCGCCTCTATCACCGATGCCATGACGGGAGCTCCAGAACGGCCTCCGCAGGCGCGATCCCTATGGTTTTGAATCGCTGCGCGACATCTTCCGGCGAAAGCGCCACGGCGGCGGCTTGTCGCTCGAGATCAGCTAGGGTTGTTTCGAGCGCGCGAATCTCAGCCGGCGGCAACGGCATCGCGAGCTGAGATTTGATTTTTGCGATGCGCTCGGCCCGGTGTTCGTCGACCGTGCGCGGGCGAGGCGGCGCGGCGGATGCGCCGGCGTGGCGATATTCCAGAAAGTCGCTCATCGGCGAACTCGACCTTGTGCGCATTCACGGCCGCGATTATCCGTGCTTCTTCGGGTGTGGCGCCGTCCGGCGGCGCGACTCCCTTCGCGACTTGATTCGCGCGCCAGGCATCTTGCTCGGCTTGCGCCTCGGCGCTCTGGGGCGGTTGCGGTGAGAGCGTGCGCTCGAGCGTGTCAACGCGCGCCGTGAGATCGGTGTCGGCGGTCATGCCGGAGTCATATCACACGCCTCGCGATTCACGCACGAAAAGATAACGCGGGCGCCACGAACAGGCCCGGTAACCTGCGTTTCTCAAGACCCTGCGGCGGCCTTGAGCGCGGCGACGAACGTTCTGATCTCGGCGCCTGTCGTGAGCCCCCAAGCCCGGAAAATCGTCGCTACGTCCAGGAGCGACACGGTCCGTTCGGGCAACGGCCACGGAGGGCCGTACCGCCGGTAAATCCCCTCGTAGTGCAAGTCGTCTCGGATCGTCTCTCGCGTAACCTTCAGGCGGCGCGCGATCTCCGCGATCGCGAGCCCGTCGACCCAGAGTTGGAACGCAGCGAGTTGCCGTTCGAGCTGGACCTGGTTTCGCGGCCGGCTCATGTACGAGACGGATCTCAACGCCGCGACGAATTCGTCGATTGTGACCGGCCGCGGCGGAATCCTGATCGCAGCCGCTCTGGCGTGAATGCGCGAGGGCGAAGGCGGCGGAAGTCTTCGCGAGCGGCGCGGTTGCGGAACCGGCTTCGCTTCGGGCTCCGGCACGTACATCGGCGGCAACGAACTTGTCCCGGCGCCTCGCGTACGCGCACCCGCGCGCGCCTCGCACGCGGCTGGTGGGTCAGGACGGGGTTTTGCGCTCAATTCCGGTAGCCCATAGCCTCGAACCCGCGCTGGTCGTCCTGAATTAGTCGAGCGATTTCAGGGGGCGCATCGGCGAGTCCGCGATAGACGGCCCACAGCCGGCACTTTTCGAGATCACGTGCGCGTTGCCGCATCCGGTACGCGCGTTGGGTCGCGCGGCTCTTGCACGATGAGCTGCAGAATATCTGCCGCTCAGGTGGCACGGAATCCTCGCAGCCGAGCCGAGCGCATTGCTTAGGTCGCCGCATCGGCCGCGGCTCCGTTCCCCTTCATTGCCGTTCTGCGATCGCGGCTGGCCGAACTCAGTCGCCTATGCGAACGATCGATACGCCGATTTTCATTGAACGCACCGCGCGTAAATTTTTTGCGCGCGGCGGTTTAACTGTTATTGTCAAACCGTCTTGTTAACTCTGGTCTGTTCCCTTGGTCTGTTACTTGGTCTGTTACGGGGTCTGGAATTGCGACGGGCGTGGGATCGAAATTGCGACGGGGGTGGGATCGAAATTGCGACGGGGGTGGGATCGAAATTGCGACGGGTCGCAATTAAAGCCCCGGTTCCCCCTAAAACCCATTTCGGAAGACGTTAATTGCGCTCTCTTCGTCGAGTGCCGACCATGCGTGCCGAACGTCCTCGAGCAGCTCGTCGGGACAATTTACGAGCCGGTAGCTGTCGTCGGCAGCGCGTATCGTCATGCCCACCCTTCGCGCGTTTCGAAGGATCGCGATCGCCGGCGAGACGACCTCATATCGCGAGCCCCGTCCAATCGTTCGAACGACGTCGAGCGCGCCGATTTTCTCGAGGTTGCCGATCGAGCGCGACACGGCCGAAGGCGGCATTCCCGTGAGCTCGACGAGCGTTGCTCGGCCGGGAAAGCACGATGCGGTATCGCCGTTCGCGTGCATAGCGATCGCGAGGTAAACGCGCAGATCCCCGACCCTCGTGATGATCTTTAGCCAATACGGGCTGATGGCTGCGAAGCGGCCGTCTTGATAGCCGGCGACGTGCGCGATGTTGCGAGACGCCACTTAGTCGCGCCCGCGTTCGAAATGTGGTATGGTTTCGTCGTGATGGCTGGTCACCATCGCACTCCTCAAGAGAAATCCGCTCGGTCGGCGCCGGGCGGATTTTTGTTAGATAAGGCCCTCTTCGGAAGCCCACCATGCGGTGTAAGCTCGCTCGGCAAGGGCGTCTCGAAATTCGTTCGTGAAATGCGCGCCGCCCAGCACGACGTCGCCATCGATCGAGCGCAGATCGCCGAACGTGTAGAGGCTCTTCTGCCCATCCGGCCAGTCCGGATCTTTGATCGTGTATCCGAAGACCTCCGCGGATCGTCGATAGACGCGCACGATCACCGTGCCCAATTCGCCCGCGTCGCTTGAGACGTCGACGTCGACGATCTCGAGCAAATCGCCGTAAGCAAAACGCTCGTGCACCTTCGGTTCGAGATGCACATTCGTGTGATGAAAATTCATCACACGCTGCGCGTTACGAGCGTAAGTTCCAGGATCTCCGAAATCGCGGCTTCGAGTTCTTCGCGATCGGCGAAGAGCCCCTCACACCAGTCGGAGTTGTGGTAGAGCGGCCCGCTGCCGTAAATGCCTTCCTCAAACTGCGCTTCGCATGCGTCGGCCATCTGCATAATGGTTGCTGCGCCGATCTTTGCCAGGACATCGCCGATTAAGAAGACTTTATCCCGATTCCAGAGCGGCCGCATTCTTATGCGAGGCATCTAGCGCTTGCGCTTTCTTCCGACGCGGGTTGGTGCCGATAATGATTGCTTCCCGGCGCTGATGTCGACAGGTTTCGTTCTGCGCGCTTCGAGGTTCGCGACGTAATCCTCGATCGCGTCGATCGGGATGAGCAGCACCTTCGGGCTCATGCGGATCACCGCGATGTCGCCGCGATCAACGATTCGCTTCGCGTGCGAATCGCTGCATCCAAGCACGTTTGCGAAGTCTTTTATCCGCCCGTAACGCCGCGATAAAGCGGGAGCGATGGCCGTTCGTTCTGAATCTGTATGACTCATATGAACGCTATGGTGGCACAAAGTCAAAGCGGCGACATACGCAAAAAACGACGCGTAAACGCTCGTAACAGGACGTTTTCTGCCGAAGATAACGCCAATGGGTAGGCCGAAAGGGCGTTCGCCCGAGACGATGAGCCCCGAAGATCGCAGAGCGCTACTTGATCTTTTCAAGGGCCTCGAGGAACGATCCGGCGAGAGGCTCGTTACGGGCTCGACGGCTGCCTTTCCGGATATAAAGCGGCCCAACAAATCCATGACCTGGAAGAGGGCGGCTCGACTATCGGAGGAAGCGCTCAACCTTACCAGATCGCGCGAAGGCCTCGTCGAATTTGAGCGCTTTTTCCAAGATGCCGCATACGAAGACGAGTGCGAGCAGATTTATGCGAAGTACCTCGCGCTAACGGGAACGATCGTGCGCGGCCTCGTGCAGAGAACCGTGTATAAGACGAGCCGACTCTATGATTTTGGTGGTGGCAGGCTTCTAGAGGGCGACGAAGTGTTGTGTCGCCGTCAGAAATTGGTGATAGTCGCGCTCGAGTACGAAGTGGAAGCCGTTCTTCCGGTTGAAGAATGCCTCCGCGACGATCACTTCGCGATTAACGACTTCGTCGACGCCGAGATCATCGGGGTCTATAAGTCGCCGCACGGCCCCGTCATCGTGCTCTCGCGCGCGCGCAGTTCGTTTCTCCGGCTCATCCGCGAACAGTCGTTTGCCTAGAGCTCGCCGCGGCCGCGGCGAAGGCTCGATTTACTACGTCGCCGATCGCGGCGAATGGGTCGGCAGCGCGAGTCTCGGCTCCGATCCAGAGACGGGAAAACGTATACGTCGCACGGTCTACGCGCAAACGAAACAAGAAGTCATCGAGCGCTTAGACAAGCTCCGCGCTCGCACCGGCGGATCATCGACGGCCACGAAGCGCGGCATACCGCCGACGCTACGGGAGTTCGCCGAGGTTTGGCTCGAGAGCGAAGTGCGGTTGAACCTTGCAGCGACGACGTTTCGAAGCTATAGCGGCATTCTCCGAAATCACGTGTTCCCGGTGCTAGGTACGATGCGCGTCAACGAGATCGATCCCGACGACGTCGGGCGTTGCGTCGCGATCGTGCGCGAGACCGCGAGTGCGTCGATGGCTGCGAAGGCGAGAACCCTTCTCGCGCTCGTGATGGGACACGCATTGAGGCGCGAGAAAACGCACCGCAATCCGCTCACGGGCGTAACGGTGCCGAAGTTCGAGAAGCGCGCGATGAAGTTCTTGACGGCCGCGCAGATTCAGAGTCTCTTCGTTGCCGCCGAGGGCGATCGATTCGAGGGGCTCGTCGTTCTCCTCGCGACGGCCGGCCTACGGGTCGGCGAAGCACGCGCGCTCACTTGGGCCGACGTCGATCTCAGCAAGCGTACGATCGCGATCACGAAGACGGCGCAGGAAGCGTTCGGGAAAATCACTTTCGTCGATCCGAAGACCGACGCCGGTAAGCGCGTCGTCGCGATCGGGCTCGCGACCGTCCAGGCGCTTCAGAAGCGCAAGAAACTCGCTGAAGCCGAGAAGCTCGCGAAGCCCAAGGATCTCGTATTCCCGTCGACGACCGGGACGGCGATGAGGCTCTCCAACTTGCATCGGCGCTGGTGGCAGCCGCTACTCGAAAAGGCGGGGCTTGAGCGCGTCCGCATCCACGATCTGCGGCACTCGAGCGCGTCGTTGTCCCTGCTCGCCGGCACGGACTCGAAGATCGTCGCGACGCGGCTCGGGCACGTGTCGCCCACCTTCACGCAGAGGACCTACCAGCACGCCGTCGCCGAGCTCGAGCGCCAGGACGCCGCCGCGATCGACCGCCTCGTGCGTCCGAAGCCGAAGACGAAGCGGAAATCGCGTTCCTGAGCCGTTGGCTATCCTTCGGCTATCATTTCGGCCCTTTTGGACCTATCGCAACGGAGCTCTCGAGAGAAGAAAAAGCCGGTGGTTACGGGCTTTTTCGAGAGTGGCTCCCGAAGTTGGACTCGAACCAACGACCCGCTGATTAACAGTCAGCTGCTCTACCAACTGAGCTATTCGGGAACGGCCACCGGCACGTGACGCGCGCGGACGTCAGGCCGACCTTTCCGGTTCGCGAGACGCCGTAGGCACCCTTCCCGCCGCGAGCGCCCAGCGTTTCGCAGCCGCGACGAGCGACGGGCAGCGCTCGCGCCACGCCGCCCGCGCGCCGTCGCGTGCGACGGTCTGTTCGCATTCGTTCGCCATGCCGATCACCGTCAGCGCCTCGACGTCGGTCGCGTCGAGTTCGAGCACCGCGCCCCAGCGCGTGCGAACGCGGCACGCCGCGGGCCGATCCATGCTTGCGATCGCGGAACGAAACGCCGCGCGATCGAGCGCGCCGAACGCGAACGCGATGCGCTCCGCCTCGTCGCCGATCGCCGCGCGGACGGCCGGCCGTGCGTCGTCGGACGCCGCCGCGTCGCGATACACGCTCGTTCCGTACACGCTATGAACGAGCGCCGCGAGCTGCGTCGCGGCCGGATGCTCCCAAGAGGCGACGATCGCGGCCGTGCCGGTCAGGTGATCGAAGAGCGTTCGACCGGCTCCGTGCGGCATGCGATCCGTGCCGAGCCGAACGAGAAGATCGAGCGCCCGAAGATGCGCGGCGCCGGACGGTGAACGCTCCGGCATGCCGATCTGGATCGACGTCCCGGCGTCGTCGCCGTTCACCGTAGACACGCTGCCGTACGGAATCTTCTCGACGGGCACCGAGGCGCCGCGGGTCGGGGTCGCCATCGGCGACACGGTGATCGATCTGGCCGTCCTCGCACGAGCGGGTCTGTTCGACCGAACCGTGAACGATCCGGCACGGCTCTTCGCCGCGCCCGTGCTCGACCGGCTCGCGGGCGCCGGCCGCGACGTGTGGGCGGCGGTGCGCGCGCGCATCGTGACGCTGCTCGACGCCGCGAATCACGAGCTGCAAGGCCATCCGGTGCTGCTTTCGACCGCGGTGTTGCGGCGCGACGCGGTCACGATGCACCGGCCCGTCGGCGCGGGCGACTACGTCGACTTCTTCTCCTCGATCGAACACGCGACGAACTTCGGCAAGATTTTGCGACCCGATGCGCCGCTGATGCCGAACTATCGCTCGATGCCGATCGGCTATCACGGCCGCTCGAGTACGATCGTCGTCGGCGGCACGCCGATCGTGCGGCCGCGCGGGCAGCGCAAACCCGATCCGAACGCACCTGCGGTCTACGAGCCGACGCGCGCGCTCGACTTCGAACTCGAACTCGCGTTCATCGCCGGTCCCGGCAACGCGCTCGGCGAGCCGATCCCGATCGACGCCGCGGGCGATCACATTTTCGGCTGCGCGCTGCTGAATGATTGGAGCGCGCGCGACGTGCAATCGTGGGAGTATCAGCCGCTCGGACCGTTTCTCGGCAAGTCGTTCGCGACGTCGATCGCACCGTGGGTCGTTCCGCTCGAAGCGCTCGAACCGTTTCGCATCGCATCGCGCGAGCAGGAGCCGCCCCCGTTACCGTATCTCGCGACGACACACCCGTGGGGCTTCGACATCGACTTCACCGTGACGCTCGAGAGCGACCACATGCGCGCGCGGGGCCTCGCCCCGTGTCCCATCTCGCGCACGTCGTTCGCGCGGATGTATTGGTCGATGGCGCAACAGCTCGCCCACGTGACCGCGAACGGGACGCAGATTCGCCCGGGCGACGTCTACGGTTCCGGAACGATCTCCGGTGCGGAGCCCGGCAGCTTCGGAAGCATCTTCGAACTCACGTGGGGCGGCACGGCGCCGATCGATCTCCCGTCGGGCGAACGGCGAACGTTCGTCGAGGACGGCGATACGATCGCGATGACGGGGTCGTGCGCGCGCGGCGAACTCCGTGTGGGATTCGGCGAGGTGTCCGGCACGATTCTTCCGGCGGTCAAAACCATTTCTTGATGCGGAAGTACGCGATGAGGGCGACGAGGCACACGATCTCGACGCCGATGCCGAGCCCGAAGAACGCGACGCGCGACGTGATCCCGTTGACCATCCAGCCGAAGTTCTGACCGAAGAACCCGGTCACGAACGTGAGCGGTAAGAAGATCGTCGCGATGATCGCGAGCTGCTTCGACACCTCGTTCTGACGGTTCGCAACGAGCGAGAGGTGGATCTCGAGCGCGCTGTTGACGAGGTCGCGCGCGGAATCGAGCTGATCGATCACACGGATCGCGTGATCGTAGACGTCGCGATAATACCGCTCCTGATCGCGTTCGAAGAACTTGAGATCGCCGCGCACGAGCGGCTGCAGGATGTCGCGCATCGGAACGACCGCGCGGCGCGCGTGGTGCACGTCGTTCTTGAGCTCGAAGATCTCGCGCAACATCTCCGAGAGTTTGCGCGGGTCGGCGTCCGTGCTGAAGAGCTTGTTTTGCAGCTCGCCGATCCACTCTTCGAGCCGATCGCCGATCGGGAAATAGCCGTCGACGACCGTGTCGAGCAGCGTGTACAACAGAAAGCCCGTATCGCTGCCGAGCTCGCCGTCGTGCACCGCCCAGCGGCGCTCGGCTTCGTCGATCGCGTACTCCGGCGTGCGCCGGATCGTCACGAGGAAGCGGTGGCCCGCGAAGATCGCGAGTTCGTGCGTCAAGAGGTGGTCGCCGCTCCACGACGCGGGCTGCACGATCATGAAGAGATACTTCGGGTACTGCTCGATCTTCGGGCGCTCGTGCACCGTTCGCGCGTCTTCGATCGCGAGCGGATGCAGCTCGAACGTCGTTTGGAGCTTCGCGAAATCGTCGGGCGTGGGGTCGAGCAAGTCGAGCCAGACGATGTGCCCGTCCTCGGCCATCGCCTCGCCGATCTTGTCGACGTCGTGCACGGCGCCCGCGCGTTTCCCCCCGCGAAAGGCGACGCACTGCATCGCGTTCACGCGTCCTCGGTCGCGAGCTGCTCGACCATCTTCGCGACGTTCTCGACCTCGCAGCCGATCTTGCGCGCGAGCGCGATCAACACTTGCTCCTGGACTTCCTGATGGTAGAGCAGCCGCGAGATCGAATCGTGATCGTGTTCCGCGCGCAGCTCGGCGTGGCTCGACGACTGCCGTTGCCCGACCGCGAGAATGAAGATGAGGATCAGCTGGAGCACGTTCGAGCACGTCAGCAAAAACGCGAACGGGTACGGGTCGAGCTTCGTGACGACGCCGACCGGGATCCAGATCGCCTGAACGAGGATCGCGAGGCCGAGCGCGAGCGGCGCTCCGGTCCAATCGGCGATCCGTTTGCACAAGCGCTCGACGGGTGAGAGGCTCTCGTTTTGTTCGCGATTGACGTCGTGCACGAGCGGATGGTCCGTCACGCTCGGCATGGCGGCGCCGTTCACCGAAGTAGTCATGCCGGGAACTACTACGCCGAGCGAGCGGGTACTTGCGGATCGTCCGCGGGCCCGGCACGCGCCGAACCCGAACCTCACACGTTCCATGTCGTCGTCGTACGCCGAGAGCGTCTTCCGCAATCGTTCTTTTCGGCTGTTCTATGCGGGGCAGGCGTTCAGCTATGTCGGCGACGGCCTGCGGCTCATCGCGATCCCGCTACTCGTCTACCACCTCACGGGGTCGGCGCTTTCGGTCGGCGTGACGTACGCGCTCGAGCTCGGCCCGTTCGCGCTCTTCGGGCTCGTCGGCGGCTCGCTCGCGGATCGTCTCGACCGCCGTTCGCTGATGATCGCGTGCGACTTCATCCGGTTCGTCGTGATGGCGCTCTTCGCGATCGGTTTCGCGCGCGGCTTCCTAACCGTCGCGTTGCTCTACGTCGGCATCGCGATCATCTCGATCGCGGCCGCCGTCTTCATGGGCGGTCAATCGTCGTCGATCCCGTTCTTGATCGGCAAAGACCGCGCGACGCAGGCGGTCTCCGCACTCATGGCGACCGAACAGATGACGCAGACGATTCTCCCGCCGGTCGGCGGCGCGCTATTCGCGCTCGTCGGTCCGCTGCCGGCGCTCGCGGTCAACGCGCTGACGTACGCCGTCTCGCAAGGGTCGCTCGCGGCGATCGACACGCTCGGACCGGAACGCCCGTCCGGGCCGCCGTCCTTTTCGCAGATCCTCCGCGACGTCGGCATCGGCTTCTCGTTCATGTGGAACGATGCGGCGCTACGCGCGCTCTCGTTCGTCTCGCTCGTCCTCAATTTTTTCGGCTTGATGACCGGCGCCGTGTTCATCCCGTTTCTCAAGCGCGACTTCGGCGCGAGCGATCAGGTCGTCGGCTACGCGCTCGGGATCGGCGCGATCGGCGCCGTCGCGGGATCGTATCTCGCCGGCCACGTTCCGAAGTCGTGGCCGTTCGGCCGCGTGCTGCTCGTCGCGTACGCGATCGACGGCATCATGTTCGTGCCCGTGATGGTCACGCATTCGCTCGCCGTCGTGGTCGCGTTCCTCACGATCACGAATGCGTGCGTGCTCTTCGAGATCGGCCACATCGTCGGCTGGCGCATGCGCGTGATCCCGGAAGCCCTCGTCGGCCGCGTGTTCGGCGCGGTTCGGCTCGTCGTCCTGATCGGCACGGTGCCGGGCGCGCTCGTCGGCGGCGCGCTCGCCGATCGCTTCGGGCCGCACACGTCGATCGTGATCTCGGGCATCGGCTATCTCATGCTCGCCCTCGCCGTGCCCGCACTGGGCGCGGTGCGCCGGGAGCGGCGCTGATGCGTCGTCGCGTGGCGCCGATCGCCGCTGCAGCGTTCTTTGCGGTCGTTCTCACCGGGCTGCTGAGCGCGAGCGGTACGATTGCGACGCCATCGTCGGCCGCCCCGGCGGCGTCCGCTTCACCGTCACCCGATCCGGCGCGAGAGTTTCGAGAGCGACTGCAGCTCATGGAACTATTGCGAAGCCAAAGCTTTCAGCTGCTACGTCCGTCGCAACTCGACGACCCGCCGACGGACGAGCTCGAAAAGTTACGCGCGTCTTTCGGCCCGCTCGCAGTCTTCGATCCCGGCCGTGGTGGAGAGGCAACGCGCTACGACAGCAGCGGCATCGTGCGAGAGGCGCACGAATCCGCGGGAAAGCTCTACTTCGTTCTCGATCGCAGCCCGTTCATGGGCAACCATTTCTTGACGTTGTATGCGTTCGCGCACGCATTGACGCCCGTGCGGCTTTCTTTCCCGACGCAGGATCTTCAGTACCTCGACTTCATGGACACGACTGCGAACGTTGCGATCCTACAGGGCATCGAGAAGCGAGACACGCGGCTCGATCACTATTGGAAGCTGAGTGACGGCGCTTTTATTCAAATAAAAAATCGGAAGGAGCCGCGCCCGGATCACGCTCTCCACAGCCGCACACCACAGCAACGTGCAACTTCAACGATGGTGGCGTCAGACTTTTTGCAGGCAACGGCACGATGGAGATCTCACCCATAGTGCTGTCGTCGGCAACACGCAACATCGCGAACGCGCACGGAATCACGATGGGTTGCCGTCGAGTCGGCACGACGAATCTATTATAGCTATTTTCCGACGAAGACGCGCAAAACGGCGTGACGTTCGTCGTCGAACCGGGTCGACTGCGTCCGCTCTTCGTCGGGCATCCGTATATTCAAACCGATCACTATCACGTCTTCACGTACATGGACGAGCCGGAGGGAAACCGGGAGTACCTATTCGTTCGCAGCGATTGAGCAACAGAGGACTTCGTATACGTTCGACCTCCGATAGGGATCACCGCGACCCAAAAGGTGCGATCGGACGCTTGCGGATGCACGTCTGCGCATCGATTGGGATTTCGATGCGCTCTCTCGGACAAGCGACGCATGGCGTCGCGTTCCAAGACGGCATGACGATCGGCTGCCGACGCGTCGGGCCATCGAAGCTCATCTGGCTCACCCCAGGACGCGCATTCTGACGACGGCGTAACATATGCCGTCGTCGGAGGCGCACTCGAACCGCTCTTTATCGTTCATTCATCGAAGTTCATGCAAACCAGAAGCTGGCATGCTAGAAATTGGGACGCCGACGGATACGCTTTGGCAAACATTGGCAAATAAAACAATTCGGTAGAGCGAATGACCGTGAACCGGCCATTTCTACGCTCGGTGCCCGCTTCCGCGCGGCGCGACAGAGCGACGCTGATGCGAGACGCGCGATTCCGCAATGAGACGATCGCTTTGAAGAGCGTACGTTAC
>CAJCIN010000183.1 GCA_903970385.1 Rhodospirillales bacterium | reverse complement strand
CGCCGACCAGAGCGCACCGCGTTCGCCGGCCGTCGCGACGCGTCGCGTCGCCGTCGCGATCGTCGCGCATTCGCGCCAGACGCGTCGCGCGTGTTCCAGGACGTCGCCGTCACCCTTGAGCGCGGGCGGCCGGCCCGTGCGCGAGACCTTCTGTGCGACGCGTAAGACGTACGGCGCGCCGCCCGGCGGCGCGTGCGGGCCGGCGAAGAGGTGGACGACGCACTCGCTCTTGCCGCGCAAACGCGCGAGCGCGCGCGACCAGCGTGCGTATTGCTCCCGCGCGGCCTCTTCGAGCGATGCGGGATGCGCGTAGACGGTGAGCAAGCGCATCGGCAACACCGCACCGTGCACGCGCGCCCGCTCCACGGCGGATTCGAGCAGACGTGCCTCCGCGCCGAGACGCGGCGCATCGCCGCGCAACCGGTCGAGCTCGTCCGGCGCGTACGCTTCTCCGTCGACGAACGAGATCAGGAGCGCGAGGCGGCCGAAGCGCACGGCCTGCACGCGCCGCCCCTCGATCGCGAGACGCCGGCCTGCGAGTTCCGGACCGCACGCGCCGAGCACGATCGCCGCCCGGCCGGCGGGGTAGACCCGCGGCCCGGGTTGCGGTGCGTGCGACGCGTTGCCTCCCATCGCGTTTCGGCCGGCTAGACGTCCACGTGCGGTGCCGACGAACCGTTCGCGACGGCCGCAGCCGCGCGCGGCGCGCCGTTGCGATCGAGCAGCGCCAGATGCGTCATGAGCAGGCTGCGCATCTCGCTGCGCGCCTGTTCGGCCGTTTCGGCCGCGCGCGTGTGCTCGCGGCGCGCCTCATTCGCGCGCTCGACGAGCGACGCGATCTCTTTCTCCACCGACATGCGCGCCTCGGCGCGGATCAGATCCGCTTCCTTGTGCGCGCTCGCCTTGACTTCGTCGGCCGTACGTTGCGCGAGCAGCAACGTGTTGTGCAGCGAGTCTTCCATCGCTTTGAAATGGCTGATGCGCTCGCGCAGGTCGGAGATCTCCGCCTCGAGCGCGGCGCGCTGTTGCGCCTCGTCCTCGAGCGTCTCGATCACCTCATCGAGATACTGATCGACGTCCGCGGGGTCGTAGCCGTTGAGCTTCTTCTTGAACGCCTTGTGCTGGATGTCGACGATCGTGATCTTCGCCATGGCTCTAGCCTCGCGTCATGAAGTCGAACGACGGATCCGCGGCGAGCGTTTCCTTGATGCCGTCCGAATTCACGGGCGTGCCGGGCGGCACGACGAGATACATCGCCTCGGCGAGCTTCTGGATCTTGCCGTCGAGCGTGTACGCGACGCCGCTCGTGAAGTCGACGACGCGCTGCAAGAGCCCGCGGTCGACGCCCTGCAGATTGACGATGACGACCTGGCGCGATCGCAACGCGTCGGCGATCACCGTCACGTCGCTGAACGCGCGCGGCGCGAACAGACTGACCTCGCCCGCGCCGGATGCCGACCGTTTTTCGCGCGCGGAGAAGGCGACGACGTTGCGTTTCGGCGCGGGCGACGGTGCATCGTCTTCGAACGCCTCGTCCGTCTCTTCGTCTTCGTGCAACGAGAAGAATGAACCGATCTTGTGCAGGACGCTCACCTTGCCTCCTCGTTGTTCGTGCAGTTCAGCATCGTCGTCGTGGATCATGCGCGTGCTCCAAATAGTGCCGTACCGATTCGCAACATCGTCGAACCGGAACGAATCGCCTGCTCCCAGTCGCCGGACATGCCGATGGAAAGCGTGGTGCCGCCGACTTCGGCGAAGGTCTCCGCCGCTCGCTCGAAGGCGCGCGCGACTTCGTTGCGATCCTCCGTCTGCGGCCCGATCGCCATGACGCCGTCGATCGGCAAGCCCTCGTCCACGCGCAAGCGCTCGGCGAGCGCGCGCGCGTCGGCCGGATCGACGCCGAAGCGTTCGGTCGGCGAGATGTTGATCTGCAAGAGCGCGCGGACGGGCTTGCCGAGCGTGCGCGCCGCCTTCGCGATCGCGCGTCCGGCATCGAGGCGGTCGATCGATTGCACGACGTCGAACGTCTCGACGATCGCCTTCGCTTTGTTCGTCTGCACGTGCCCGATGAAGTGACGCCGGGCCGGCGGCAGGTCGACGTACTTCGCGCGCGCCTCCTGAACGTAGTTTTCGGCGACGTCGTGCAGTCCGCTCTCGATCGCGAGCACGACCGTCTCGCGCGGATGCTTCTTCGTCACGCCGACGAGCGCGATGTCGTCCGAGCGACCGCACCGGCGCGCCGCTTCGGCGATTCGTTCGCGCATCGACGCGATGCGCAACTCGACATCCATATTCGCCGCTTCCGTTATATCGCCAATTTTTCCTCGGCGCCGTACGCGGGAGCGACGTCGGTGCGCACGTTGCGGCGCGCGAAGATGACGATCAGTCCGATGCCGATCGCGATCATCGGCAGCGCGAGCAACTGCCCGCCCGTGAGCGGACCGACCGCGAGATCGGTCTGCCGCCAGATCTCGGCGACGGAGCGCGTGATGCCGTAGAGCGTGAACCACGTCCAGGCGGTCACGCCGTCCGGCGGCCGCCGGCGATAGACGAGATACACGATCGGCAACACCGCGATGTCGAGTGCCGATTCGAAGATCTGTGACGGGTAGCGGTATCCGTCGGCGCTCGGGAACTTGATGCACCACGGACGATCCGGCGCGCAGAGATTTCCGACGAGTTCGTCGTTGATGAAGTTCACGATGCGCGTGAGCGCGAGCCCGATCGGCAGCATGACGACGACCTCGTCCGCGAGCACCGCGAACGTGAGCCCGGGATGTTTGCGCACGAAGAGCACGATCGCGACGAGAACGCCGATCAAGCCGCCGAAGAATCCCATGCCGCCGTTCCACACGGCGATCAGGTTGACGAGGCTGCGCGGCGCATCGCCAAAATAAAAATTCGCGTCGTGCTTCGTCACGATGTCGGCGATCACGAAGAAGGTCCGGCCGCCGACGAGCACCCCGATGAGCGCGTAGAAGAGGAAGTCCTGAACGCCTTCGGCGGTGAGACCGAGCCGTCGACGGCCGGCCGGCCGTGCCATCCAGAGGCCGACGGCGACGAAGCCGATCAGATACGAGATACCGTACCAGTGAACCGCGAGCGGCCCGAGGCGAAACGCGACGGGGTCGATGTTCGGATACGTGAACCAGTGCTGCACGGCTCGTCAGCTTGCGGGACGCGAGCGAGCCGCCCTGCCGGGCCCGGACCGTGCGGGCCGTCGCATTCGGATCGCGTTCGCGCCGGCCGATAGCATGACCAGAGGGGATTTTCACCCTCCCGGAACACTTTCTCCCGGGTCACTCCGTTCTCGAAAGGCCGCCTTTGATGAAGCAAGCGAAGACCGTCTGGTCGCGCCCGTGCGCGAAGCTCACGTCGACCGGTTTCGAAGTCACCATGTATCTCGGAACGTCCGAGACCCGCGCCTAGGGTGCATTCCGTGGCCGGCGTTGCGGCCGAAACCGATCTGGTCGAACGCCTGCGGGCGATCGGGCCGCAGCGCTACCACGACAAGCATCCCTTCCATCGCAAACTCGTCGCGGGCGAGTTGACGCACGATCAAGTCCGGTCGTGGGTCGCCAACCGCTACTACTATCAGAAGATGATCCCGAAGAAAGACGCCTACGTGCTGGCGTCTCTTCCCTCGCGAGCGTACCGCCGCGAATGGATCTCCCGCATCACGGACCACGACGGCGACGACGAACGTCCCGGCGGTACCGAGAAGTGGCTCGCGCTCGGCCGCGCCGTCGGCCTGACCGACGACTACGTGCTCTCGGAGACCGGCGTCGCGCCCGGTACGCGGTTCGCCGTCGACGCCTACGTGAATTTCGCGCACCACCGCCCGTGGCTCGAGGCGGTCGCATCGTCGCTCACCGAACTCTTCGGGCCGCCGGTCATGGCGGCGCGCGTCGCCGCGATCGTCGAGAAGTATCCGTGGATCGATCGCGACGGTCTGCGCTACTTCGAAGACCGGCTCGACCTCGCGAAGCACGATGCGGACATGGCGCTCTCGTGGGTCGTCGAACACGCCACGACCGCGGCGGAGCAGGATGCATGCGTCGCGGCGCTGCGTTTCAAGTGCGACGTCCTGTGGTGCGTCCTCGACGCGACCGCACTCGACTGCGGCGTTTTCTCGTGACCGGGACCCGGCTCGCGCGCGGCGTCCGGCTGCGGCGCGAAGACGACGGCACGACGCTCTTGCTCGTGCCCGAGGGTATCGTCGAATTGAACGAGCCGGCGGCCGCCGCGCTCGAGCTCGCCGACGGAACGCGCACGGCCGACGAGATCGTCGCCGCGCTCGGAGAGCGGTTCGACGATCCGGACGGCACGCTCGACGCCGACGTCCGCGCGTTGCTCGCCGATCTCGCCGAGCGCGGCTTCGTGACGACGTGACCGGCGCGACCGCCCCGCCCGTGGCGCCGCCGCGCTCGCTGCTGTGCGAGCTGACGTATCGCTGCAACCTGCAGTGCCCGTACTGCTACAACCCGCTCGATCTCGGCCGGCCGAAAGACGAGCTCGCGACGGCGGACTGGCTTTCGGCGATCGATCAGGCGACCGCGCTCGGCGTCGTGCAGATCGGTTTCTCCGGCGGCGAACCGACGCTACGCGCGCCCGAGCTCGTCGCGATGACCAAACGCGCGACGGAACGCGGCGCGTACACGAACCTCATCACGCAAGGCACGTTTCTGACGGACGCGTTGCTCGACGAGTTGCTCGACGCCGGGCTCGCGCACGTGCAGATCAGCATCCAGGCGCCGGAGCGGGAACTCGCCGCGGAGATCGCCGGAACCGACGTGCACGAACGGAAAGTGGAAACGCTGCGCCGCGTCGCCGCGCGCGACGTCGCGCTAACGCTCAATTGCGTGCTGCACCGGCTCAATCACGATTCGCTCGCCGAGGTGCTCGCGTTCGCGGAGCGCGAAGGCGTGCGCCGTCTCGAGCTCGCGAACGTCCAGTTCTACGGGTGGGCGTACCGCAATCGCGGGGCGCTGATGCCGTCGCGCGAGCAGGTGATGCACGGCGCGCGACTGGTCGACGC
>CAJCIN010000182.1 GCA_903970385.1 Rhodospirillales bacterium | reverse complement strand
TTGATCAGGCGGGTCGAGCTGTTCGAGCCGAGATCGAGCCACACGCTGCCGTTCGTCTCGCCGCCGACGACCGTATGGAACTGGCCGTAGTCGATGTTGCGAAACAAGCCGTTCATCGTCCCGTCGGCGTCGACGCGCAGGCGGAGCACGCCCTCGTACGATCCGCCGCCGATGTACTTCGGCGTCAGATAGGTCTCGAACGTGTACGAACCCGCCGAGAGACGATCCGACCCCGTCGTGACCGCTCCCGCCGATTGAGCTCCACTCGCGAGCGCCGTCGCGAGCGCGATGCCGGTGAGTAACGTCTTCATGACGTCATTATACCCGTAATCCTGGGTCGTCGCTGGATCGCCTCCGGCCTAGTAATCGACGCCCTTCACGTACTGCGAGACCGGTACGGATGCGAAGTGCTGCGGGTCGAACGAGCGCAGCGCCTGGGACGTGCCGGCATCGACGTCGAAATGGGCGCCGTCCGGGGACCGCCGCACGACGTCCGAATCGTTCAGGTAGCGCACGAAGCCCGCCGTCGAGCGGTCGATGCCGTCCTGCGCGGCGCGCGCGTTCCGCATCGACGCGTCGACGACGGCTTGGTCGCGAGCGGTCGTCGCGTTCATGTTCGCGATCCCGGCGCGCGATGCGGCCCACCCGGCGGCGATGTTGGCCTGCACCTGATCTTGCCGCCGTTGCGCGTCGATCCGATAACCCGCAAGAGCCGTCGCCATCTGCGGTTCGTCCGCGACGAAACGGTCTGCCGGTGCGACGGCGCCCGTCACGGTCGCCGTCCAGCCGCCGCCCGGGCCGGGCGGCCCGACGCCGACGACCTCGTCGAAGCGGAGCGCCGTGCCGTTCCGCATCGACGTCCCGCTGACTTCGGCGCCGCGAATCCCGCCCGGCGCCGCGACGGGCTTCTCGCTCATGCTCGTGATCTCGAGGTCGACGTGTTGCGCGCGTGCCAGAAACATGACGATCGCGCGATACGCCTGCGCCGGGTCGCCGACGTACGGTATCGGCGCGCCCATTCCGCCCGTCGGATCGAGCCGGCCGCCCATCTGCCGCGAGAGCGCGAGCTGATTTTGATACAGCGGTCCGCGCGGATCGATCATCGAGAATCCGAGACCCGCCACCACTTCCGCGTGATCGGGTCCGTCCGCGACGAACGACCCTTCCGCGAAACGTTTCATCTGCCAGTCGCGGGGGATCGTCGCGTAGACGGTGCCGTCGTTCGACGTCAGCGAAACCGTCGGAACGGCGCGCATCGCGGCCGCCAGATCTCTCGTGCCCGTGCGCGCCGGCGTCGCGTTCGCAGCGACCGGCGGCGGCATGGAACGCAGGCGGCCGGCGAGTTTCGGCAACGTCGTCGCGAAGCGGCCCGCGTCGTCGAACAGAACGGCGAACAGCGACGTGGCATGCGCGCGATACGTCGAGACGGCGAGCCCGCTGACGGAAACGCCGCCGAGGCGCGCGCGAAACGTGCCCATCGTCACGGCGCCGTCCGTGCCGCGCACGACGCTGCCGATGGCGAGCGACGGCCCGAAATACGCGCCCAAGCGGTGCAGTCCCGCGCGAAACGCGGACTCGGTCGAACCCTCGGCGCCGAGAGAGCCCGCGAGGATACGGCCGCCCGCGTCGACCGAGCGGAAGCCGGCGGGTGCCGCGTGCGCGGGTAACGCGGAGCGTGCGGCGGACGGGAGAGCAAGCGCGACGGCGCACGCGAGGACGGTGAGCGACATGAAGCGTGGCATGCGACGATGCTAGTGCTCCCGCAGCGCGCCGCCTAGTAGGGAATCCCCTACGATCGCGGCGCGAGCGCCGCTTCGATCAAAAACGGTCCGCGCTCGCGCATCGCCCGTGCGAACGCGTCGGCGAACGATTCGCGCGTTTCCGCCCGGACCGCCGGCACGCCCATGCCTTCGGCGAGCTTCACCCAGTCCAAGGCGGGATCGCCGAGGTCGAGCATCGAGAGCGCCTTCGCGCCGCCCGCCGCGGCGCCGACGCGCATCAACTCGACGTTGAGGATCGCGTACGAACGGTTGGCGAAGATCACGGTCGTCACGTCGAGACGCTCGCGCGCTTGCGTCCAGAGCGCCTGCAACGTGTACATCGCACCGCCGTCACCCTGCAGCGACACGACCTTCCGGTCGGGACACGCGACGGCGGCGCCGGTGGCCACGGGAATCATACTGCCGATCGAACCGCCCGTGAGCGAGAGCAGATCGTGCGGCGCGGCTTCGTGCAGCGCACCGAGTCCGACGCGCGACGTCGCGGCCTCGTCGCTGACGATCGCGTTTTCCGGCAACAGTCGCGTCACGATCGTGCCCGCGGAGAACGCGTCGAGCGCGCCCGGCGACGGCATGTCGGGCAACGTGCGTTCGGCGAGCGGTGCGGATCCCGCCGGCGCTCCGATCTCATCCGCGAGTGCCTCGAGCGCGAGCGTTCCGTCTTCGTGCGGGTGCGCGAGCACGCGAATCGTGCAGTTCGCGGGAACGGGCCAACTCGGCTTGTCGGGATACGCGAAGAACGCGACCGGCGCCGTGGCGCCGACGAGAATCAACTCGTCGAGGTCCGCGAGAAATGCGACGATCTGTTCCGCGAAATACGGGATGCGCTCGACGGCGAACCGCCCCGCGCCCTGCTGGATGCGCGGCGCGAACGTGTCGCACATGATGCGGGTGCCCGTGCGCGCGGCGACGCGCCCGGCGGCGTTCAATCCGCGTTCCTTGAGCGCGGCGCCGCGGATGAGGATCGCGCTGCGCTCGTTGCGCGCGAGCGCCGCCGCAACGCGCGCGATCGCGGCGTCGCTCGGCGCGGCCGGCGTCGGTCGCGGAAGCGCGGGCGCGACGCCTTCCGCGGGAAGCCACGCGGTGTCGGCGGGCAAGATCAACGTGGCGACGCAGCCCGGCGGTTCGAGCGAAGCGCGAACGGCGCGTGCGGCATCGGCGGCGACGGAACGCGCGCTCGTACTCGCATGCGTCCACGCGGAAGCGTAGCCCGCGAGCACGTCGATATCGGAGGCGAGCGGTGCGTCGTACTGCGCGTGGTACGTCGCGTGATCGCCGACGACGTTCACGATCGGCGTCGCGGCACGGCGCGCGTTGTGCAGGTTCGCCGTTCCGTTCGCGAGGCCGGGCCCGAGATGCAGCAGCGTACACGCGGGCTTCTCCGCCATCCGCCCGTATCCGTCGGCGGCGCCCGTCACGACGCCTTCGAAGAGACCGAGCACCGGCCGCATGCCGTCGACGGCATCGAGCGCGGCGACGAAGTGCATCTCGGACGTGCCGGGATTTGCGAAACACACGTCGACGCCGCTCGCGACGAGCGTCCGGACGAGACTCTCCGCACCGTTCATAGCCGGAGCGTTAGACCGCGCGTCCGGGATGTCCGGCCGGTGCGGTGGAGCGCCGGCGCGTACCGGCGAAGTGCGCCGCATGAGCCTCACCATCGACTCACTTTTTTCCGTGCGCGGCAAGACGGCGCTCGTAACCGGAGGCAGCCGCGGCATCGGCGAGATGATCGCGCGAGGTCTCGTCGAGAACGGCGCTCGCGTGTACATCAGTTCGCGCAAGGCCGACGTCTGCGAGGAGCTCGCCCGCGAACTCTCCGCCACGGGAACGTGCGTCGCGCTACCGGCCGATCTCGCGAATATGGACGACGCCGGCCGCCTCGCCGCGGCCGTGGCGGAACGCGAATCGTCGCTCGACATCCTCGTGAACAACGCGGGCGCGGCGTGGGGCGAGCCCTTCGATGCGTTCTCGGAACGCGGTTGGGACCGCGTGATGGATCTCAACGTCAAAGCGCTGTTCTTCTTGACGCAACGGCTCGTGCCGTTACTCGAGAAGGCCGGGACCGCGGACGATCCCGCGCGCGTCATCAACATCGGCTCGATCGACGGCTTGCAGGCCCCCGTCTTCGAAGCGTATTCGTATGCCGCGTCCAAAGCGGCGGTCCATCAGCTGACGCGCCATCTCGCGAAGCATCTCGCGGCGCGGCACATCTCCGTCAACGCGATCGCGCCCGGCTTCTTCCCCTCGAAGATGACCGAGTTCATGATGGAAAACGAACCGAACTTCACCGAACACATCCCGCTCGCGCGGGGCGGAACGCCGGAGGACATGGCGGGCACCGTGCTCTTCCTCGCGTCGCGCGCCGGAGCGTATCTCTCCGGCAGCGTCATCACGGTCGACGGCGGTCTGCTCGCGGGTTCACGTTCTCGGTGAGGCGCCTCGGCCTCTGCGCGGCGTTCGCAGCCGCGCTCGCGAGCGCGCCGGCCGCGTCCGACGCGCGCGCGACGCCGGTCGAGCCCGAAGACGCGAAGCGCGCATACGTGCGGGCCGTCGAGACGATGCGCGCGCTCGCGGGCCCGCCGTACGCGACGTATCGCTCGGAGTGGCAGAGCACGGGGCTCGGCTTCGACTTCACGCAAGACGAGAACCGCATCGTGATCGACGTCGGCGTCGGATCCACGTTTCGGCGCGCGCGCAGCTATACGGCCGCATATCGCGGCGCGGACCGGACGCTGAACTTTTCGGATGCCGAAGGCGAACGGCTCGTCGGCAGAGCGCATCTGCTCGAACCGACCTGGGCGGGCGCGTACGACATCCTGCGCTACGGTTTGCGCGGCTACGCGCCCGACGCCGTCGCGTCCGCGTCGCCCGCGGTTGTCGGCGCGGACGTCGCGAACGTCACGGCGATCGCGCCGCTCAACTACCGCGTGTACGACGCCGGCGTCCGGCCGTGCGCCGGTCTCGGCGACGGTCGCGCGTTGCATCTCGTCTCGCGACGCGGCGTGCAGGAGCATCCGTTGACCGACGTCGTCCTCGATCCCGCGAGCGGGCGTTTCTGCTCGATGACGTTCGTCGTCAAGGACTCCGGCCTCGCGGGCGTGACCGGACACTACACGATCGACTTCGCGCCGTTCGGCGACTATTGGCTCGTCACGGACGGCACGATCGACGTGAACGTGCGATTCTTCGGCATCGCCGCGAAGCACGCGACGCTGCACTGGACGATCGCGGATCTCGCGACGCCCGAGACGTTACCCGCGGCGACGTTCGGTCAGTGACCGGACGGTTCGAGGTCGGCGGGCGGATAGTACGGCCTGTCGCCGAGCGCCTCGACCGCCGCCTGGAATTCCGGCCCGGAGGCCTTGCCCGTCTCTTCGAGATGCAACGCCTGCCGGAAAAACGTCCAGCGCTCCGGACAGAGACGTCGCGCGTCGTCGAACCAGCGCTTCGCGAGCGCGGTCTCGCCGCGTCCGTGGAGATACTGTCCGAGGCGAAAGCTCGCCGCGCCGAGCGCACCCGTCTCCGTCGGCCCGGCGCTCCGCTCGCGGATCTCCTCGGGCGTGAGAACGTACCGGCTTCCCGCGCCGCGTTCGATCCAATCGCGTAGCGCTGCGACGTAGCGCGCGCGCACCGCGCGACCGTTGTCGGCGACGTCCTTCGGCATCGTGAACGTGGTGCGATCCATCTTGCGGAAGCCGTCCGTCGCGCCCGCGGATTCCGCGGGTCGCACGATGCGGCCGTTTTCGTCGATCCACACGGCCATCGGGACGTTCGGCATGTCGTAGAGTTCCGCGACGACGTGCTTCTCGTCGATCAGGCACGGATACGTCGGCGTCGCGGCGTTGTCGTACTGCTCCGCGGTCCAACTCATGATCTCGCGCATCGGCGCCGGCACGACGATCGGCACGGCCGGGCGGATGAACGCACGGACCGCGTCCGGACCGCCCGTGTCGAAGGCGACGGAGACGATCGTCAACCGGTCTTCGAACTCTTTAGATAACGCCTGCCAGACCGGCAGATCGAATCGGCAGCCTCACCAGGAGGCCCACGAGAGTAACAGCACCTTCTTCCCGCGATAGTCGGAAAGCGCGTGCATCCGTCCGTCGAGATCGGGCAGCCGAAAATCCGGCGCTTCGAGCGCGTGCAGCGCGGCGCGGCGCGTCGTCGCGGCTTCGCCGAACAGCCACACGTCCGCCGCGTCGTCGTGAACGACGGGCTGATCGAGGTATCGCGCGAACGCAGCGAAATCGAAGCGCTCGCCGTCGACGAACTCGGTGCGACGCGACGGCGGAATCGGCACGCAGCGATCGCCGAGACAGAGTCCGCGCGGCTCGATCTTCCAACCCGTTGCGGCCGTCACGTCGTCCGGCGCGAGCCAAAGCGCGTCGCCGCGCGCGGTCGCGCTCGACGCGACGAACGGCACGTCGTCGTAGATCAAGGTCGTCGGCATGAAGATTGATTGCGCGGACGTACCGAAATTCCATTGCGAACGCGCCGGATTCCCTCGTCACGCGACGAAGCGCACGACGAACGATTCGACTTTTGGAGAAGCGCGTGTTTGCGAATAGCGCCGTTTTAGCTTTTGCCCTCGCGAACGTCGCGGCGCTCGCCGCGCCGCCGCCGTCGCCGTCCGCTTCGCCGGATGCGAGCGTCCCGGCGGAAGTGTCGCGGTTGCGCGCGACCGTCGATGCGGCGCGAGGGGTTCGGCCGAAGACGGAACGCGTGATCGAACAGCTCACCGAGAACGGCCGGACGCACAAACGCACGATCGTTCACGTCGGCGACGATGTTCGCGTGACCGATGAGGACGGCCCGTTCACGACGATGTACGGAACGTCCGGCGGCCGGGCGTGGCGTCAGAACGCGAACGGGCTCACGGTCCTCGATCAGCCGCGCAACGGAGCGGAAGCGCACGAGCGACGGACGGTATCGTTGCAGCACGTGACCTTGCCGATCGAGGCCGACGTCATCGTCGACGTGAACGCAAAGGGCGACGGGACGAAGACGTTCGTCGATCCGGCGACGCATCGCGTCGTGCGCTCGGAGCGCATCACGCCGAACGAGACGACCGTCACGACCTACGACGATTTTCGCCGAACCGGTGGCTACGAGCTGGCATGGCACGAGCACAGCGACGACGGGCAACCGGCGGACGACGTCGACGAACGGATCGTCTCGATCGAGTCGTCGGGCATCACGACCGCGGACGTCGAGATCGCCCGACCCCGCCGTTCGCTCGTCACGTTTCCGACCGGCACGACGACGACGAAGCTGCCCGCGACCCTGGACGAAAACACGCATTTCGTCACACGCGTACGAATCGGTGCGCGCGGGTACGATTTCATCGTCGATACCGGCGCGGCGAACGGGATAGCGATCGACGCAGACACCGCACGCGGGCTCGGGCTGAAGCTGTACGCGCAGGGCTCGAATGCTGCGAATGCCGGGCGCTACGTGCAGAGCGAAGCAATCGTGCCGGAAATGGACGTTGGTGCGCTCACCATGAGAGACGTCGTCGTAAAGGTCATCCCGGCGCTGCATTTCGAAAATAGAAGCGGTACGTCGCGCGTCGTCGGTCTTCTCGGGTTCGACTTCATCGCATCGCTTTCGCTCACGTTCGACTACGAGAAGGGCGAGATCACCGCGACCGATTACGACGGCTACATGAATCCCTCGGGACCGGATACGTTCGCCGTGCCGATCCGGCTCGGTCGGCAAGGCCCGGAAACCGATCTCGTTCTCGACGGTCACCTGGGCGAGGGCTTCGAGATCGACACCGGCGGAACGGGGGGCGTCCTCATCTCCGACGTCTTCACGCGACGCTATCCCGGCATCACGCGCGGCTTCGAAGGCGGCTCGCGTCATGTGGCGTTGATGGGCGTCGGCGGCACGTTCTATGCAACGATGTATCTCGTCCCGGAAATGAAACTCGGTCCGCTCGTTTTCAAGAAGTTTCTCGCGCTCGTCTTGGACTCCGATCGGACGTATTCAGGCGGCAGTTTCGACGGAATCATCGGACCCGATGTGCTCAAGCACTTTACGATGACGACGGACTACGCCGATTCGACGCTCTATTTTACGCCGAATTCGCTCGGCAGAAGTGCAAGGGTCCCCGCAAAACCCTAACGGTCGCCGGCGAACCCGCCAGCGTCGAGGAGCGTCCGCTTATCGGAATCGACGATGACTGCGGCGATGTGACGGACGTCGCGTGGCTCAGCGATGCCCGCCCGACTCACATGGCGTCGTACATCGTCTCGGCCGATAGAGTGCTCTACTGCGGCGGAATGTGTTGTTCGTCGACGCTCGCCCTCGAATCCGGCGAAGCCCGCATTGCACCCGGGTCGCGACGGCTAGCGAGAGTCGGGCGTCGCCGTCTACGACCCGCGGGATCGGCGTTACACCAAAAGACCGAGCCGGAGTCTCGACCGCTCGCGGCCCCGACGAATGCGACACGACTCGGCTCTCCACGATGCGGCGCAAAACATCACGCCCGGATTGACTTACCTAAGTGTCAGCAAGACAAAGTTTAGCGGCAGTTCATTTTTTACTGACATGTCAGTAATTAAATAGTTATCGCGGCGATCGGGATTGTTACGCACGACACGAGCGCGATTTTCGATTGTGTCGCATTGCACACATCCAATTTTCGAGCGATCCTCTATCCCTTCGACAGAACGCTTCGAGGCAGAAAAACCATGTCAGTGATATCTTTTCTGCGCTCCGCACGACTCGTGATGTAAGCGGCATCACCCGCGGCGCCGATCCGTTTCGACAGCGAGCGAGCGCAAGACCCGAGCGACGCACTTTATTCCGAGACGTGGTTGCCGACCACTAACTCCGTGACGTACGAAGCGTCACGAGCGCACACCGCGATCGTTTCGCTCCGCGCTTCCACTCATAAAGCAGCTCTTGCTGCACGGCTCCGTGCGACGCACGGGCCGATTTCTTCACGCGTTCCTCCAGGAGGCAAAACAGGATGACGCTTTCCAAAATCGGCATCGCGATCGTAGGCGCGATGTTCCTCGGTACGGGGGCCGTCCTGGCACGCCCCGAGGTCCAACTCACGGTGCACGGTTACGTCGTGCACGGCACCGCCCAAACTCCCAAACTCGAGGAATTCTCGAGCGCCGTAGCTCCGCGTTCCGGCGACACGATCGAATGGAAGGTCGTCGCGAGCAATGCGAGCGCGGAAATCGCACGCAAGCTCGTCACGACGCTTCCGGTCGCGCCGTCGACGGCGTTCGTCGCCGGCTCGGCTGCCGGTTCGGGCGACGTCGTCGTGACGTACTCGATCGACGGCGGTAAGACGTTCGCGCCGAGACCGATGCGCGTCACGCACACCGCCGCGGGCGACGTCGTCAAGGCGGCGGACCCGAGCACGTACACGACGGTTCGCTGGATGCAGGCGACCGACATCGGCCCCAAGTCGACGGCGACGTTCTCGTATGAGGCCAAAGTCAAGTGAACGCCTTCATCCGATCGATCGTCGTCGCGACGTCGGGCGTAACGCTCGGCGTCTGCGCGCTTTTCCTCTCCCCGACCGCCGCCTCGGCGGCGGGCACGCCTGCCGGCACGGCGATCGTCAACAAGGCGACGTCGTCCTATACCGATACCGCCGGCAACGCCTATACGTCGACCTCGAATACCGTCACGACGACCGTCCAGAACGCGCCGTCGCTGACCAACGTCGATGCGACGGTTCAGAGTACGACGCCGGGCGGTCAGCTGACCGACGTCTTCACGCTGACGAACACCGGTAACGGAACGGCGACGTTCGCATTGACCGCGGGCGCCGAAGGCGGAACGGACGCGCTCACCGCGAGCGTCCCGGCCTACGTCGTCACGTTCCAATCGACCATCGTCGGCGGCGCCGTGACGGGCTGCACGATCTTGACCACCACGTCGGAGAGTTGCACCACGATCGCGGCGGCGAACACGCTGCTGCTCAACAACCCCGTCGCCGCAGGCGGCGTCGTCACGGTCGGTGCGGTGCTCAACGTCGCGACGACCGCGACGGCCGGTACGATCGCCGTACCGTTCACGACGATCACGCCGCTCTCGGCGACGACGACGCAAACCGTCGCCGCGAACGCCGGCACGGCCGCGGCCGCGACCTCGACCGCCGCGGCGGCGAGCGAGACCGATAACGTCGTGTCGGACGCGCGCATGGACTTGCAGAAGTTCAGCTATCAACCGAATACCGCTCCCAACACGACGGCGAACATCGAGTACGTGATCGACGTCGCGAACGGCGGCTCGTTGCCCGCGCGAGATCTCACGAGCGTCAAGACGTTGCTCGGCTCCGCCGTCACCGGCGTCTTCATCTCGGACAAGTTGCCCGCGTACGCCGGCACCACCGCGGTCGTTCAGGCGGCTTCGGTCGCGACGAGCGCCGCGGCCGGCTACGGTGGCACGGCGACGACCCTGTACTACAGCACCTCGGCGACCGGCGCGGCCGGCAGTTGGACCGCGTTCACCGGAACGGCCGCGCTTCCGGCGACCGCCACCTACATCGGCGTCCTCATCTCCGGAAATCCGACGTCGGAACTCGGCACGAACGGCAACACGACGGGCAACGGCCTCGTCGCCGCAGCGCGTTCGGCCGTCACGCTGACGTTCTACGTGTCGCCTCCGACCGGTACCGGCGCGGGCAATTTGAACACGTACATCAACGAAGCGAACGGCGTGGTCGGCGGCGATCAGCCGAACCTCACGCCGGACTCCGCGGTGACGAATCCGCCGCAGAACGTCAACGGCCCGAACATCCCCGCGAACACGACCGACTCGGTCACCGCGATCGATTCGGGCACGCAAGGCATCCTCTACCCGACGCCAGCGATCCCGGGCCCGTCCACGGCAGCCGGTTCGTCGAATGCCGTCGGCAATATGGCGGTTATCGGCGGCGGCGTCCTCAACGGCCCGTTCGGCGCACCGGGAGCCACCGGCAGTTACAACGGCATCGCGGTCGCGTCGAACAACAACGACGTCAGTGCCGTCGCGTTCACGCCGACCGGGTTCGTTCCGACGAATACCTCGGCGACGGGAACGGTCGCCGGCAACGCGCTCGGAGCGACGTACACCCAGCCGATCGCGAATACGCTGCAGAATACCGGAAACTCGGTGGACAACATCACGGTCGTCGTGACGGCTCCGACGGGCTTCGGCGTTCAGATCTACGCATCGACGGCTGCGGGCGTCGCGACCGGTCCCGTTCTCGCCGGAACGACGACGACGAACACGGCGACCTACACGTTCGCGAACGTGCCTTCGGGAGCGACGACGGACACGGCGAATCAGGTGAACTACGTCGTGGTGTACACGGTACCGGCCACCGCGACCGCGTTCACCGCGTACGATACGACGATCACGGCGACGTCGGGTAATCTGCCGCTCATCAACAACACGACGCACAACGACGTGATCCCGGGCGGACCGATCGCGCTCACCAAGAGCGTGGCCCTCGATCCGCTGACGTGCACGGGCGGAAACGCCGTCCCGGGATGCATCATGACCTATACGATCGCGTACAACAACAACGCCGCGGTGGCACTCGCGTGCCCCGTGACGCCGCCCACGGCCGCGTCGATTCCGACGTATCTCGCGGGATTCTACGCGAAAGGTCTGACCATCAGCGAAAACGGCGCGACCGCACCGAATACGTGGGGCGCGACGTACACCAACTCGGCAGGCACGTTCAAGAACACGACCGGCCTGAACGCCGCGGCGACGGACACGAACCTCGCCTCGACGTTCACGGGGAACACGGTAGGATCGTACGCCTTCACCGACCTCGTCGGCGGAGCGGCGACCTACGTGCTCTCTCCGGGCTGCAACGGCACCCTGACGTTCCGAGTCACGGTCAACACGCAATAAGATCGTGACGAGAACGCTTCGCGGCGTCCTCGGCATCGCGGCGACCCTCCTCTCGCTGGTCCTTACCAGCGGGGGAGGGTCGGCCACGATTCCCGCGGGGACGAAGATCGTCAACCAGGCTTCGGCGACGTATCAAAGCGTCGCCGGAACCGGTTTCGTCACGACCTCGAACGTCGTGACGGTGGCGGTCGCCGAAATCGCATCGATGACGCTCGGACCGCAAGATCCGTCGTGTTCGGCCGCGTCCGATGCCGTCTATCCAAAAACCACCTTTACACGAACCTTCACCGCAACGAACACGAGCAACGGCACCGACGCCTTCAAAATCACCTCGCTGACGGCGTCCGCCGGCACGATCACGTCCGTCGCGTTCGTCTCCGGCGGGGCGTCCGAAGCGACGTCCGCCGACGGAACGAGCTCGCCGCCCGTCCCGCCGGGCGGCTCGATCGGAATCGCGGTTACCGTGTCCGACGCCGGCGTCGCGCTCGGCGCGAAGATGATCGTCTCGATCACCGTCGCGACCACGGCGAAAGCCGCGTACGGCGTCGCGTCGGCATCCGCGCAACAATGCGGCTTCGTGAAGTCGCCGGCCGACCTCTCGGGCGATCTCGGCGCCGGCTCGCCGATCGTCAAGACCGTCGACGGCACGGACGCGATCCAGTCGTCCGCCGGCGCGACCGTCACGTACGATATCCAATTCATGAATTCGGGCGGTTCGACCGCGACCGACGTCACGCTCGACGATCCCGTGCCGAGCGGCGTCGTCCCGCTCGCAACGAGCGTGACGATCGACGGCGCTCCCGCCCACGGCGCGACCGTGCGCGACAACGCTCTCACGGTGCCGATCGGCAGCGTCGCGATCGGCGCGAAAGTCGACGTGTCGTTCAAAGCGACCGTCGCCGCGAGCGTGCCGAGCGGCACGAGCCTCGTGAACACCGCAACGCTGACGTCGAGTTCGACGGCCCCCGCGAAGACGCTGCCCGCAACCGTCTTCGTCGGCGCGGGCAACGTCGTGTACGACGGCGACGTCGGCCGCAGCGCGCCGATCTCCGGCGCCCTCGTCAGCTTGCTCGACGCCGCGGGTACGGCACCGATGCCGCTCACGGGCACGGCGGTCGCGCTCAACGCGAAGCAAAGCAATCCGATGACGACGGGAACGCTCGGTCTGTACGCGTTCGGCGTCGCGGCACCGAAGGCGACCACGACGTACGTCGTCACGGTCACCGCTCCCGGCTACGTTCCGCGCAAGCTACGGTTGACGCTCGTACCGGATGCGAGCGACACGCTCTACAGCGCGACGTTCACGTCGCTCGACGGTCAGCCGCTCGCCGTTCCCGGCGGCTTCACGCTCGAAGCCGGCCCGTCGTCGATTCTCGACGTCTACGGCTTCTTCGGCAACATCCCGATGTTCAAAGCGCAGCGTTTGCTCGTGACGAAAGTCGTCGATCGCAACGCCGCATCGAGCGGCGATCGGTTGATGTACGTCGTGACCGTGGCGAGCGCTACGACGACGTTCGGCGCGACGACGGTCGTCGACGACCTGCCGCCGTTCGTCGCGTACGCGCCGGGAACGAGTCGCGTCGACGGCGCGCGCGTCGAACCGGTCGTCTCGGGATCGCATCTGACGTGGACGTTCCCGGCGCTCTCGAGCGAGCAGACGATTTCGTTCGCCGCCGTCGTCTTGCCGAACGCCACGGACGGCACCACGCTCACGAACGAGGTCGTTGCGAACGCCGCGATTCCGGGATCGCCGAAGTTCTTCGCAACCGGCCGCGCGGAAGCGCAAACCGTTGTCGTTCCCGGGTTATTTTCGAATCGGATTCCGATAACGGGCCGCGTGTATCTCGATCTCGCGGGAACCGGCCGGTTCGTGCGCGGCGACGTCGGCGTCGCGGCGGTTCGCGTGTGGCTCGAAGACGGTGAGTCCGTGACGACGGATCCCCAGGGGCGATTCGACTTTCCCGCGGCGCGACCGGGCATGCACGTCTTGCACGTCGACGCCGAGACGCTGCCGCCGAGCGCGGCATTCTTTCCGACCCGCGCGTACGACGACGAGCGCAGCCCCGTGCGCCTCGCGCACGGACCGTTCGACGGCGGCCTGCTGCAAGACGTGAACTTCGCGCTGCGACCGACGGGCGGGCATCCGTGATGCTCGCACGCCGCGCACTGCTGTCGATCGGATTCGCCGCGCTGGCAGCGCTCGCGCCGGTTCACGCGCGCGCCGATGCGCCCGCACCCGACGCGGCGGCCGACGGCGATCTCTCGCACCCGACGTTCACCGCGACGCAACCGGTCGCAGCGGAGCTCGCATCCCCGGTCGACGGCGGATACGGCGGCGTCGCGACCGCATTCGTCGTCTCGACGGGAGCCGGCGCCGGCGTCGAACTCTCGGTCGACGGTAACGTCGTACCGTTCTCGCACATCGGCAAACGGGAGGTCGTGCGCGCGACCGGAGCCACACGCTACACGTATTTCGGCGTCGGCCTCGTGCCGGGGCCGAACGACGTCGTGCTCACACCGCTCGGCGCGAACGGAGCGCGATTCGCACCGCTGCGCGCCGTGATCTACGGCCGCGGACCGATCGTCTCCGTGAAAACACAGCTGTCGGGCGCGCTCGTCGCAGACGGTCATTCGGCGCGCACGTTGCGCGTCGTCGGCATCGACCGCTGGGGCCACCCGGCGATGTCGGGCGCCGGCCTGCACGTCTTCGTGCACGCGGGCGACGTCCGGATCGGCACGGCTGCGGCCGCGGCTTCGCCCGCACCGGCCGCTCCGCCGGTCGTGCCGGCGCTGCCGCCCGCAGGCAACGCGCCCGAAATCTTCGCCTCCCCACCGCCCACGGGTTTTGCCGCGGGACAAGCACAGCCGCTCGGCGTGCCGGCGCAGGGCGACATACGCGTCATAACCGACGCCGACGGCGGCGCGGACGTCCCGATCGTGCCGGGTTTGCGCGCCGGCGAAGCCGTCTTGCGCATCGCATACGACGATGACGTCGATTCCTACGACGCACGCTTCGACGTGCGGCCGTATCTCCGCGCACCGATCGTCACGGGCGTGGTTACCGGCGGCATCGGCGCGGTGCCGGGCGATCCCGGGACGCAAGCGACGGCGGAGTACGAAGCGAACGCGCGACGCGGGCTCGTCGCACTGTACGCATCCGGTCAGGTCACCGATCGTGCGGCTGCGACGCTCGCGTACGATACCGCCGGGAACCTCGATGAGAACGGCAGCTTCGGCTCGTTCGACGAGAATCCCGATTCGCGACCGTATCTCACGTACGGCGATTCGTCGCAGCGGCGCGACGACGCGCTCTCGACGAATCATCTCTACGCGCGGATCGAGCAAGGCAATTCGAATCTCGGCTACGGCGAATTCCAGGCGACGACCGGTAACGATTCGCAGGGCTCTCTCGGCGGATTCAACTTGCTCGTCAACGGCGCGCACGGGACGTACGCGACGCCGGGCCTCAAAGTTCAGGCGTTTCGCGCGACGGCAGGCGTCGCGTACGGCCGTCAAGTCATCGCGCCGACCGGGCTCGCTTCGATCGCTTACGATTTGCATCCGAACGTCGTCGTCGGATCCGAGATCTTGACGCTCGTCGCGATCGATCGTCACGCGGGCTTCATCGTGTCCGAGACGAGTTTGCAGCGCAACGTCGATTACGTCATCGATTACGGCACGGGGAGCATCCGCTTCATCAACCCGCCGCTCGCATACGACGCATCGTTCAACCCGCAGCAGATCCTCGTGCAATACGAGTACGAAGGCGCGAACGGCGCGGTCGCGACGGGCGGGAGCGCCTCGGCGAAACTCGGCTCGGTCGTCGTCGGCGCGGGGTACGCGAACGATTCCACGGGGACCGGAAACGTCACGCTGTTCGGGCAGAACGCATCCGCGCCGATCCCCGGCGGAACGTTGCACCTCGAGCATCTCTCGACGAACGGCGGCATCGGCAATACGACGCCGAACGTCGGCCAGAGCACCGCATCGAGCGACGCGACGAACGGCGGATCGTTCCGTCTCGGTGCGACGGGCGGGCTCGGCACGACGCGATACGATCTCGTCTATCAAACGACGAGTGCCGGATTCGACGACCCGTTCGGCGGAATCGCGACGCCGGGGTTATCGACGCTACGCCTCTCGCTGACGCGCCCGATAACCGGCGGCGACGTCGCGTTCCTCGCAGACGCCGAAGGAAACGCTTTGTACGGTGCGCGCTCGTCCGACACGAGCGCGTCCGTTCGCGTGCATCGTAAGATCGGGAAGCGCCTGAAGACGACGGTCGCCGTCTCGCATCGCATCGTCTCGAACAACGGGATCAGCGCCCCCGCGGGGTTCTTGAACGCCGGTCAGGCGATCGATCCCGTTCCTTCCGTCCAGACGCCCGAGCCGGCGGCGAGCGTCGCTTCGGTCTCTTACGGCGGCGGCGTCACGCAAGCGGAAGTCGGCGCCACGTATGCGTTCTCACCCGCGATCGAAGGGTCGCTCGATCGCGTCAGCGACATCGGCGGCGATACGCTCGCCTCCGCGTCGTCGCCCTCGCAGACGAGCGCGCAACTCGCGGCCTTGCTCGGCAAAGGCGGCCGCGCGTATCTGCGCGAGCTCTGGACCGGATCGGCCACGCAGAGTTTCGCGACCTCCACCCAGCCGCTGACGACTGCGGGCGGCGCGACGCACGTGACGCAGATCGGCTTCGATCGCCAGATCGGTCCCGCGACGACGATCGACACGCAATACGGCGTTGAGAGCGGCGGCACGGGCAGCGACGTGTATTCCGCGATCGGCGTGAAGGAGCGCATCTTCGCGACGAAACGCCTCAAGGGCGACGTCACGGTGCAGCACGCGACGTCGGTCGGCTCGGGCGGCGACGGATTCAACCAGTACGGCGTGTCGCTCGCCTACGACGGCGGCAACGCATTCAAGGCGACGACGGCATATCAGTTTCGCACGGGAGCGACGCCCGGATCGTCGTTGCAGCTCGGAGCGATCGGCTACATCGTTTCCGGCGTGTCGCTCGTCGCCTCCGCGAACGACGTGAACGCCGCCGGTATCGACACGGAAGACCAACGCGTCGGTCTCGCGTTCCGTCCGACGTACGACGACGACAGTTCGATCTTGCTCGGCTACCAGCACCTCGTCGGCGTCGGCGACGTTCGCGGCGAGCAAACCAACGTCGCGTCGCTCGACGCGTTGCACCGCTTCTCGCGCTCCACGACCCTCACGGGCCGCGTCGCGTATCAGATCGACGGCGACCAATATTACGCCGCGCACACGGCACTTGCGGGCCTTCGCGTCGTGCAGAGCGTCGCGCACCGGTTCGACGTCGCGGGCGAGTTGCGCGCCTCGGGCATCGCGGGCGTACCGGGTTCGTCGGAAGCCGGATATGCGGCCGAGATCGGTTATCGAATCGCGGATCAGTTCCGGCTCGCGGCCGGCTGGAATTTCCAACAGACGCCCGATACATCGCTCGCGGCTCCGCCGCGACGCAAGGGCATCTACGTTACCGCGACGAGCGTCCTCAACTCGCTGCTCGGGTTCGGAAAACGATGACGTCCCTTCTTCGTAGGATCGCCATCCGCACGCTGCTGTTCGCCGTCGCTTTCGGTATCGGCTTCGCGCGCGCGGATGCCGGAACCGCCGGCATCAACGGAACGGTCAACGTCTCCGCCGCGAATACCGTCGTCAACTTGTACGACGTCGCGGTGTCCGCGTCCGGACGCACGATCGTGACCACGAACATCGCCAACTTGCAGAACGCCGCGCTCGGCCCCGTCGGCCCCGGCAGCGTGCTGCTCGTGTATCAGGCGCAAGGCGCGACGATCGATTCGAGCAACACCGTCACCTACGGCAACGTGACCGCCTATAACGGTGCCGGCTACTACGAATTCGTCACGGTCGGATCGGTATCGGGCAACACGATCACGATCGCGGCGAGTTGTAACGCGCTCGCGCACACGTACGGCGCGACGACGCAGATCGTACGCGTGCCGCAGTACCAGACCCTCACGGTTGCGGCCGGCGCGTCGATCACCGCGACGGCGTGGAACGGTTCGACCGGCGGCATCGTCGCGTTCGACGTCGCCGGCAATCTGACGCTCTCGGGTTCGATCGTGACGACGGGGCAAGGCTTTCGCGGCGCCGTCACCTACGCCAATAGCGGCGCCAGCTTCGGAGCGGTCCCGCGCGTCACGGCGTACGTCACGGGGCAGACGGGCGCGCAGCTCGCGTCGGCACTCGCGGCCGAGAAAGGCGAGAGTATCGCCGGTAACGGGACGGCGTACGATGCGAGCTTCGGCGGCCGCTACGGCCGCGGCGCTCCGGCGAACGGCGGGGGCGGAGGCGACGGCCACAATGCGGGCGGCGGAGGCGGTTCGAACGGCGACAACGGCCTCACGTGGTCGGGCCAAGGCCTCGAAGACACGGCGTACGACGCGTTCTACTCGAACGCGAATCTGCTCAACCCGTCCGGAGCGGCCGATCCGGGTTACGGTTCGATGAAATCGGGATCCGGCGGCGGGCGAGGCGGCTACACGTATGGTCTGCCGCTCGGCTCGGGTTTCGCCGACGACGGACGCCGGCCCGTCGGCGGCCTCGGCGGCCGGCCGATGAACTATTCCGGCGGCGCCGCATCGCGCGTGTTCTTCGGCGGCGGCGGCGGCGCGGGCGACCAGAACAACGGCGGCGGCGGTTCCGGCGGGAACGGCGGCGGCATCGTTCTTCTGAACGTCGGCTCGGTGTCCGGCGCGGG
>CAJCIN010000181.1 GCA_903970385.1 Rhodospirillales bacterium | reverse complement strand
CGCCAAGGCACTCGAGACGGGCAACAATTTCAACCAGATCCACATCGTGGGCGGTCACGATCCGAAGCAGCTTTCGCTCGACTACTGGCTCCCACTGATGCGCCGCTTCAAGGAAGCGCTTCCGCACGCGCAGCTCTCGCTCTTTACCGCAGCCGAACTCGATTACATGGCGCGGCGTCACCGGCTCTCGTACGACGAGCTGCTCGGCACGCTGCGCGAAGCGGGCCTCGACAACATCAACGGCGGCGGCGCCGAAATCTCCAGCGAGCGCTTCCGCAAGATCGTCTGCCCGAACAAGGTCGACGCGGCGCATTGGCTCGAGGTGCACGAGGTCGCGCACCGGCACGGCGTCGCGTCGAACGCGACGATGCTCTACGGAACGATCGAGACGCTCGAGGAGCGCGCGGAGCACCTCATCATGTTGCGCGAGTCGCAGCAGCGTTCGCCCGGCTTCAACGCCTTCATCCCGCTCGCGTTCCATCCCGACGGCAACGAGCTGAGTTCGCACGGCTGGACGAGCGGTCTCGACGACATCCGCATGTTCGCGACCGCGCGACTGATGCTCGACAACTTCGATCACATCAAGGCGTACTGGATGATCCAGGGTCTCAAGGTGTGTCAGGTCGCGCTGCAATTCGGCGCCGACGACATGGACGGCACGCACGGCTCCACGGACGAGGAGCGCATCTATCACAGCGCAGGTACGTCGTCCGGCCAGTACGTCGACGATCGCGAGTTCCGCCGTCTGATCGAAGAGGCCGGCTACGAACCGATCCGCCGCAACTCCACCTACGACGAGTTCCCGCACGATTGGAAGCCGGAAGACGGCGCGCCGGCGCGCGAAGCGGTGCTCGCCTAAACGTGCTTCGCTCGGGCCGGATCATCTATACGAACGATCTGCCGATCTACGCGGGATTCGACGCGGGCGCCGTGCGCTATCCCGGCGCGCTCGTTGCGGACGTGCCGGCGAACCTCAACGCCATGTTGATCGAGGGTCGCCTCGACCTGAGCCCGATCAGCGCGTTCCACTGGGCGAAGCACGCGGATCAACTCGCGCTGTTGCCCGAACTCTGCATCGGCGCGCGGCGTGAAGTCTGGTCGGTCGTCTGCGTGAGCCGGAAACCGCTCGCGGAACTCGACGGCGCGACGATCGCCGTCACGACCGAATCGGCCAGCGGCCGGAATCTGTTGCGCGTGTTGCTCGAGCGGCGCTACGGCATCCGGACGACGTTCGTCGAATCCGCGGATCCGTTCGCGGTCGCCGCGAACGGGGAGCCCGCGCTCTTGATCGGCGATCGCGCGATCGACGCCCAGCAGACCTTCGCGCCGGCGCACGTCCACGATCTCGGCCTCGAGTGGAACGACTGGACGCAGAGCGACATGGTGTTCGCCGTGTGGGCCGTCCGTCGCGACACGCTCGCGCGGCACGCAGACGAAGTCGACGACGCGATGCGGGCGCTCGTCGCATCGCAGCGCTGGGGTTCGGACCACATGGACGACGTCGTCGCGAGCGCGCAGGCGACGCACGCGCGCAACGCGGGCTACTACGCCGCGTATTACGATACGCTGAACTATACGTTCGACGCCCGCGCCCGCGCCGGACTGCGCCGTTTCGTCGAGGAGTTGCACGCGCTTGGCGCCATCGCGACGGTGCCGTCCGTCGAACCGGAGGTTCTCGTTGTCCATTGATGCGCTGCTCGAACGCGCCGCGAACGGCGGCCGGCTGACGTTCGACGAAGGCGTTCGGCTCTACAAGGACGCGCCGTTGCACGATCTCGGCGCGGCGGCGCACCATCGGCGCATGTCGCTCTATCCGACGAACGACGTCACGTACGTGATCGATACGACGATCAATTACACGAACGTCTGCAACGTCCATTGCACGTTCTGCGCGTTCTTCCGTCCCGAAAAGCACGGCGAAGGCTACACGATGTCGCACGACGAGGTGCTCTCGCGCGTGAAGTTCGCGGCCGATCAGGGCGCGACGCAGATCATGATCCAGGGCGGCGTCAACCCGGATCTCCGGATCGAATGGTTCGAGCGTCTCTTCGAACGCGTGCGCTCCGAATATCCGGACGTCGACATCCACTCGCTCTCCGTCTCGGAGATCAACGGACTCTCGAAGGTCGAGGGCCTCTCGCCGCGCGCGGTGCTCGAGCGGCTCAAGGCCGCGGGCCTCAAGTCGCTGCCGGGAGCCGGGGCGGAGATCC
This sequence comes from Rhodospirillales bacterium, assembly GCA_903970385.1. Lineage (GTDB taxonomy): Bacteria > Vulcanimicrobiota > Vulcanimicrobiia > Vulcanimicrobiales > Vulcanimicrobiaceae > Palsa-1515. The sequence continues at coordinate 5,371 of CAJCIN010000181.1, read as the reverse complement.
TCGTCGAGCGCGTGCGCAAACGCATCAGCGCGCGCAAGATCAAACCGGACGAGTGGCTCGGCATCATGCGCGACGCGCAGCTGCTCGGCTTACCGACGACGGCGACGATGATGTTCGGCTCGCTCGAGACGGACGAGGAGCGCATCGAGCACCTCGACGTGATGCGGCGGCTGCAGGACGAGACGGGCGGCTTCACCGCGTTCATCCCCTGGTATTACGTGCCGTTCAAGACGCCGCTCAAGGGCAAGGAGTCGACGGGACTCGACTATCTGCGCGTGCTCGCGATCTCGCGGCTGTATCTCGACAATTTCCCGCATCTGCAGGCGTCGTGGTTGACCCCGGGCTTGAAGATGGGTCAGCTCGCGTTGCTCTACGGCTGCGACGACATGGGCGGGACGATTCTCGAGGAGCGGGTCGTCACGCTCGCGGGTTCGACGAACGAGGCGACGCGCAAACAGCTCGAGGAGATCGTGATCGGCGCCGGCTTCCGGCCGGTCGTCCGCGATACGTATTGGAACCTGCGCCCGGAGATGCAGCTCGCAACGGCAAGCTGATCGGCCCTCGCCCTGGTGGTACCGGCGGCGCGGAACGCTCTTCGGGGTCGTCTACGGCCTCGGCTTCATCGTCGGAAACATTCCGTTCGACGGCCGGCGTTACGAGGCGGTCGGCGACACGCCGGCGCTGCTGTTCGGCGCCGTCGCCTGCTGTGCGATCGCATGGCTGTTGCGGGCATCGGGGACGGCGTATCTCGACCGCCGGGTCGTCTTCGCGGCCGACGTGCAAGACGACCGGCTGATCGTGGCGGGGCCGTTCCGGTACGTCCGCAACCCGCTCTATCTCGGCAATCTCTTTTTGGCTCTCGGCGTCGCCGCGCTCGCGCCGCCGGCCGGCTTCGCGATCATCATGCTCGGCAACCTCATGCTCGTAGCGGCTTTGGCGCGCGAGGAGACGATCCACATGCATCGGCGCTATGGCGCGGCGTTCGATGCTTTTCGGAGCGCCGTGCCGTCGTTCGTACGGCGACGAACGCCGGCGCAGGGCTGGAGTCGGCCTCGGTCGTGCCCGCATGGCGCTCGGCATTGCTCGGTGAAGCGTTTTGCCTGACGATCGGCCTTGCGATCGTCAGGCTCGCCCTCTACGGCGACGCCGGTCAGCCGGCGTTTTGGACGATCTTCTGTGCGACGTTCGTGGTGTTCGGCACCGCGGGTTGGCTCGCGGGCCGCGCTCGGGCGAATGCCTGAGGAACTACGATGCCTGCTGGTGCAGGGCGCTCGACCGCTCGCGCGCGACGATGCCGTAGAACGTGCCGGCCGGGCCGGACAGCATCAGGACGCGCAGCGATTTGCTCGCCGTCGACGCGCGAGCCGCGCCGCCGTCGAACGTCTCGGTCGCGACGACCTTGCGGACCGCCCGATCCACGTCGAGCGGTAGCCGTACGTCCCGGTCTTCGACCGGCATGAGGTCGTTCGGCGACGTGCCGACGAGCTTCACGTTGCACTGGTCGTCGACGACGTAGTAGCGGCACGCATCTTGGGGGGCCGCGTCTGCGTCGGATGGTCTCTGGCGAAAGGCGATCTGTTCCATTCTAGGAGCTACATCGACCGGACGATCTAGCGAGTTGACGCCCATACCGTCACACATCTTTCTGGCGCGCTTCGCGGCGAGTGAACGTTGTATGACTCTCACGGTACCCAGTTTTGCCGAAATTGTGACGTGCCGGGCATAAAGTCCGTGAGACGTGTTTCGCTTTCCTTACAAACCGCCCGCGGTACCGGTTATCGGGTCAGACGACGTCGCGGATCGTCGCCGCCCCGAGAACGTCGCTCGTCGATGCATCGTACAGCGCCACCAGCTGACCGGGCGCGATCGCGCGTTCCGGTTTCTCGAATCGGAGGCGTAGCTCGCCGCGCTCCCGATCGAACGAGGCTTTCGCGACGTTGAGCGGCGCGCGATAGCGCGTCATCGCACGGACCGTAACGGCGCCGCCGGCGAATCGCTCCGGGCGAATGAGGTTGACCTCGTCCGCGATCAAGCCGAACGCATCGAGTTCGTCTTCGCGTCCGATCACGATCGTGTTCGAGCGCGGATCGATGCGCGTGACGTAGCGCGGCCCGTCGTTGAAATGCGTGGCCGGCAGCCCGCGTCGTTGGCCGACCGTGAACTGCGCGATACCGTCGTGACTGCCGACGCGTTCGCCTTGCACCGTCACGACGTCCCCGCGCGGGCTCGCGGCCGTGCGCGACGCGAGGACGTCGCGGTAATCGCCGCCCTCGACGAAGCAGATGTCTTGCGAATCGGGCTTGGCCACGACGGGCAGCCCGAGTCGCGCCGCGTGTGCGCGCGTTCGCTCCTTCGTGATGTCGCCGAGCGGCAACAGGAGGCCGGCGAGTTGGGACGCGGAGAGTTGCGCGAGCGCGTACGACTGGTCTTTTGCGACGTCGTCACCCATCGCGAGGTGCGGACCGTCGACGGCATGCGCGAGCCGCGCGTAGTGTCCCGTCGCGACGTAGCGGGCGCCGAGCCGGTCTGCGAACTTCCGGAGCGAACCGAGCTTCACAAAGTTGTTGCATGCGACGCACGGGTTGGGCGTGCGGCCGGAACGGTAGTCGTCGACGAAACGGTCGACGACGTTCTTGCGAAACGTTTCCTCGAAATCGAGCACGTAATGCGGGATGCCGAGGATCGCCGCGCTGCGCCGCGCGTCGTCGAAATCTTCGGCGCCGCAGCACGATTTCGCATGTCCCGGCTTCGCTTGCGCGTACATCTTCATCGTCACGCCGACGACGTCGTAGCCGCGTTCGACGAGCAGGCCCGCGGCAACGGCCGAATCGACGCCGCCCGACATGGCGGCGACGACGCGAACTCCTTGCGTGACGGACTCGGTAAGCATGCGCGATACAGGATAACCGATGAGCGGCGCAAACACAAAGCGCATGCCAGGACTCGGAGATGAGTTTCGCGCCGCTCGAGAGGCGCGCCATCTCACGCTGTCGGACGTTTCCGAGCAGATCCACATCCGCTCCGTCTACTTACAGTGCATCGAGGACGAGGAGTGGTCGTCGATCGCGGCTCCCGTCTACGTTCGCGGATTCTTGCGCACGTATTCGCGCTTTCTCGGGCTCGATCCGGAATCTGCCGTCGAGCGTTTCAATGCGGTCATGGGCGATGCCGGGGTCCGCGAGCCCGCGTCGGTCCGTCAGATCGGCACGCGTCGCGGGCCGTCGCCGTGGCTCTGGATCGCCGTCGGCGTGGCCGTCCTGCTGGTCGCGTTCGTCGGCTACAAGGCCTACGACAATCGGCAGACCGCGAGCGACGCGCCGCAAACGCAGGCCGTCGCGACCGCCGCCGCGAGCGTCGCGCCTTCGGCCGCTCCCGTCGCGTCGGCGGCGTCGTCCGTTGCGGCGCCGGTCGTGGTGCCGTCGCCCACCCGCGTCGCAAAACTCACCGAGACCCTGGTCGTCAACGTCACGCAGAAATCGTGGGTGATGGTCGCCGTCGACGGCGCGCAGGTCGCGGAGGGGATCTATCCCGCCGGAACCGTCAAAAAATTTCACGGCAAATCGGCGAGCCTCCGCGTCGGCAACGCCGGCGGCGTCGACGTGATCGTCAACGGCAAGGATCGCGGTCCGCTCGGGAATGCCGGCTCCGTCGTCGATACGACGATTCGGCTGGCCGAGGAATAATGGCCGACTTCTCGTTCGACGTCGTCTCGAAAGTCGACGCGCAAGAGCTCGACAACGCGCTCAACCAGACGCGCAAGGAAGTCGAAGGCCGCTTCGATTTCAAGAACTCGAAGACGAGCATCGAGAACACCGACAAGGCCATCACGATCGTGACGGACGACGAGCTCAAGCTCAAGAACGTCCTCGACATCCTCCAGAGCAAGGCCAGCAAACGCGGCATCTCGCTCAAGGCGTTCGAGTACGGCAAGGTCGAGCCGGCCGCGAGCAACACCGTGCGCCAGGTCCTCACGATCAAATCCGGGATCGCGAAGGACAAGTCGAAGCCGCTGATCGAGGCGATCAAAGCCGCGAAGCTCAAGGTCCAGGCGCAATACCAAGACGAGCAAATCCGCGTCTCCGGCAAGAGCAAAGACGACCTGCAAAAAGCGCAAGCGCTGCTCAAAGCCTACGACACGGACGTCCCTCTACAATTCACGAATTATCGCTAACATCGGGGCGGCACGGCCCCCCGATTCCCCCCGAGCCCGCACTCGCGGGCTCTTTGACGGACGTTGGGCTTTTCTGGGAGTTTGCTGTAGCTTTCGCAGGCAAGCTATTCTAATAGGCTTCCTAGGGCCGACCTCAAAAAGGCGTAGGGTGGCTACCAACCGCGTTGCGTTCGTGTCGCTCGGATGCGCGAAGAATCTCGTCGATTCCGAGGTCATGATCGGCAAGCTCGGTCAGGCCGGCTGGGAACTCGTCGCGGAAGCCGGCGACGCCGATGCGGTCGTGATCAACACGTGCGCGTTCATCGATCCCGCGAAGGCGGAATCGACCGATACGATCCTCGCGCACGCCGCGGAGAAGAAGCCGGGCCAGCAGCTGATCGTCGCGGGCTGCCTCTCGCAGCGCTTCGGCGAGGAACTGCGTTCGCTCGTTCCCGAGATCGACGGCGTCGTCGGGACGGGTGCGTACGCGTCGATCGTCGAGGTGCTCGACGAAGCGCGCGCCGGCCTCGGACCCGTCCGCCTCGGCTTCGAAGCGGAGCCGGAACACGATTTTCTGCCGCGGCTCATCACGACGCCGCGCGCGACCGCCTACCTCAAAGTCGCGGAGGGCTGCGACCATCCGTGCACGTTCTGCATCATCCCGCAATTGCGCGGCCCGTTTCGCTCGCGGACGAACGAGTCGATTCTCAAAGAGGCGCGGGCGCTCGTCGCCGCCGGCACGCGTGAGCTGATCTTGATCGCGCAGGACACGTCGATGTTCGGCCGCGATCGCGGCGCGCGGCGCGGCGGTCTCGCACAGCTGCTCGGGGAACTGCACGAGATCGAGGATCTCGCGTGGATCCGGTTGCTCTATCTCTATCCGGCGACGGTCGACGACGAGCTCATCGACGCCATGGCGCGGCTGCCCAAGGTGTGCACGTACATTGACATGCCGCTGCAGCACGCGCATCCGGAGATGCTCCGCGCGATGTTGCGGCCTTCGAACGGCGAGCGGTATCTCGAGATCCTGAACGACTTCCGGACGCGCATCCCGGGCATCACGATGCGCTCGACGTTCATCGTCGGCTTCCCGGGCGAAACGGAAGAGCACGTCGACTACCTCGAAGCGTGGATCGGTCGCGCCGAGCTCGACCGCGTCGGCTTTTTCGCGTACAGCCGCGAGGACGGCACGCCCGGCGGCGCCATGGGCGGCCAGATCGC
>CAJCIN010000180.1 GCA_903970385.1 Rhodospirillales bacterium | reverse complement strand
ACCGTTCGCTCGATCGCGCCGGCGTCTCGGCCGACAACGTGCAGAAACTGCACCGCGGCCTGCGTCGCGCGTTCAACGTCGCGATCGGCAAAGGGCTTCTTCGCGCGAACCCGTGCGCGTTCGTCGAGCGGCGCGCGCATCGGAGCGAGAAGCGAGTCGCGCTCGACGCTGCGCAGGTCGCGATCTTCTTCTCGGCGATCGCCGGCCATCCGCTCGAGGCGATGTTCCGCCTCGGTGTGCTGGCGGCGATGCGACCGGGCGAACTCTACGCGCTCGCGTGGCCCGACGTCGATCTCGTGCGCGGCGTTGTCGACGTGCACCGATCGCTCGAGGAGGATCCGCCGCGGAAACTCGTCCCGGCGAAGGCGAACAGTGCGCGGAAGATCCCTATCGAGCCTGAGACGGTCGTCGCGCTCGAGCGACTCACCTACGCGCCGCGGGGCGCGGGGAAAGGCCCGTTCGTGTTCGTCACGCCGCGTGGGGCGTGGATGGCGCCCAAGACGGCGAACGCTGCGCTGCGCGACGTCTGCGCGGCCGCGAAGCTGCCGCCGCTCACGCTCTACAACCTGCGGCACACCGGCGTGTCGCTATTCGGCGAGGCGGGCGTCTCAATCCGCGTCATATCGGACCTCGCCGGCCACGCGGATACGCAGATCACGACCGACGTTTACTCGCATGCGACGGGCGCGATGCACCGCGACGCGATCGATCGCGCCGCCGCACTTGTACGAGCCTCGAAAGCTGCGTGAACGAGGAGGGGAGTTTGGAGGGCCACGCTGGTTTCGTTACGCGTGCAACGAGCGTAACGAGCGCAACCGCGTTCCTCGTGAAACGACGAATCTGTCGGCTTAGGAGTCCCCCGCTCTATCCAATTGAGCTACGGGCGCACGAGGGATTTCGATCAACTTCCAATCGTGGAGGGCCATTTGGATGGCCAATCGACGCTCGGTGTGCGATTCCGAAAACCTGGGGCGTATTTCGTAGGCGATGCCCCCCGGCCATGCCGAACGGTGCCCGGCGTGATCGAACTTCTCCGCGACATCGAAAGCGAACACGGCGTTCCAGTCGAGCTCCTCTGCGCCGCGCTCGAGGAGGCGTTGCGAGACGCGTATCGCGCGCATATCGACGAAGGAGAGATCGACGTAATCGCCTCGGTCGATCGCGCGAGCGGAGAGATAGCCGTGATCGATCGCCGAGTCGTCGCGGAGGTGCCCGTGAACGGCCGCGAGATCGCGCTCGCGGACGCGCCGGCCGGTTATCAGCCGGGCGACTATCTCGACGATCCCGTCGACGTTACAGGGCTCGCACGCGTCGCCGCGCGGGCGGTGTTGCCCACTCTGAAGCGACGCATCCTCGAGCACAAGCGTGAAGCCGTGTTCGCGCTCTATCGCCCGCGGCAGGGAACGATCGTGCGCGGGCTCGTGCAGCGCGTTGTCGACGGCGATGTGTACGTCGCGCTCGAGTACGACATCGAAGCGGTGCTCCCGCGCGACGAGCGCGCGCCGGGCGATGTTTTCGCGATTAACGATACGCTCGACGCCGAGCTCCTAGCCGTCGCGAAAGCGCCTCACGGTCCGATGCTCGTCCTCTCGCGCTCGCGTGCGTCATACGTGCGCGCGCTGCTCCCGCGCCCCGAGATCGTGCTCGCGGCCGCGCGCCGGCCGGGCTTCGTTACGGTGCTCGCGTCGAATCGCAATACTCTCGCGAACGACGTCGCGACGATGCTCGCGCGCGTCCCGGACGAACGGATTCAGATTATTCGGTGGGAGCACGATCCGGCCGAGATGATCGTGCAGCTCATGCCCGAGGGAACGGGCGAGGTGTTCGCCGTCGCGGAGCATCGGCTCGTGATCGTCGAAGGCGAGAACGTCACGCCACTGCAGCTCGAGCTCGCGCGGCAGCTGTGCCCCGGATGGGGCGTGCGCGTCGCGGCGCCGGGCGCGAGCGACGCCGTGCTCGAGGAGCACCTCGCGGCGGTCGCGGCGGCGCCGGACGAGAACGAGATCGATCCGGAAGTCGTGCGTCGGCTGGAAGCGTACGCGCGCGAGCGCGACGAAGCCGAGGACGCATGAGTGAAGTTCGTAAAGTCGCGATGTGCGAAGCCGACTTCTTCAAAGTGATCGGGAATCTTCAAGTCTTTATGGGCGATAGGTGCGCGACGGATGCTGAATTTGCCGAAGTGCAATCGCTCATCGACCGATTGCGCGTAGCGTGGTCTAAGGGGAAGCCGGCTGAGTGAAGCTCTGGCTGATCGAGCGCGCGGACGGCGCGAATGGGTTCGATATGTTTTACGGTTTCGTTGTGCGCGCGCAGACGGCCGAGGATGCATTTCGTCTCGCGTGCGTCGAGACGACGAAGCCGGGAGTAGAATGGACGGCCGAACGATTCGAGAGTTACACGACTATAGCGAATTCGCCGTTCAAGGTGATCGAGCTGGCCGCCGACGGTGAAGCCGGCGTCATTCTTGTCGACCACGTGCTCGGGTAGAGACGAGAAAAGCGCCGACCGCATTCTCTGCGATCGGCGCTCGTCTCTCTAGCCGGGACGCCCTCGAATTACGAGGCTCCGGATCCCGGTGCGGGTGCCGGCGCGACTTCGTTCACGCCGGGTGCCGTGATCGGTCCCGGGGCGACCGTAGCCGCGCCCGACCCCGTGACCGTTGCCGGCGCCGGCGTTGCGGCGGCGGGCGGCGTCAGGGACGAGAGCAACGTGCCGCCGGCGGCGGTGTCGCTCTTGATCTTCGCATCGAGCGCGGTCAGCGCGGCGATCGCGGGTTGAAGATTCGGGTTGCCGGCGGCGACTTGGGCCTGCAGGCCTTCGATCGCGGCCTGGAACGATACGCCAAGAGCTTCTTCGGCGGTTTCGTCCGCGCCGATCTCCGCAACGGCGGCATTGAGGGCATCGATATCTGCCATGAGTTTTCGATCTCCTTGCGAGATGATGAAAGATTGACGCCGTATGTCCGCGTGGATCGCCTCGAGCTTCCGCCAAACCCCATCGGCGCACGCGGCGTCATCGTCGCCGAACAGGTCTTGGAGAAGCCCCATCGCGCTAGGCCGGCGCCGACGTCGAGACGGCGGCCGCGGCCGAGAACGACGTCCCGTACCACGTGTTGCCGATCTTCTCGGCGATCTTGATCGGCTGGCCGGCCGAGAACGCGGCGACGTCGCCGAACGCGATGCTCATGAGCGCGAGCGGCCCGCCCTCGAGCACCTGGAACGGCGTGCCGCTCGGGCCGTTCGGCAGCGCCTGCACTTCGGCGGTGTAGTTCATCGAGCCGAAGCGGCCCGACTGCGTGACGGGCTTCCCGCTCGCGAACGCGGCGAGATCTCCGAGGATCTGTTCGCCGATCTGAAGGTCCTGAAATAGCGTCATGGTGAGAGCTCTCCCGCCGGCCAGCGCCGGCAACACGTGAGCAAGCATCGCCGCAGCATGAGCGTGCGGCGACGGACGGGGCACGTCTGCCCCGACAAGTGATGCGGGCGCGATCGCGCCGCCGGAACGCGCACTCGGCGCCGGCGGCGAGTCGGAGCGACCCGTGATGAGTTGCGAGCCTTTCGGGATCGCGTCGGACGGCTTCGCGGCTTCTGCGATCGCTTCAACCTCGGCCGTTGCAACCGGCGACTTTGCGATCGCATCCATCGCTTCGGCGCTCGGCACCGCGGCGATCGTCGACGGTCGACCGAGATACGCGACCGCACCGGATCCCATCGCAAACGGCAGCGTGATCGAGTCGAGCGCGGAGAGCGCGACGGGGACGACGCCCTGCGCGTCGTGCCGGCCGGCGATTGCGGCCGCGATGTGCACGGCGCCGGCGGTAACTAAGCCGCCGAGCCCGACGTTCGCGACGCGATGAGTATTCGCGCGTAGGAAGAGTTTCGAGAAGTCGATCTTCACGATTCGAACGCGTCGATCGGCACGTACGTCGAGAGTTCGAGCATCGCCGCGTTGCGCTGCGCTCGAGCGCCGACCTGAGACGCGTATGCAGTGTTGCGGAGGTCCGCCGCCGCGCGCGCGAACTCGATGTGTGCGCCCGGCCCGTCGCCCGTTGCGAGCAGATGGCACGCGCCGTCGATCCACCCGAGCAGCGCGTCGAACGTCGCGAGCTCGGCTTCGCCCATATTGAACGTGAGATCCGCGAACGCGCATTGCCGCGCCGGCGAGAGCCACGTATCGAAATGCGTCGGCTCGAGCAGCGATCGTGCTTGCGGGATCGTCGGCGCGTCGGAGTAATTGAGGAGCGCCTGCACCTGCGCGACCGTGAGCGGCAACGCGCCGAGCCGCACGCTACCCGTCTCGCCTAGCGGAACGCCCGCGGTAACAAGCGCGTGCTGCCAATCGGCACGCGTGAGATTGAAGCCCACCCCAACGGTCGGGATGCCGAGCGAATCGTGATACATGCGCAACCGCATGCCTTCGTTGTGCATCAGTCGCGCAGCGAAGTCGTCGTTCCAAGCCTTGTCCATCTCGAGCCCTCCGGGCATGAAAAAGCCCCGCATGTTAGCGGGGCTGATCTTGAGTCAGGTTACGGTTTTTTCAGAATTTGAGGTTCGACGCGATCGGGATCGGCGTCGGCCGTTTCGAAGCTGGCAGCGTCGAGTCTGCCATCGCGCGATCCATGAGCGCGTTGCAGTCGGAGCCGGCCAGTTTCGCGAGCGTATGCTTTCGCTCTTCGATGATCGGCTTTGCATGATCGAGGAACGCGCTCGAGCCGTAGCCGTATTTCTGCCGGATCTCGTCTAGTCGCGCATCGTAGTAGGTCGCGACCTCATCGCGCCTGTGGAACGCGCGGCAGACGGCGAACACGATCGCGAAGTTCTTCTTCGCCATGCCGGCGGCCGTGTCGGCCGTGACGGCGGCGCGTGCGGCGACGCGGGCGCTGTGAGCGACTTGGCGCGTGTTCTGTGCGACCTGCGCGTCGCGTTCGTGTTCGGTCCAGAGGGTGCCGCCGACAAACGCGCCCGCAGCGATGATGCCGAGAATAACGATGCATGCGCCGAAGATCCCGGCGGCGCGCGCACGCGCTCGCGCTCGGATCCGTGTATCGGATGCCTCCAGGGCGCTCACCTGTTCGGTCGGGTCGTTCATCGCTTCCCTTTCGCGGTTTCGACGTCGTCCTTGAGATCGGTTGGCATGAGCGGCATCTCGAGATCATCGAGGTTCGCGCCGGCGTCGAGCGCGCGGCGTTCGAGCTGCGTGATGTACTCGACGATGCTCACCACCCATAGACAGAGGGTGTCGAACTTCTTCTCGATTTTCTCGAGGTGGGCGATGCGGCGTTCGAACTGGTCGATCGTCACGCGCATCGCGTCGACCGAGCCCTTGAAGTCGCGCGCCATGCGCTCGGACGCCTCGGATCGCTTGCGATAGTCGTTCGCTTGCTCGAGCAGAAGAAAGCGATCTTCAAAAAACGACTTGATGCTCGTTCGATTCAGGATGCCGGCGATGAGTGTGCCGAACGCCGCGAGCCCCCCGAGGAATGCGCCGCCACCTTGAAGCGTCGCGGCATCGACGCCGAAAATAAGCGCCAGCATCATCACCTCTCGGTCTAGGTTTCCGGGTCAAATAGATGCGCGCCCGCTACGCTATGCAGCGCGCGGGCGACGTGTCGCGCCGTGTGCTCGCCTGTGATCGCGAGATGAGCGAAGTGTGCGGCGAGATCGTCGCCGATCGGCTCGGTGTTCGAGAGCGACGGTAAGAGAACGGCGCCGTCAGCGGCCAGGAGAGCGCGCGCGTCGTGCGCGTTCGCATACGGCTCGGCGACGAACCCGTGCCCGCTCGGAATCGGAATCGATTGAAACGCGACGAGCGAGCGCCCGAGGTGCGCGACGATCGCCTCGACCGACGTCGCACGGCCATAGATCTTTTGCGTCATTGTAGATGATTCTTCGCGTTGTGCGAGACGGTCCGACCGAGTCGGTAGCGCATGCCGTCGACGTGGAGCGGCACGAAAAGCCCGTTTCCTAACCGTTCGACACGCTGGACGCGAAGTTCGTCGTGTCCGCGCGATCGACAGAAACGATCGCCCGGCTCGAGATCCGCGACGTTCGTCCAGCGATCGGAGCCGAGCTCGCGTTCGAAGAGGTGCGAGGCGTCGACGACGACGGCTTCGGTATCGAACGTCACGCGATACATGAGCGCCGCGTGCGGCTTGCCGACCCATTCGACGACGCGCCACGAATCGTCGGGATGCCGCACGCGCATTCCCTGCACGACGTCGCCCGCGCGTATGAAGCCCGCCTCGCGCGTCTCGATCGCTTGGTCGACGCCGGGGCATCCGCCGCCGCCGCCCGAGCCGCCTGAGCCAACCGCGGGTGTCGCGACCGGTGAGACGAGCAGCGCGAACCCATCGCCGAGGAATGCTGCGTAGGCCGAGGGAGAAAAGTTTCCCGAGCCCGCGATCTGAAACGTCAACGTGCCGCCCGTCGAGGGACAGTACGCGACGACGTAGTACGTCGCGCCGCTCGTGAGGCCCGTGAAGTTGTGCGCGCTCGCGCTCGCGGCGACAGTAGATCCATCCGGCAAGTAGAAATGCCCGGCGTTCGTCGACGCATTGATCTGCGTTCCTCCAGACGGCGCGGTGAGCGTGAGGACGACGTCGGTCGTGTACGGCAAGACGCTCGACTGTGCGTTCAGGAACGATGATTTCGGGGCTTGCGCGCTCGCATTGAAAACGCCGTTCACGACGCCGTCCGCGAACTCGTCGGAGTAGGGCGTCGCGGCCGTGTTTTGCTCGAGCTTGAGTTGTGAGAACGCGCCGCTCGTCGACGACGACGGGCTCGTCGTGCCGCAATTCGCGCGAAGGCGAATCTGTACGCTCGTGCACGACGAGCTCGTCGTGAACGTGATCGCGAACGGGAAGATCGTCCCCGACGCGCTCGTCAAGTTCGGCGCGATCGACGTTCCCGAAACCGATCCCGAAATCGCGTACGCGTCGACCGTGACGAAGCCACTTGTCGGGACGCCGTTCGCGTAGTAGTTTCCGGAAAGCGTGTATGACGTGCTCGGCTGCACCGTGAGGATCTGGTAAAAGAGCGCATCGGTTCCGCTCGCGGCGCCGGATGCGATCGTGAGGATAAATCGGCCGCCCCATTGATTGTCGCGCGAGAACGTGGCGTTTCCGGTCGCGTCGTACGGTGTCCATCCCTGGTTGTTCTGTCCGGCCGTTGGATTGAAGAGCAGGTTCGCGGAGAGCGGCCCGACGAGGTGGCGACGCGATATTTGATTCGGAAGCGTGTAGAGTCCGTCGCTTCCGGCCGTCGCGCCGATTGTCGCCTGCACGGCCGGCGAATGGCGCGTGTGCAAGAGTTTCGAGGTCGCGTCGACCATCGCGCCCGCGTCGCTCGCGTTGCCTCCGGAGAAATGACGCGCCGAGACGATCTGCGAGCGCAGGAACGAGCCTTCGCCACCGACCGTCGTCTGGTGCGTGACGGCTGCGGCGGCCGCCGTCGTATGGTCGCCGAACTCCGAGGCGACGGTCCCGAGCTCGAGTTGCGGCGCGTAGAAATACGCGATCGTCGCGACGGTCGGCGAATTGCTTCCCGCGTAGATGCGAAGCCGCACGGTGAGCGTCGTCGCGCCCGAGACTGTTGTGAACGAGCCGCTCACGAAGTTTTGCCCGCCCGTTGTCACGGTCGCGAGGTAGTAGAAGTTCGGCGTCGACGAATTGTCGAACGCGTCTATGATCGCGTAGCCGCCGGCGTTGACGCCGTCGACCTCGACCTTGCCCGATAGCGTGTACGTGTAGCCGCCGAAGCACCCGATCGCGGTCGACATATAGTACGCGTCGGCGCCCGTGTGCGAGCCGGCGGGGATAACGACGCCGAAGCGTCCGCCGAGGTACGTGTCGTGCGAGAAAGTCGCGGCACCGCTATCGTTGGCCGTCGTCCATCCGTATGTGCTGTTCCGCGCGGTCGGGTTCGGAATCATGTTCCCGCCCGTGCCGCCGACGAGATGACGACGCGCGAGTTGATTCGGGAGCGTGAAGAGCCCATCTGCGCCGGCGGCCGCGCCGAGCGTCGATTGCACGGCAAGCGAATGCCGCGTGTGGAGGATCTTCCCGGTTGTGTCCGCGATCGCGGCCGTGTCGGTCGACGTCGCGCCGACGAGATGCCGACCCGCGACGAGGCCGGGGAGCAGGTTCGAACCGTCCGCGCCGGCCGTCTGCGAATGCGTCGTCGGGACGAGCGACGTCGCCGTATCGTCGGAATGCGGCGTCGAGACGAGGCCGTATTCGACCTTGAGCGCCCAGAACGCCGCGCTCGTCGACGACGTCGGCGACGTGCCGCCCGTAGCGGCGCGAAGGCGGATCTGCACGCTCGTCGTCGACGCGCCGGTCGTGAACGAGAACGAGAACGGGACGAGCGCGTTCGATGCAACGGTGAGCGGCGTCGACGCGCCGATCGATGACGTCGTATATGCGTCGACGAACACTTGGCCGCCGCTCGGAAGGACGTTGCAATACGCGTTCCCCGAGACGGTATAGGTCGTCGAGGGAACGACCGTCACGTACTGATACCACAGCGCATCGGTCCCGGAGAGCGTGCCGCTCGGAACGGCGATGATGAACCGGCCGCCCCATTGTGCATCGTGCGAGAACGTCGCGTGCGCCGTCGAATCCGACGTCGACCACCCGAGTGTATTCTGAGCGGGCGACGGATTGAAAACGAAGTTAAAGCCCGTGTTACCGGCGATGTGCCGGCGCGCAACGGCCGAGCTCGCGAGGAACGATCCCTCGGAGCCGGCAGTCGGCGTAACGGTCGACTGAACGGGCTGCGAGGCCGCGATGTGCGCCGTCGTGCCCGCATCGCTCCCTTGCGTCTGCACGGGCGTATTCGGCTTGAAGCCTGTGAACGCGGAGCCTTTCTCGACTTGAAACTGCCCCATGAAGATCGGCGATCCGCCGACCGTGATCCCGGAGTTCGACGCCTGGAACACGTACTTGCCGCTCGTCGACGGCGTGAACGTGAACGAGAACTTTCCGCTCGAGCCGCCGGCCTTGAGGATGCTCGCGATCGACGTCGCGGCGTTCGCCGGGTTGGTGTTCGAAGCCGTGCCCGAGAGCGCGATGACGCGCACGCCACCCGTGCCCGTCGCGTTGACGAGGTCGATGTACGCCGACATCGTGTACGCGGTGCCCGCGACGAGCGAGAAGGGCTGCGAATTCGCGTAGCGCGTCGAGCCGTTCGCGCCGCTCGTCCACGAAAAGAGCCCGTAGGTCGTCGAGTCGCCGGTCGGCAGCGCGAGGAACGATACGCCGTCGATGAGGTACTCGTACCAGTAGGCTTCGTTGCCGGCCGAGAGCACGTGCGCGAGCTGGCCGTCCGGTACGAGGTTGCCGGAATCGGTGCCCGCGACCGAGGCCGGCGGCGAGATCGGTTCGGTCGAGATCGACGCAAAGTACGACGGCCACACGATCGCCGACTGGACGCTCTGCGCGCCTTCGTACGCGATCCCGAGATCGACCGTGATCGCAGCCGGCACCATGAGCGACGTCGCGATGCCCGAGACAACGCTCGTGACCCCGAGCGTTCCGCACGCATGCGCGGCCGTCGTGCCGTGCTGCCGCCAGTAAAACACGAAGCCCGAGAACCAGCCGGGTTGTGCGCCTGCGGCCCAGTCGCCGATCGAGAACGTGATCGGCAGACCGACGACGCCCGAGCCCGCGGCGACGTGCGTCCCAACGGCGCCGGCCGTGACGTTCGGGCCGTTCGTCGAGATCGCGGAGGGCATCGGGGCGTTCCCGGTCGTCGGGAGGTTCAGTGCGGTCGCAACGAACGACGCGACGGCGATCCCGATCGTCGAGGACTCGCCGCCCGAATTGTCCTCGTACGTCACGCCGAAATCGTACGTCTGCCCGTTCGTAAGGTCGGCGAGATTGAAGTAATACGTTCCGCTCGCGGAGGGCGACGCGGTGCCGACGCCGATCGCCGGCTGCCCGCCGTAGGGCGACCAGTAGAACGTCGACGCGCCGACGACATTCGAGCCGCCCTGCGCGCTCACGCGAACCCAGAGGTTCAGCCGCGAGAGGCTTTTGTCGGTCGGTTGATTCGTCGCCGTGAATTGCAAAATCACGGCCGCCGAGACGCCGTTTGCAGAGTAGCCGTTCGTCGCGCTCGCACCCGTGAACGCCGGCGTCGGCGACGAGCCGCGATACATGTAGGTCGCGTCGACGGCGATCGTCTTCGCGGCGAACGAGGACGCGAACGTCGATACGGCGCCGTAGCCGGCGAGGCCGAGATAGCCAACGCCGAGATCGTACGTCGTGCCATTCGTCATGTCGCCGTATTCGAACGACTGCGCTTGCGATGCGGTCGGATAGATTCCGCCTGATCCGAGCGTGAGGTTTTGCCCCTCGTATGCGATCCATTTCCCGGAGCCGCCGCTCGGCCGGAAATAGAATTCGACGCCGACCGCGCTCCCATCGGTCGGGACGTTCGTGAGCGTAAGCGACGCGACGATATCGGCCGCGAGGCCGTTCAGCGAAGTGCCGTTTGCGACCGAGACGCCCGTGAACGTCGGGGCGGGAAGGTTCGCCGCGAAATTGACGTTCCCGACTCCGACCGTAAAGACGCCGACGCTCGCCTTGAAAACGCCGCCGATGATGCCCGTCGCGTTGCATTGGAAGATGCCGTACAGGATCGCGCCCGCGAGCGGCGTCGCGCTCGTGTAGACGATATAGGTTCCGGTCGACTGGAGCCACACCCAATTCGTCGCCTTGGCCGTGAGCGTGACCGTGCCGGCCGGGATCGAGACGAGCGTCGAGCCCTGTGCAAATTGCGCGAGGTACGCCGGGACCGTGAGCACGAGCGACGTCGTGACGAACGAGAACGTGCGCGCGTTCGTCGATACGCAGAATTGATCGATCGCGTCGAGCTTCGCGATGTTCGTGCGGAGCTGCGTCGAGACGGCGTTGAGCCCTTCGCTTACGAAGTCTTGAAACGACGGCTCGATCGCATTGAACGTCACGCTCTGCTGCGAGTCTTGCTTGTCGAAGTCGATCGTCGTAACGACGGACGTCGGCAAGCCGTTCGAATTCGGAGCCGCGAGGTTGGGGACGTACGGCGCGATCGTCGAGCCGAGCACTAGGTTCGGTTGCGCGAAAGCGACGGAGCCGGTCGCGCCCGTGTGCGATTGAACGTATGCGCGTAGCGCGATCGACGTGCAGCCGGCCGGGATCGTGGCCGTAACCGGGGTCGGCGTTCCGATGCCCGTCGTGCCAACCGTCGCGAGCGTCGCATTGTGCGTCACGTCGACGAGGACCCATTGGTACGTGCCCGAGCCGCTCGCGACGGCGCTCGCGTTGATATAGCCGGTGAAGGTCCACTTCTGCCCGGGCGTGCACGGCGCCGCAACGGCCTGCGCCGTACCGCCGCCGAGCGCCGCGATGCTCCACGCATTGAAGCCGTCCGGAGATCCGCCGGCGACGACGCTCGGCGAGCCCGACGTCGTCCACAGCGCGTTCGTACCGAGGCCGTAGGCGATGCCGGAGTCGGGCGTCCAATTCGGGACGAGCCCCTGTTGGTCGAAGCCAGCGACGATGACGTTCGCGCACGCGCGCACGACGTCGCCCGACTTCATCGATCCCGGCGTCGGCCCCGTGACCGTGTCGTTCTGCGTGTAGACGAGAAGCTGGTTTTTCGCGACCGGAAGCGCGTACTGGTCGACGAGCCCGAGCCCGTACGCAGCCGCCGCGGTCACGTCTTTTATGCCGACGTTCGAGACGGGAGCGCCGTCGATCTGAAAGCCGACGAGCGTCGCCGCGGTGGAATCGAGCACGATCGCCGAGACGGGCTGCCCCGTCGTCGCATCGGAGTCGCCCGTCACCATGATCGCGTTATAGATATTGGACGAATCTTCGTCCTGGAACGTGATCGAGGTCGGTTCGAATTCGGTGAAGCCCTGCGTCAGCGTCACGTTATAGGTGTACGTGTTTGTCGACTGCGTGAAATATTTAACCATGCGGGGCTTGCGATCGTGCCCGACGCGTACGAACCATTGATCCGACGACGTGATCGAGCCGAGCGCGTCCGCGATGAGCCGATCGCACCCGACGTTTGTGAGCGTGCCGTGATAGGTCGAGCCCGTCGCCGGGAAGTCGCTCGATGCGAACGAGGCAAGAAACGGCCAATGCGACGAGACGAAGCCGTTCCCCGAGAGGCCTTCATAGATCGCGCTCGAGACGTCGACGTTCGCGGCCGCACCGATCGTGAACGTGCCGTATGCTTGCGTGAACGAGACGCTCAAACCGAGGAGATCGACTTCAATGCCGCCCGGGAGCCGCGCGACGGAGATCGCGCGCCGAATGATGCGCCCCGTATAGCGGCGTCGGCCGACGATCGTGCCCGCGACGTACGCCGGTACGGAGCCGCCGCCGAGCGGCGCGCTCGTCGTGATGTACGGCCCACCCGCGTCCGATCCGATGCCCGTGACGGGAACGCGCATCGTCAGCGTGCTGCCGTCATAGAAATAGGCCTGTTGCGCGTCCTCGCCTTGCGCCGGGTCGAAGCCGTACGTGGAGTCGAGGTAATACTTGTTCGCGCCGGCAGCCGCGCTCGTCTTGAGCGTGTTATCGCCGCTCGAGATCTCGACGATGTTGAGGCCGCGATAGTAGCCGCGCGCGATCGCCGTCTCGTACGTGATCCCGAGCGTCAGTTTCCCAGCGCCGCAGCCGCTCGGCGTATCCTCGTATTCGATCGTCCCGCCGATGAGATCGGAGACCGCAACGTCGCCCGTGGCCGCGAGCGCGCCGAAAGTCGGCGTGTAAATCGAAACGCGAAAGTCGAACGGCATCTAGAAGTTTCCGCTTCGATTCGAGCGCGACGCGATGCCGCCGGCGAGCTGCCCCGACTGATAGCGTCCGAGCGCGATCGATACCGGCCCCGCGATTTTATTCGCGAAGTCTTGGATCGAATCGGCGCCGATGATCGTATTATCACCCGAGATCGTGACGTGAAGATGAATTTCGCCGCCGCCCGCGATCGGGTTGTCCGTCATTGCGTCGCCCGACGCGCCGCCTTTCACGGTCGTTCCAGGCTTCACCGGCGGCGTCGACGACGACGAGCCGCTACCGCCCGCGGAGACGACAGGCGGCGTGTACGTGCCGTCAGCGTTCAGCGTCCCGAGGTTCATGTTCGGATAAGAGCGCGCAACGGTAAAGACGCTCGACGTCGACGACGCACCCGACGCGCCGCTCGCCGTTACGATTGCGGCGAGCGCGGCCGCCGCGGCAGCCGTCGTCGTTTTCGTGTTCCCGCCAACGCCCGCGCCCGTGATCTCGATATCGCCGACGTTCTTATCGTAGTGCGTATACTGGCCGGAGCCGGTCGCACTCTCGCCAAGAAGCGAAACCCACGACGCGAACTGTGCGGGCGAGACGCCCATCGCCTCGAGCTGCGCGTTCGAATCTTTCGCGTTCTGCGAGAGCCATATTTCGGCCGCGTCCACGCCGCCTGAGCTCGCGATCGTGCCGTTCGAATTGACGCGTTGCTGCCCTTGGTTCGCGCCGCCGTTGATCGTGCCGGCGCCGACGCCCATCGCCGCGACGAATTTCGCCATCGCCGCGTCCGGATAGTAGAGCGTGCCGTTTGCGTTCGATTGCCCGAACTGCAGATCGGCGACGTCCTGGCCGTAGCCGGTCTGACTTTCGAATTCGTCGGGGTCCTTCGCCGCCGTAGGTTGCCCGCCCGTGAAGAGCGAGCCGAGCAATCCCGCCGCCAGGCTTACGCCGAGACCGGCCGGCCCCGCGAGCCCGCCGAGCGATGCTGCGAGGCCGCCGATACCGCCGAGAATGCCGCCATACATCGAATTGCCGCCGTCGACGCCCGCGACCATCGATCCGATGCCGAAGCCCGTGAGCGCGCCACCGAGGGGCGAGACGCCCGTGCGAACCATGTTTCCCGGGCCGACCTGCATGCCCGACGCGTCGCCCGCGCCCGTGAACGTCGTCGTGCCGACGCCGCTCGGGGACCCCGTCAGCGCGTTGATCGACTGGGAGCCCATGTCGAACGTCGGATTCGAGCCGGGAATGTCTTGGCCGAGCATCGACGGCGTCAGACTCGAGCCAGTCGCACCGGCGCCGCCGCCGAATATCCCGCCGAGGCCCGGCAACGATGCGCCGGCGCCGCCCGGCGTCGAACCGACATTGAAGATCTTCTCGAGCTGCTGATTGAGGCCGTTCAGGAGCGATGATTTTAGGATCATCTGCTCGATCATCTCGACGAAGTCGGCCTCGATCGACTTGAAGATATCTTTGAGCGAATCGCGGAGCGACTGGTGCTTCGTGAGCACGTCGTCGAGGAACGATTTCTCGAGCTCTTGGGCTTGCTCGATAAACGCCTTCTGCTGCTCGAGGCGTTCTTTGTAGACGTCGCCCTCGAGTGAGACAATCTTCGAAAAATCGGCCTTCGCGCGATCGGTATACTGATCGCCGGCGGCGACCTCGTTCGCATAGCGGCGTTGATAGTACGCCTCTTGCTGCGCGAGCGACATTCCATACGTGGCGTTCTCGATCGCGACGTTATCGAGCTGCGTCTGCCGTTTCTTGTCCTCTTCCTGCTGCTGCTCGACGTCCTTCGCAAACGCGTCGCCCATCGCTTTTGTCTGCTCGGCGTACGCGGCGGCGAGGGATAATACTTTCTGTTTTTGCGTCTCAAGCGCGGACGAGTTCGTATTGGTTTCCGAGGTGAGCGACGCGACAACGGCCTTCGCTTCTCCCGCGGCCTTGTTATGAAGATCGTACGCTTCTTTGAGTTCTTTAAGATCGTCTTTCTGTTGACGCGTCTCGTGACCGGCTGCACGTACTTGCTCGAGGAGCGTATTATATGCGGTGCCTACGGCCTTCGCGGCTTCCGTGTGCCGCGTCTGTTCCGCCGTCGCGGCTGCGAGCTGCGTTGTCTCGTCGGCGAGCGCGCTTTTAATCATCGCGATCGATACGGTTGCGTCGACGGTTTCCTTATTCGCGAGCGCCATCTTCGCCGCGCGCTCGTCGTCGGCCGACGTCGCAAGTTTCACGGCCTCGCGATACTCATCTTCCGACGACGTCAGCGCCTTGAGATCGGCATCCTCGGCCTTGTACGCAGCCGACGTCGCAGCGTTCGCGCCGGAGTCTCCCGAGAGATCGATCGGCTGGCCGAAGGACTCGATGTCGGGCGGAGCTTTCTCTTTCTTCGGCTTCTCGTCGCGCCCGACGTTAAAGTCGTTTCGGAGCTGCTGCGCCTTCCACGCTGCGAGCTCTTTGTTCCATTCCTCTTGTGACTTTTTCGCGGCTGCCGACGCGCTCGCGACCCATTTCGAGATCGGGTTCGCCTGCCCGGCTTCGGGATCGGTGCGCCCGAAGTCGGCGCCGATCATGTCCGCGAAGTTCTTCGTGCCGCCGGCCGCCTGTTGGCCGCCCGCAATTGCTTCGCCCGCGTTCAGACTCGCGGCGCCGGCGATGGCGCGGAGCGCCCCCGTCGCGATCGATGCAAAGTCCGAGAGCATCCGGCCGGCGCGGTTCGCGCCGTTTACGACCGAGTCGAAGAACCCGGCGACGCGCGGCTCGGCCTCCTCGGCCTCGCGTGCGAACTCGAGCAAGAGTTCCGCGCCCGTCGTGAGCGCCGGCAGGAGCAGCGTCCCGATTTCTTCACCGATGTGCGAGAGCACGTTCCCAAGCTGCTCCGAGCGGCCTTGGAACGTCGCCGCCGCCGCCTCGGCCGCGCCGAGATCGTCGTGCGCGAGAACCTTCAGGACGGCGGAGTATTCGCCGTTGGTCGCGACGAGGTGCTTCAGGTTCGCGTCGAGCGCGACAAGCGCGCGACCGTGTCCCGCGTGTGCGGCTGCGAGCGCGTCGACGACTTCCGTAAGCGATCGGTGCGAAGCCGCCGCGACGTCGGTCGCGATCGCCACGCTCTTCTCGGCGTCGGCGAGATCCATGCCGGCCGAGACAAGATGGTTCAGCGCCTCGAGCGCCTCACCGCGCGAGTATGTCGTCGCGCCTTCGACCGCATTGAGGAACTTCTCGACGCCCTCACGCGCGGTGCCCCAGTCGCCGCCTTGATTCCGCACGGCCACGCCGAGCGTCGCAAAGTCGACCTGCGCCTTCGACGCCTCTTCGATACCGTTCTTGACGAACTCAAAGGCGGCTGCGATCCCGAGCACGGCCGCACCGATGACTAGGAGCGGCCCCGCGGCCTTTCCGAGCCCGTCGAGCGCCTCACCGAACACCTCGACGCGCTCCGTTGCCGCGCCCGTCTCGAGCCCGAGCGCGGAAAACATCCGCGCAGCCGCGCTCGTCGCGCCTTCGACCTTTCCGATCGAGTCGCCAAGGATCGTTTCGGCGGCCGCGTGCTCAACTGCGGCGCCGGCGGCGGCTTGGTGAGCGGCGGTAAGCGTCGAGCCCATCGTCGCGCCGCCAGCCGTCGTCTGCGCCATGCCGGCGACGATCTGTTCGAGCGCCGCCGAGACGCGTGAAA
>CAJCIN010000179.1 GCA_903970385.1 Rhodospirillales bacterium | reverse complement strand
GCCGCCGATGCGCGCGCGCCGCTCGCCGCTCTCGCCGTATGCGACGCTCCCCGTTCCGGCGACGAGCACGATTCCCGGACCTTCCGGCAACGTCGCGCGCAACGCGACCCGCGTGTCGTCCTCGACGACGACCGACGCCGTCGCCGGGAAGGCGGCATGCAGCGCGTCGATGAGATCCGCGCGCGTGTCGCTGCGGCCCGCGCCCGCCGCCCCGACGTAGAGGACGTCGGGATCGCGTTCCAGGGCGAGCGCGCGCACGGTATCCGAGATCGCGGCCGCCGCGAGCAGCACGCCGCGGGTCGCGCTCGCGGGGCCGCCCCGGCCCGTCGCCTCGAAGCGTCCGCCGCGCGACCAAGCGGCCGCCGTCGACGTGCCGCCGGCGTCGACACCGACCGATATCGGATCGTTCATACGACGCCGTTCGACGCGCATGCGTCGCGCATCTTCGCGAGCAGGGTCGCGAGCTCGTGCGGCACGATCGCGCCGAGGACGACGGACGAGCGCGCACCCGTCGCGCGCGGGAGGTTGCCCGGCCGGCCGCGGAGCGTCTCGTAGCCGAGGACGGCGAAGGCCACGGCCTCCTTCGCGTCGGCATCGACGCCGAGCTCGTTCGACCGGACGAGCGTCGACCCGTCGCGTTCGAACCGGCCGCGCAGCATCGCCCAGAGCGTCGCGTTGCGGGTGCCGCCCCCGCTCGCGACGACGCGCGGCGCGGGCGGTCCGTACAGCGCGAGGCCGTCGCAGATGGTCGCCACCGTGAACGCGCACAGCGTCGCGCAGCCGTCCTCGAGCGAGAGGTCCGCGAAGAGATCGGCCTGCGCGCGGAGGAGCTGCACGCCGAAGCGTTCGCGACCGGTCGATTTCGGCGGCGGCAGCACGAGGTAGAACGCTTCGCGAGCGGTGAGTTCGGCGACCACGCGCGCGTCGACGCGACCGCGTGCCGCGTACGCGCCGTCGCGGTCGAACGTCTCGCCGCCGCTCGTTCGCTCGCGTACGAACGCGTCGAGAAGCATGTTACCGGGACCCGTATCCCACGCCGTCGCTTCGGCGGCCGATGCGCCGCGCCGCAAGACCGTGACGTTCGCGATGCCGCCGATGTTGAGCGCGACCACGTCGTCCGCGTCGGACGCGAACAGCAGCGCGTCCACGTACGGCACGAGCGGTGCGCCGTTGCCGCCCGCGGCACAGTCCGCGCGGCGAAAATCGAAGACGACGCTCGCCGCGACGGCGTCGCGGATCGCGTAGGGATCGCCGATCTGCATCGTCTCCGAGGCCGCACCGTCGTGATGCAACGTCAGCCCGTGACTCGCGACGTAATCGACGTGCTCGCCGTCCGCGACCGCGCGCGCCGCAGCCGCGAAACGCGAGCCGAGTTCGCGATCGAGGTGCGCGACGGCCGCAGGCGACGCGACGTTCGGCGGTAATGCGGCGAAGAGTCGCGCGCGCAGCTCCGGCTCGAACGGCTGCGTGACGAAACGGACAAGCTCGAGCGCGTAGCCGTCGCCGTCCGGCTCGATCTCGACGAGCGCCGCGTCGATGCCGTCGAGCGACGTGCCCGACATCAGACCGATCGCACGCATCACGCGAACTCACGGACGGCGGCGTCGCACACCGCGGCGCGAACGTCGCGGAGATCGTGCCGTCCGTAGTACACGGCGTTCGTCAGGAACACGACGGAGAGGTCGCGCGTCGGGTCCACCCAGACGCACGTGCCGGTGAAGCCGGTGTGGCCGAACGTCGGGCGCCGCATCGCCGCGCCGCACGAGTTCGCATCGCTCGTCTTGAGCGCCCAGCCGAGGCCGCGCCGCAACACGGCGTCGGCACCGTGCTCGCGCACGGCGTCGCGCGCGAGATCGACGCCGAACGAACGCTCGGCGAGCGACGGCCGTCCGCATTCCGCGGCCAGATAGACCTCCGCGAGCGCCGCGACGTCGCGTGCGGTGCCGAAGAGACCGGCGTGGCCGGACACGCCGCCCATCAAGGCGGCCTTTTCGTCGTGCACCGATCCGCGGACGCGACCGCGCCACGCGTCGAGTTCCGTCGCCGGAAACGATTCGGGTTCGTCAGGGCGCGTCCGGAACGCCGTGTCCGGCCAGTGCATGCTGCGCGCGAAGACGTCGAACGCGCGCGCGAGCGAGACGCCGGAAACGCGCGCGACGAGCGTGCCGAGCGCGATGAATCCGAGATCGCTGTACACGACGCGTTCGCCGGGTTCCGCGACGAGCGGACGCGCGAGCGTGAAGCGTTCGACGTTTTCGTTGAAGAGCGTGCGATAGTCCGCGCCGGACGCGAGCCCCGCCGTGTGCGCGAGCAACATGCGCGGCGTGATCGCGGCGTGCGCGCCGCAGCGCCATTCGGGCAAGACGCGCGCTGCCGGTTCGTCGAGCGAGAACGCGCCGCGCGCGGCCGCGGCGAGCGCGAGCGACGAGACGAACACTTTCGTGAGCGACGCGAGGTCGAAGCGTGTCGTCACGACGGCCGGCGCGCCGCCCTCGTCGTCGAGCGCGCCGTAGGCGCGTTCGAACGCCGGCGCGCCCGCGCGCTCGACCCGCACGACGGCAGCCGTATATCGCGAGCCGAGCCCGGCACGCACCACGTCGTCGAGCGCCATCGTGCGTTACGCGCCGCCGGCTTCGGCGTCGTCGCCCGGCGCGTCGCCGGCGAGCGATCGCGCGCGACCGCGCCCGGGCAAACGCGCGTCGATTTCGGCTTCCGTGAGCAATCGTCGCGACGGCTCGGACGAAAGCGCGACCGGAAACGTGCCGTGGGCGTCGTCGGTGCCGGCCAACACGTCGGCCAACACTTCGACGTTCGCCGCCTCGTCCCCGAACGAACACACGAGCGTCGCCGCTGCCTCGAGCACCGGAACGTCGAACGGTTCGAGCGCCGAGACGACGATCGCGTGGCGCGCGAACGCGACGAGCGCTTCGATCGCGGCGCGCTGCGACGGATGCAGATGGGCGCGGCGCGCCACGACGACGAGCGCGCGTTCGCCCTGAGCGCGCAGCACGTCGATCAGCAGCGTCACCGCACCGTCGTCGGGTTCGAGCGGCACGCGCATCACCTCGGCGCGATAGCGGCGCCGGCGCAGCGCGAGTCCGAGCGACGGACGCTCCGAGCGCGAACGCGCGATGCCGTCGGCGAGTTCTCCCTCGAACGAGACGACCGTGACGGGTTGCGCCGCATCGAGGCGCGGATTCCCGCGCACGAGGGCGATCGCCGCGCGCGCGATCGCGAGCGGTGCGTCGCTCGAGTCGGTCGCGCTTTTAACGCCGGCCGCGCCGGCGACCGAAGCACGCAGCGCGAGGACGCGCGCCGCAGCCTGCTCGAGGCGTGCGAGCGGGACGTCGCCGGCGTCGACCGCGGCGACGATCGCGGCACGAAGATCGTGTGCGATCTCGAGATCGTGGCTGACGAGTAACGCGTCGGCGCCGGCAACGAGCGCGAGAACGCCGCCGCGGACGGTTCCCGTTCCGCGTGCGATCGCGTCCATCTGCAGACAGTCGGTGAACGTGACGCCCGCGAAGCCGAGTTCGTCCCGCAGCACCGTCGTGAGGACGGCGCCGGAGAGCGTCGCGGGCGATGCCGGATCGAGACTCGGCACGACGACGTGCGCCGACATCACGGCGCGGACGCCCGCGCCGATCGCCGCGGCGAAGGGCACGAGTTCCCGCGCGCGCAGGACGTCCGCGCTCGCGTCGATCGCCGGAAGATCGCGATGCGAGTCGGCCGGCGTCGCGCCGTGCCCCGGAAAATGTTTGGCGGTCGCGGCGATGCCGCGCGCCTGCATGCCGCGCACGAGCGCAGCTCCGAGTCGCGCCGCACGGGCCGGATCGTCGCCGAACGACCGCGTCCCGATCACGGTGCTGCGCGCGTCGAGCGCGAGATCGAGCACCGGCGCGAACGCGACGTTCGCGCCGATCTCCAGCAGATCGGCGGCGAGCGCGTCGCCCGCACGCTCCGCGAGTTCCACGTCGTCCGCCGCCCCGAGCGCCATCATCGACGGCACGCCGGGATCGCGAAAGCGCAACCGCGCGACGCGCCCGCCTTCCTGATCGACGCACACGAGCGCGGGCGCGTCGCCGCCGATCGCGCGCCGTGCCGCGCGAACGAACGCGCGCGTCTCCTCGATAGTGCCGACGTTGCGGTCGAAGAGCACGATGCCGCCCGCGCCGAGCGCTTCCAAGCGCGCGAACTCCGCAGCGCCCGCATCGTGCGGCAGACCCGCGATGATGATGCTTCCGGCGAGCCGTTCGATGTCAGACACGGGCGTACGCATCGACGCGGCGGCCGCCCGCATCGAACGGGTGCGCGCGAGAACGATCGAATGCGAGACCGACGCGCTCTCCGACGCGCGGCAACGTCGCGACGCGCGCGACGATCTCGCCGTCGGCCGTCTCGACGAACGCGAACGCGTCCGCGCCGAAATCTTCGACGGCGCGCACGATGCCGCAGAGGTCCGCGTCCGGGCCGACGCGCACCGCGTCGGCACGAAAGCCGAATCGCACCGCGCCGGGCGCGTCGTCCGCGAACGCGACCGCGCGCGCCGGCACGAACGACATCGCGGGCGAACCCACGAACGCCGCGACGTAGGCCGTTGCGGGCGTATCGTAGACGTCTCGCGGCGACGCACACTGTTCGACCGCCCCGTTCCGCACGACGGCGATCGCATCGGCGAGCGCCATGGCTTCGGCTTGATCGTGCGTCACGAACAGCGCCGTCGCGCGCGTGTCGTGCAGCGCGCGACGAAGTTCGGCGCGCAGCGCCGCACGCAGCGGAGCGTCGAGTCGCGAAAACGGTTCGTCGAGGAGCACGATCGCCGGTTCCGGTGCGAGCGCCCGCGCGATCGCGACGCGTTGCCGCTCGCCGCCGGAGAGCGAACGCGCGGACCGCTCGAGCAGTTCGTGTGCGCGCGTCCGCCGCGCCGCGTCGCGGATACGCCGGTCGCGTTCCGCCGCGTCGTAGCCGCGACCGTGAAGACCGTACGCGATGTTCTCGTAGGCGCTGCGATGCGGAAAGAGCGCGTCCTGCGCGAAGACCATGCCCACGCCGCGCCGATCCGGCGCCGTGCGCGTGACGTCCCGGCCGTCGAACGAGACGACGCCGCTATCGGGCCGCTCGAGACCGGCGACGACGCGCAGCAGCGTCGTCTTTCCGCACCCCGACGGTCCGAGGACGGCCGTACAACTGCCGTCGGCGACGTCGAGCGAGAAGCCGCGGAGGGCATCGACGGGGCGGCCGCGCGCGACGTACCGCTTTTCGAGCGCGTCGATGCGTACCCGTGCCACGCTACGGCTCCACTACCGCAGGTGGATGATCTGTGCGATGTACGTCCCGGCGCGCAAGCTCAGGCTGACGCGGACGTGCGAACCCTTTTTGATGTCGGCGATCGTATGGAACGTATCGCCGCCGACGATGTTCGTGCTCGGCAACACGACGACGTCGAGGTGACGCGTCGCGGATTGCACGCTCATGGTGCCGCTCCGGTAGTCCACTGCGACGACCTCGCCGTCGATCGTCCCGGCGTCCTT
>CAJCIN010000178.1 GCA_903970385.1 Rhodospirillales bacterium | reverse complement strand
CGAGTCGCGGATTTCTTTCGCTCGCGCGATCGCGCCCTTCATCCCCTCGGCTCCCGGCGTCAGCACGAGCTGCGCTCCGTACGCCTTGAGAAGATTCCGGCGCTCGATCGTCATCGTATCCGGCATCGTTAGGATAATCGGATAGCCTTTCGCGGCCGCAACGAAGGCGAGCGCGATGCCCGTATTGCCGCTCGTCGGCTCGATGATGACGGTGTCGGGACGGAGGCGGCCTTCGCGTTCGGCCGCTTCGATCATCGAAACGCCGATGCGATCCTTGACGCTGCCCGCGGGGTTGAACGACTCCATCTTCACGAGGATCGTGCCGCCCAGCCCCTTGTTGAGCCGGGGAATCTTCACGAGCGGCGTGTTGCCGAACGTGTCGGCGATGTTTTCATAAATACGAGCCATACCGTCTCCGTCTAGAAAGGTTCGCAGCGTTCAACCGCGCCGCGCGCGCAAGGGCTGCATGTGACCGTATCGAACGTACGTTCCCTCCCGATGTTTTCACTTCAAGAGAAATCGCTGTACGTCGCCGACCTCGATCTGTGGATCGATTCGATGCGGCCGCGCGATCGTTGCTACATCTCCCACGGCCACGCGGACCATGCCCGCGCGCACGACGTGGTCGTCACGTCGACGAACAACGCACGCGTCTGCCGTTTACGTCTCGGGCGCCGGCTCGCGAAACCCGCCGGGTTGTTCGGCGAACCGGAGCGTGCCGAGATCCGGTACGAGACGCACGACTTCAACGCGCCGTGGCGCATCGGCGACCACGAACTGACGCTCTTCTCCGCGGGTCACGTCCTCGGCAGCGCGCAGCTCATGATCGAAGGCGAACGCGGACGCTTCGTCTACACCGGCGACTTCAAGCTCGAGCCGTCGTTCACGGCCGAAGCGCCCGAAGTGAAGCGGTGCGATACCGTGCTGATGGAATGCACGTACGGCCGCCCGCAATACGTCTTCCCGCCGCGCGCGGAAGTCGCGGGCGCGATGGTCGCGTGGGCGCGCAAGGCGCTCGAGGACGGCGCGGTGCCGATCTTCTTCGCGTACTCGCTCGGCAAAGCGCAAGAGGCGATGGCGATTCTCGGTCGCGGCGGCGTGCCGCTGACGACGCACGGCGCGATCGCGTCGATGGCGGCCGTCTACGAAGAAGCCGGCGTCGACTTGCCGCCCTACGACCGGTACGACGCGACGACGTTCGACGGCGCGAGCGCGCTCGTGTGGCCGCCGTCCGGTAGAGCGCTTCCGGTAGCCGTTCGCGGCCGCGCGGTGCGCACCGCCGCACTCACGGGCTGGGTCATCGGCAAGGGCACGAATTACCGCGGCGGCACGGATGCCGGATTCCCGCTTTCCGATCATGCCGATTTTCCGTCGCTGTTACGCTACGTCGAGCTCGCACAACCGCGCAAGGTGCTGCTCAACCACGGCTGGCGCGATTTCACGCATCGCTTGCGCGGGCTCGGCGTCGATGCGGAGTACCTCGAAGCGAACCAGCAGCTCGCGCTATTCTAACGCGCGGCCGGCGTCATTCGCCGATGTCCCACATCGTGCCGAGATCGCGTTTCGAGAACGCGCGAAACGCGATCGACGTCTCCGTGCGCACGATGCCCGCGAGGTTCGCGACGTGCGTGGTGACGAGCGCGGCGAGATCCTCGTGCCGGCGCACGCGCGCGATCGCGATCAGATCGTACGGACCCGCGACGCTGTATACTTCGGTGATGCCGGGGACGTCGAGGAGCCGCTCCGAGAGCGGCGCGACCGCTCCGGGTTCGACCGTGAACAAGACGAAGGCGGTGATCATCCCACGCTCTTCGCCCGCGATCTAGACGATGCTTGCGTTCGCCAACGCCTGCGACGACATCGCCGCGCTCCCCGCGAAGAACGCGAAGATCGAGCGTCTCGCGACGTACTTGCAAACGCTCGAGGGCGACGATCTGCGGGCTGCGGCGCGCTTCGCGAGCGGCAATCCCCTCGCGGCGCGCGACGATCGCAAGCTCGCGATCGGCGGCCGGACGTTGCTCGCCGCGGCGGAACGCACGTGGGGCGTCGACGGCACGCTCGTCTCGCTCGCATATCGCGAGACGGGCGATCTCGGTGAGGCGCTCGCGCGCGTGGCGCGCGAACCGGCCGCACTCGATCTGTTCTCGGAGACGCTGACGCCGGGCGGTTTCGCGCAGATGCTCGACGAGCTCGCGTCGGCATCGGGAAAGGCCGCGGGCAAACGTCGCGAAGGCGTGTGCGAGCGCGCGTTTCGTGCCTGCCGGCATCCGCGCGAGGTCGCGTACGTCGCGAAGATCCTCACGGGCGATCTGCGCATCGGCTTGCGCGAAGGGCTCGTGCTCGACGCGATCGCGCAAGCGTTCGGTCGCGAGGTCGCGACCGTGCGGCGCGCGGCGATGGCGGCGGGCGACGTCGGCGCGGTCGCGCTCGCCGCGCGCGCGGGCGGCCTCGAGGACATCGCGATCCGTTACGGCGCGCCGATCGGCTTCATGCTCGCGACCCCGATGACGTTCGGATCGTCGTACCGCGAACTCGCCGCGGGCACGTGGCTCGTCGAGGACAAGTACGACGGCATCCGCGCGCAAGCACACATCCGCGGCAATACGGCACGCATCTTCTCGCGCACGCTGAACGACATCTCGCGTTCGTTTCCCGAAGTCGTCGCCGCACTCGCCGCATGTCCGCACGACGCGATCCTCGACGGCGAGATCGTCGCGCGGCGCGGCGAGGCGATCTTGCCGTTCCGGTACTTGCAGCCGCGGCTGCAACGCGCCGATCCGGACGCCGCGTTGCAAGCCGAGATCCCCGTGCAGTTCGTCGCGTTCGACGTGCTCGCCGCGGCCGACCGGTTTCTCCTCGACGAGCCGCTCGTCGAACGGCGCACCGAAGTCGCCGCGCTCGTCGCGCGTTCGCCCGCGCTCGTCGTCGCGCCGTGGCACACGCTCGAACCCGGCGCGTCGCCGGAGACGATCGCGGAGCTCTTCGACGCCGCGCGCGCACGCGGCAACGAAGGCCTCATGCTCAAGCGCACCGATGCACCGTACGTGCCCGGGCGCCGCGGCAAGTGGTGGCTCAAACTCAAGCGCGAGCTCTCGACGCTCGACGTCGTCGTCGTGGCGGTCGAGTGGGGCCACGGGAAACGCAAGAGCGTGCTCTCCGACTACACGTTCGCCGTGCGCGCGTCGGCCGACGATGCGACGCTGAAGACGATCGGCAAGGCGTACTCCGGCTTGACCGACGTCGAGATCGCCGAAATGACGAAGTGGTTCCTCGACCACCAGACCGGTTCGAAAGGCCGCGCGCTCCGCGTCGCGCCGGAGATCGTCATCGAGATCGCGTTCGACGTGATCCAGAAGAGCTCGTTGCACGATAGCGGCTTCTCACTGCGGTTTCCGCGAATCGTGCGGCTGCGCATCGACAAACGCGCGAGCGACATCGACACGATGGGGGACGTCGAGCGCATCTACAAGGCGATGCTGGATCGCGAAGGCGTCGACGTATGACGCGCACGGTTGCGATCGTCGGCGGCGGCGCGAGTGGAACGCTCGTCGCGTCGCTTCTCGTACGGGCGTCCGAGGCGATGCACGTCGTCATCATCGATCCGTGCGAGCGTCTCGGACGCGGCGTCGCCTACGCGACCGGCATCCCACGCCATACGCTGAACGTCCCGGCCGCAAAGATGTCGGCGTTGGCCTCGGATCGCAATCACTTCGTCCGCTGGCTCGCGGCGAACGCCGGGGACGCCTACGGTCCGTCGTCGTTCGTGCCGCGTTCGCTGTACGGTGACTACCTCAACGACATCGCGACCGAAACGCGGGTGGCCGCACCGGATCGCTGGCGACACGTGCGGTCCTCCGCGCTCGACGTCCGGCTGGAGAACGACGGCGTGCACGTCACGTGCTCGAACGGCGAGGTCGTTCGCGCCGATCGACTCGTCGTCGCGACCGGCAACGCGTCGCCCGCCGCGTGGCCGAACATGTCGCGGGAAGCACGGCGTTCGCGGCGATACTTCGGCTCGACATGGGACCCGGGCGCACTCATGCCGGATTCGCCGGGCGAATCCGTGGTGTTGCTCGGCACGGGCCTCACGGCCGTCGACGCGCTGTTCGGTCTGCGCGAGAACGGTCATCGCGGGCCGATCATCATGGTCTCGCGACGCGGCCTTCTGCCGCTGGAGCACGCCGCGTCGAATGCAACGGCCGCGACGTCTCTCGAAGCGGACACGGCCTCCGGGCTCCTGAGCGCCTTGCGCGACCGCGTGCGCGAGATGCCGGCGTCCGGCGGTGATTGGCGCGGTCACGTCGATGCTCTGCGCCCGCACACGAACGCGATGTGGAAAGCGCTTTCGCTCGTGGAGCAGCGGCGTTTCCTTCGGCACGCACTCCCGTATTGGAACGTGCACCGTCACCGCATGCCGCCGGAAGCGGGGAAGGCCGTTGCGGATGCGCTTGCGGCCGGCACGCTTCGTGTGTTCGCCGGACGCACGGGCGCGATCACGGTAAGCGGCGATCGGCTTCGCGTTCCCGTCAAGCTGCGCGGTTCGGCCGACGTCGTGACGCTCGATGCCGGGCGCGTCATCAACTGTAGCGGACCGCAACACGACGTTCGCAAACTCGCGGACCCGTTCGTGCAGTCTCTTCTCGCGCACGGTCTGATGGTTCCGAACACGCTCGGAATCGGCATGAGCATTGCAGAGAACGGCGCGCTCGTCGATGCACACGGAACGGCGTCGACACGGCTCTTCGCAATCGGTCCGGCATGCTTCGGACCGCTCATCGAAACGACGGCGATGCCGGACATCCGCGAACAAGCACGCGACCTCGCGGCGTTGCTGTCCGCCGGCTGAGGATCGCTTACGTCTGCCGCTGCAGCTCGCGGCCCATCCGCTCGACGACGGTGGTCAGGCCCTTGAGCGGACGCACCATCACCTTGAACGTCGTGATGCGACCGCCGTCGTCCCACGCGATGAGATCCACGCCGTTGACGTGGATGCCGTCGATCGTCAGCTCGAACTCGAGAACCGCCGAGTTGCCTGCGAACCACTCGCCCGTATAGCGGAACGTCGGATTGTTGAGCACGACTATCGCCGCGCGTAGGTATTTCGCGACGATCGGCTTGCCGATCTGCGGCGTGTGGACCGCGGGCGACGAGAACGTCGCGTCGTCGGTCAGCATGTCCTCGAGGTCGCTCATGTCGTTCGCCTCGACCGCGCGATACCACCGCGCGATCGGTTCCGGCGGCGCCGAGGCCACGCTCACCGCGCGAACCTAGAGCGCTTCGACGATCGTGACGTTGGCGAGACCGCCGCCTTCGCACATCGTCTGCAGGCCGTACTTTCCGCCGCGCGCGCGCAGCGCGTGCACGAGCGTCGCCATCAACTTCGTGCCGCTCGCGCCGAGCGGATGGCCGAGCGAGATCGCGCCGCCGTTGACGTTGAGCTTCTCGGGATCGGCGCCCGTGTGCTTGAGCCACGCGAGCGGCACGGGCGCGAAGGCCTCGTTGACTTCGTACAGATCGATGTCGTCGATCGTCATGCCGGCACGCTTGAGCGCGCGATCGGTCGCGAACAGGGGTTCCTCGAGCATGATGACCGGATCGCCGCCCGTGACCGTGAGGTTGTGCACGCGTGCGAGCGGCGTGAGGTTGTGTTCTTTGAGCGCGCGCTCGGAGACGACGAGCACCGCGCTCGCGCCGTCGCAGATCTGGCTCGCGTTCGCCGCGGAGATCCGGCCGTTCTCGCGCAGCAAACGCACGGAGCCGATCGATTCGATCGTCGCATCGTAACGGATGCCCTCGTCCTTGTCGTGTACGGCCGACGTTCCGTCCGCCTTCGTGACGTTGAGCGGCAGGATCTCACGCGCGAACGCGCCGCCCGACGTGGCTTTCGCGGCGCGCTTGTGGCTCTCGAGTGCGAACGCGTCGAGCGCGTCGCGTTCGAAGCCGTGCTTCTCGGCGATCATTTCCGCGCCGAGGAATTGACTGAAGTTGATGCCGGGGTAGCGTTCCTCGAGACCCGGACTCTTCGTGTCGCCGGGGCCGGCCGTGCTGCCCATCGGCACGCGCGTCATCGACTCGACGCCGGCGGCGATCACGACGTCCTGCGTTCCGGACAACACCGCTTGCGCCGCGAACTGAATCGCTTGCTGCGACGAGCCGCACTGACGATCGATCGACACGGCCGGCACGCTGCGCGGCAGACTCGACGCGAGCACCGCGTTGCGACCGATGTGGAGCGCCTGTTCGCCACCTTGATCGACGCAGCCCATGATCACGTCCTCGATCGACGACGGATCGATGCCGGTGCGATGGACGACCGCATCGAGCACGGCGGCTCCGAGATCGATCGGGTGCCACCCCGCGAGCGCGCCTCCGCGGCGGCCGCCCGCAGTCCGGATCGCTTCGACGATGTATGCTTCTGCCATGATAGTCTCCTGAACCGTCAGTTCGTTCGCGTGGGTTGCCGGCGTTCGCGGTCGGCCGCATCGACGCGTGCGATCGCCTCGCGCGCTTCGGACCATTGCGACTCGGTCCAGCGCCGTAAATCGTTGAAGTTCGCGCCCGTCGCGAGGTGGTCGCCGCCGTCGATCGCGATCGTCTGGCCGTTGACGTATTCCGAACCCGGCGCCAGCAGGTAACACGCGAGGTTCGCGAGTTCCGGCGGCCGGCCGACGCGACCCGACGGGTTGCTCGCGAGGTTCATGAACGCGTCCTCGCCGCCGAGCGGGTTGAGCCGCTTCGACATGCCTTCGGTGGGAAACGGCCCCGGTGCGATCGCGTTGAACCGGACGCCGCGACCGGCCCATTCGACCGCGAGCGATTCCGTCATCGCGCGCACGCCGGCCTTCGACATCGCCGACGGTACGGTGAACGGCGAGCCGTTCCACACCCACGTCGCGACGATCGAGACGACCGATGCGTGGTCGCCCGCGGCGAGCCAACGCTTCCCGCACGCGAGCGTCGTCATGAACGTGCCGCGAAACACGATGCTCGAGATCGCATCGAAGCCGCGCGACGACAGTTTCTCCGTCGGGCTGATGAAGTTGCCCGCGGCGTTGTTGACGAGTCCCGTCAGCGCGCCGCCGTCGTTCCAGATGCGTTCGATCATCTCCGCGATCGCGTCGTCGGAGCGGATGTCGCACGTCAACGGCACGACGTGACCGCCGTGCGCCTCCGTGAGTTCGCGCGCGGTGTCCTCGAGCGGCCCGGGCCGCCGCCCGCAGATGTAGACGCGCGCGCCGAGCATCATGCACGCCTCGGCGATCGAACGGCCGAGCCCCGTACCGCCGCCGGTGACGAGGATGCGGCCGCCGTCGAGCGTGCCGGGCTTGAGCATGAGGTCGGCCGCGGCCATCGTCATTCGAGCGTACGGCCCACGATCTCGCGCATGATCTCGTTCGAACCGCCGTAGATGCGTTGCACGCGCGCGTCCGCCCAGGCTTTCGCGATCGGGTATTCTTGCATGTAACCATAGCCGCCGTGCAATTGCAGGCACGCGTCGAGCGCGCGGAATTGCAGCTCCGTCGTTTCCAGTTTCGCCATCGCCGCGGTCGCCGCGTCGAGTTTGCCCTCGCAGAGCAATTCGATGCAGCGATCGACGAACGTGCGCGCCATCGCGATCTGCGCCTTGAGCGTCGCGAGCGTGAAGCGCGTGTTCTGGAAGTCGAGGACGCGTTTGCCGAACGCCTCGCGATCGCGCGTGTACGCGATCGTCGCGTTCAGGCCGGCCTCGGCGGACGCGACGGCCGAGACGGCGATGCTCATGCGCTCCTGCGGAAGCTCGCTCATCAGCATCTTGAAGCCCTGACCGAGTTCGCCGAGCACCGCCGACGCGGGCACGCGCACGCGGTCCATCGTGAACTCCGCCGTGTCTTGCGCGTGCAGGCCGAGCTTCTTGAGCCCGGGCGCGCCGGTGAACCCCGGCATGTCGCGCTCGACGAGGAAGAGCGAAACGCCGCGGGAGCCCGCGGTCGGGTCCGTCTTCGCGACGACGATGATGAGATCGGAAAGCACGCCGTTCGTGATGAACGTCTTCGCGCCGGTGATGAGATACGAATCGC
Source organism: Rhodospirillales bacterium (assembly GCA_903970385.1). GTDB lineage: Bacteria > Vulcanimicrobiota > Vulcanimicrobiia > Vulcanimicrobiales > Vulcanimicrobiaceae > Palsa-1515. The sequence goes on along the minus strand of CAJCIN010000178.1, from coordinate 10,918 downwards.
CGTCGCGCTCCGCGCGCGTGGTGATCGACTGCAGGTCGCTGCCGGTGCCCGGCTCCGTCATCGCGATCGCGGAGATCGTCTCGCCCGACGCGAGGCGCGGCAACCATTTCTTCTTCTGCTCGTCGCTGCCGTAGTGGAGGATGTAGGGCGCGACGATGTCGGACTGCAGCGAGAACGCGGGACCGCTCGCGTTGATCTTCGCGAGCTCCTCGATGAAGACGGCCGACGATCGGAAGTCGGCGTCGGCGCCCCCGTATTCTTCGGGCAGCGCCATGCAGAGCAGGCCCGCTTCGCCCGCTTTGCGCCAGACCTCGCGCGAGACTTGGCCGTCGAGTTCCCACTGCGCGTGGTACGGCGCGATCTCGCGTTCGCAGAAGCGTCGCGCGGTCTCGCGCAGCAACGTGTGTTCTTCCGAAAATACCGTGCGCGGAATACCCGACGGGCGTACAGCGATCATGAGGGCCTCCTGGAGACCTTCACCTTTCAGGACGATTCCGCGCGCCCCTCGTCGGGGTTAGGGTGCCGCGTCGGCGCCGTAGGCCAGAAGTAACGTGAACCCGTCTTCGAGCGTCGCGATCACGAAGTCGGGCAGCGCCGTCGCCTCGGTGAGATACATGCGCAATCCGAATCCAGCGTACGTCGAGGCGAGGGCCGCGATCGCAGCCACGGCGATCCCCGCCGCCGCGTTGCCGTCGTTCCGGACGGCGACTTCACGTCCGCTGATGCCGGCCGTCACGGCGCGGAAGATGAGCGCCGGGAGAAACGTCCGGGCCGGCGTCTGAGGCAGTTTGTCGGCGATCAACTCCCCCGCGGCCATGACCGCGAGGATCGCGGGCAACGGCCCTTTCGCGTTACGGTAAACGACCGCCGGCGGCGTCACGGAGCGCAGACCGGCGGCGGTGCCGACCATCGCCGCGCGCACGATCGGCCCGAACGGGCTCGGATGCGGATCTGTCGGTTGAGCTTCCATCAGTCGAGATGTATCCCGGCGAGGGGTGCGCGAACCACCACGACGTGATTCCCCAGCCGCTCTTCGTCGATCCGGACATCACGCTCGTCCCGCGTCATGTCGACGATGCGCGGGAGATGAACGCGATCCTCGAGCGTCATCGCGCGGACTTGCGCGAGTGGCTGACGTGGGTCGACGCGGCCCGCAACGTCGCCGAGGTGCGGCGCTACGCGCAGTTCGCGCAAGCGCAATTCGAAACGCACGTGGCGTTCGATTACGCGATTCGCGCGGGCGGCGTCATCGTCGGCAGCATCGGCTTGCACGGACTCGATTGGGCGAGTCGCAAGGGCGAGATCGGCTACTGGCTCTCGCCGGACGCTCGCGGGACCGGCCTCGTGACGCGCGCGGCTCGCGCGCTCGTGACGCACGGGCTCACGCACCTGCAACTGCACCGCATCGAGATACACTGCGTCGTCGAAAATGCGGCCTCACGCGCCGTGCCGGAACGCCTCGGATTCGTGCTCGAAGGCGTGCTCTCCGAGGCGTACCGCCTCCACGCGCGCTATCGCGACATCGCCTTGTACGCGACGACCGCGACGCGATGGGGTTTTTGATGGGCACGTCGCTGCTCGTCGTCGCGAGCGTCGCGGCACTCGTCGCGACCGGAATCGAATACTACGTCGTCGCGATCGCCTATCCGGCGTTCGGCATGGTCGATGCCCGGCAGTTTCTCGCGATCCACGCGCTCCACACCGAACGGATCGCCTACGCGATCGGCCCGGCGCTGCTCGGCGCCTTCGCCGCGAACGCGTTGCTCGTCGCGAACCGGCCGCGCAACGTTCCGCTGTGGTTGCCGGTCGTCGCCGCGCTCGCCGGCGCGGGCGTGCTCGCCTATACCGCGTTCGTCGCCGTACCGCTCCACGTGCGGCTCGCCGCGGGCGCCGATACGAAAACCATCGGGGCGCTCAACGCGACCGAGTGGATGCGTGCGATGTTGACGGTGCTGCAGGCGACGTGCGACGTCGCGATGCTGTGGCTCGTCCTCCGCGCGACGCGCTAGGCGCGACTACGCGGCCTGCGTATCGCGCGACGCGGCCGCGGCCGTGCGGCGTCGCGACCGTTTGCGCTTGCGCTTGGCGGGCTTTGCCGTTACGGTCACCGGCTGAACCACCGCGACGCGTTTCGGCGCCGGCCGCTGAGACGATGTCGAGGCGAGCATCTTCCGCGTCACCCGGCAGCGACAGCGGATCGCCTCGCACGCCTCGTTGCTGTGCAATCCCGCGGCGTGTCCGCACGCGTCGCATCCCAGTACTTCGTCTGTCGCCGGAGCCATGAAACTTTCTTTCCCACGAATTCGCGCTTCAATACGTTGAATCGGTGCGCGAACATGGGACTTTTAGCGCCTGGCTTGCGGCCTCGGTACTTCGGCATCGGTTTGCAGCTCGACGAGCGAATCCGCCGGCACGACGAAGTCGGGCTTCCGATTGTTGGCGTACGTGAAGCCGCCGGCCGCACCGGCCAAACCGCCGATATCCGTGTGGAAGATCGACTTGCCGATCACGTTGCCGACGATCATGCCGACGCCGGCACCCGCGGCCTGGGTCGGGATCGCCGTCTTCTTCTTCGGGGTCACGTCGAGCACGTGGCCGCTGAGCGGCGCGGAGTCACCGTTCGCGAGGGTGATGCTGTCGAACGCGAGGTCGATCTCGGGCTTGCGGCCCTGGCCGCCGCGGATCACGCGCGCGACGTGGCCGCGCACGAAGGCGCCGCTGTACGTCACGTCGTCGTTCGGGAACGGACGCGTCAGCGCGAGCGAAAAGCCGTCGCCGACGTTCGCCTTCCCCGTATCGAGCGATGCCGACAGCCGGCCGTTGAGCGGCGTACCAGCCGGAATCGCCTCGGCGGCGAGCGCCGCCGCCGTCGTCGCCGCGATCGCGAGCGCGCCGGCCAAGATGCGTACGTTCATCAGTTCATCCCCGCAACGTGGGCACCGTTCGTCTTGACGGCGCCCTTCCCGAGTTCGATTTTCGCGATCGTGCCGCGATGCACTTCGTCCGGGCCGTCGGCGAGCCGCAGCGTGCGCTGACCGGCCCACAGTTTCGCGAGCCCCGGATCTTGCGAGACGCCGGCGCCGCCGAACGATTGGATCGCGCGATCGATCACGCGCAACGCGACGTTCGGCGCCACGACCTTGATCATCGCGATCTCGGCGCGCGCCGCCTTGTTCCCGAGGCGATCCATCATCTCCGCGGCGTGCAGCGTGAGGAGACGCGCCTGATCGATCTCGATCCGCGAATCCGCGATCCATTCGCGCACGACGCCTTGCTCCGAGATCTGCTTGCCGAACGCGGTGCGCTGCGTGACGCGCGCGCACATCGCTTCGAGCGCGCGCTCTGCGGCGCCGATCGAGCGCATGCAATGGTGGATGCGGCCGGGCCCGAGGCGGCCCTGCGCGATCTCGAAGCCGCGCCCTTCGCCGAGCAGAATGTTTTCGACCGGAACGCGGACGTTTTCGAACCGCATCTCGGCGTGACCGTGGGGTGCGTCGTCGTAGCCGAACACCGTCAGCGCACGAACGACCGTGACGCCCGGCGTATCGATCGGCACGACGACCATCGACTGCTGCAGATGCTTCGGCCCTTCGGGATTCGTCTTGCCCATGAAGATCAAGACCTTGCAGCGCGGGTCCATCGCGCCGGACGTCCACCATTTGCGGCCGTTGATGACGTACTCGTCGCCGTCGCGCTCGATGCGCGCGCTGATGTTCGTCGCGTCCGACGACGCGACGTCGGGCTCGGTCATCGCGAACGCGGAGCGGATCTCGCCCGCGAGCAGCGGCTCGAGCCAACGCTTGCGATGTTCCGGCGTGCCGTAGCGCGTCAACACCTCCATGTTGCCCGTGTCGGGCGCGGAGCAATTGAAGACCTCGGGCGCGATCGCGGAGCGGCCCATGATCTCGCAGAGCGGCGCGTAGTCGCGATTGCTGAGGCCGGCGCCGTATTCGCTCTCGGGGAGGAAGAGATTCCACAGGCCGGCGGCACGCGCTTGCGCCTTGAGATCGTCGAGGACGGCGGGAACCGTCCAGCGGCTCGGAGCCGCTTCGTGCTGCTCGAAGTAGGTACGTTCGCCCGGTTCGACCACGTCGCGCATGAACGCGCGCAGACGGTCTTGGAGCTCGGTCACTTCGGGGCTCTGCAGGATGGACATCGCAGCGCCTTCGTCAGCGCGCCGCGGGGAACATTTCGCGCCCTATGCGGGCTTGCGCGCGTCGAAGACGTGCTGCGCTTTGCCTTGCGACTGCGGGATCGTGCCGGGCGGGACGACCTCGATCGCCGTGGTAACGCCGACGAGATTCTTGATCCGGTCGCGCAAGATCGCGGGTGCGTCGCCCGGCTCGCCGACCCCGATGCCCGGTTCGACGACGACCGTCATCGAGTCGAGATTGCCCTCGCGCGAGAGCTTGATCTGATACTGCGGCGCGAGGCGCGCATCGCGCAGGATCAGCTCCTCGATCTGCGTCGGGAACACGTTGACGCCGCGCACGATCAGCATGTCGTCGCAGCGGCCCGTGATCTTCTCGATGCGGCGCATCGTGCGTGCCGTGCCGGGGAGCAGCCGCGTGAGATCGCGCGTGCGATAGCGAACGACGGGCATCGCCTCTTTCGTGAGCGACGTGAGCACGAGTTCGCCGCGCTCGCCGTCGGGAAGCACCGCACCCATCTCCGGGTCGACGATCTCGGGATAGAAGTGATCTTCCCACACGTGCAGGCCGTCTTTCGTCTCGACGCACTCTTGCGCGACGCCCGGCCCGATGACTTCCGAGAGGCCGTAGATGTCGACCGCGTCGATGCCGGCGCGCGCTTCGAGACGGACGCGCATCTCTTGCGTCCACGGTTCCGCGCCGAAGATGCCGATCTCTAAACTCGACGACGCCGGATCGATGCCTTGCCGCTCCATCTCGTCGAGTAGCGCGAGCATGTAGCTCGGCGTCACCATGATGACGCGCGGCGCGAAGTCGGCGATGAGCTGGACCTGTTTCTCCGTCTGGCCGCCCGACATCGGAATCACCGTGCAGCCGAGCCGTTCCGCGCCGTAGTGCGCGCCGAGACCGCCCGTGAAGAGACCGTAGCCGTACGACACGTGCACGAGATCGCCCGGCCGGCCGCCGGCGGCACGGATCGAACGCGCGACGACGTCGGCCCACGTGTCGACGTCGCGCTTCGTGTACGCGACGACCGTCGGTTTGCCGGTCGTGCCGCTCGATGCGTGGATGCGTGCGAGTCGCTCGCGCGGAACGGCGCACAAGCCGAACGGATAGTTGTCGCGATACGCCGCTTTCGTGACGAACGGAAACTTCGCGAGGTCGGAGAGATCGCGGAGATCGTCCGGGCGAACGCCGTGCGCGTCGAACGTCGCCGCGTAGTGCGGCACGTTCGCGTACGCGTGCGCGAGCGACCAGCGCATGCGCTCGAGTTGCAACGCCGCGAGTTCGTCGCGGCTCGCCGTCTCGATCGGGTCGAGCGGCGCCGCGATCGCGGTCATCGCGCGGCTCCGGCGAGCTCCGTCGCGCCGCTCGCGCGCTCGCCGCTCTCCGTCGCGTTCATCGTGAGCAGATCGTACGAGGCGACGGGCTCGCCGTTCTGATTCGTCAGCTCCACGCTCCAGCGCACCTCGCCGTAGGCGGCGTCGCGCTGCGATTTGTTCTTCACCGTCAAACGCACCGCGATCGAATCGCCCGGCGAGACCGGTTTCGTGAACCGAAGATTGTCGAGGCCGTAGTTCGCGAGCACCGGACCGGGCGCCGGATCGACGAAGAGACCCGCCGCGAACGCGAGTAGCAGATAGCCGTGCGCCACGCGACCCGGGAAGAACGGGTTCGCCTTCGCCGCTTCTTCGTCCATGTGCGCGTAGAACGTGTCGCCCGTGAAGTGCGCGAAGTGTTCGATGTCGTCGAGCGAGATCGTCCGTGCCGCCGTGTGCAACGTATCGCCGATCTCGAGTTCGCCGAACGCATAGCGGAACGGGTGACGCGGCTTCGCGGTCTCGCCGGCACCCGGCGTCCAGGTGCCGGTCAGCGACGCGAGCCGTGCGGGCGACCCCTGGATCGCCGTGCGCTGCATGTAATGGAAGACGCCGCGCAAGCCCCCGAGTTCTTCGCTGCCGCCGGCACGCCCCGGACCGCCGTGCACGAGCGGCGGCATCGGCGAACCGTGGCCCGTCGATTCCTTCGCGTCGTCGCGATCGATCGCGATCACGCGGCCGTGATACGACGCGATGCCGAGGATCAGATCTCTCGCGACCGCGGGGTCGTACGTGAAGACGGAGGCGACGAGGCTTCCCGCTCCCCGCTTGACGATCTCGATCGCGTCGGCCGTCGTGTCGTACGCCATCAGCGTCGAGACGGGGCCGAACGCTTCGACCTCGTGGACCGCGACGGCATCGAGCGGGTGCGCGCAGCCGAGCAGGATCGGCGACATGAAGGCGCCCGTCGCATCGTCGGCGCCCTCGAGCGCGACGTGATCGGGATCGCCGTACACGAGTTCGGCTTCCGCGCGCAGCGTCGCGACGTTGGCACGAACGTCGGCGCGCTGCTGCAGACCTGCGAGCGCACCCATCTTCACGGACGGCAAGCGCGGATCGCCGATCGCGAGCGCTTTCAACTTCGCGGAGATCGCGTCGCTCGCGGCGGCGTACGACGTGCGCGGCACGATCGCGCGCCGGATCGCCGTGCACTTCTGCCCGGCCTTGACCGACATTTCGCGCACGACTTCGTCGACGAAGAGATCGAACTCGGGCGTTCCCGGGACCGCATCGATGCCGAGCACCGCGGCGTTGAGCGAATCGCGTTCGGCGATGAAACGCACGGCTTTTTCCGCGACGACCGGATGATTGCGTAGCGAGAGCGACGTCGCGAGCGATCCCGTGAACGACAGCACGTCCTGACCGTCCAGGTGATCGAGCAGATCCCCGACGCTGCCGACGATCAGCTGCACGGCGCCGTCCGGCAGCAAACCGGATTCGATCATCGCGGCGAACGCGGCGTGTGTGAGATACGACGTCACCGTCGCCGGCTTCACGATGGCGGGCACACCCGCGAGCAACGCGGGCGCGAGCTTCTCGAGCATGCCCCACACGGGAAAGTTGTACGCGTTGACGTGGATCGCGACGCCCTGCAACGGCGTGAGCACGTGGCGGCCGCCGAACGTGCCGCCCTTGCCTAACATCTCGATCTCGCCTTCGACGACGAGGTTCGCGTTCGGAAGCTCGCGCCGGCCTTTCGACGCATACGAAAACAGCGTTCCGATCCCGCCGTCGACGTCGACGAAATTGTCGCGCTTCGTCGCGCCCGTCTCGTTCGAGAGCGCGTACAGCGGCGCTTTCCGATCGTTCAGATACGTACCGATCGCCTTGAGCAGCGACGCACGCTCGTGGAAGGTCATCGCACGCAGCGCCGGGCCGCCGACGTCTCGCGCGTATCGCACCGCGCGCCCGAAGTCGAGGCCTTTGCTCGACGCCTGGGCGATCGTACGCCCGTCGATCGCGCTCGTGAGATCGACGAACCCGTCGCTTGCCTCGAACCAGCGTCCCTCGGTGTACGATTGCAGCTTCATTCGTAACCTTGCAACGCCGCTACGGCCTTTCCCTACCAAACGGTAGGGACGCCGCCGAAGGGCCGAGGAAGCCGCCGCAGCATCGTGCTACAACGGCGCTATGACCGAATTCAAGACGGCCGGCATCGTCGGCGCGGGCACGATGGGCGCCGGTATCGCGATGAGCTTCGCGAGCGCGGGCATCGACGTGCGGCTGATCGATGCGTCGCCCGATGCGCTCGCGCGCGCGGGCACGCTCATCGAGAAGAACTTCGCATCGCAAGTGCAGCGCGGCAAGCTCGCGCAGAGCGATGCGGATGCGATCGTCGGGCGCGTCACGCGAACGGAGAACTTCGACGATCTCGCGGACGTCGACGTCGCCGTCGAAGCGGTGTTCGAGGACATGGAGATCAAGCGCGCGGTCTTCGGTCGCCTCGGCGCGATCTGCCGCGCGGATGCGCTGCTCGCGACGAATACGTCGACGCTCGACGTCGACTCGATCGCGCACGCCGCGCCGGGAGCCGATCGCGCGATCGGCATGCACTTCTTCAGCCCGGCGCACGTCATGAAGCTGCTCGAGGTCGTGCGCGGCGCGGACACCTCCGCCGACACGATCGCGGCCACGGTCGCGCTCGGGAAGCGGCTCGGCAAAGTGCCCGTCGTCGTCGGAAACTGCGACGGCTTCGTCGGCAACCGCATGCTGCTCGGCTACAAACGCGAGGCGGACTTCGTCGTGCTCGCCGGCGCGTCGCCGAAACGCGTCGACGATGCGCTCGAAGCGTTCGGCTTCGCGATGGGACCGTTCGCCGTCTCGGATCTCGCCGGCATCGACATCGGCTGGCGTTCGAAGCACGAGCGCATCAAGCGCGGCGCCGCGCCGCCGTTCGCCGTCAGCGACATTCCCGACGCGATGGTCGCGGCCGACCGGCTCGGCCAGAAGAACGGGCGCGGCTTCTACCGCTACGAGCCGGGCGATCGCAAACGGTATGCCGATCCCGCCGTCGATACAATCCTCGCCGCGGAACGTTCGCGCGCCGGCATCGCGCCGCGCGACCCGAGCGACGAGGAGATCGTCGAGCGCTGCGTCTACGCGCTCGTCAACGAGGGCGCGCGCATCCTCGGCGAGGGCATGGCCGATACGGCCGCCGACATCGACACGATCTGGGCGAACGGCTACGGTTTTCCGAAAGCGCGCGGCGGCCCGATGGCCTACGCGGAGAGCGTCGGGCTCGCGACCGTCCGCGCGCGCATCCGGCAGTTCGCGGAGTCCGATCCCGCGTTCTGGCGCCCGTCCGAGACGCTCGACGCGGCCGCCGAGCGCGGGCGTTTCTAGCGAGCGCTCGCGCGCCGCGTCGTGACCTTCGAAATCGCCGTCCAGTCGAGATCGCCGTCGCCGGCCGCCACGCTCTCGATCATGACGTCGCGTAGCGCGCTCGCGAACGGCAGCGGCGTCGACGCGGCATCACCCGCTTCGAGCGCGAGCCGCACGTCCTTGAGCCCGAGCTTCAACTTGAAGCCCGCATCGAATCGCTCCTCGAGCATCTGCGCGCCGTAATTCTTGTAGAGCGGCGACGCGAGCATCGTGTTCGTGACGATGTCGTAGACGGCGTGGGGCTCGAGTCCGTTGCCGCGCGCGAGCGCGAACGCCTCGGACATCGTTTCGATCGCGCTCACGATCATGAAATTGCACGCGATCTTCGCGACGTTCGCGCTCGCGGGATCGTCGCCGAGCGGCCACGTCTTCTGCCCCATCGCCTCGAAGAGCGGCTGCACGCGCGCGATCGCCCCCGCATCGCCCGCCGCGAGGATGTTGAGTTTCCCGGCGGCCGCGACGTCGGGTCGGCCGAGCACGGGCGCCGCCACGTACGGCAGACCGCGCCCCGAGAAGCGCCCCGCCGTCTCGCGCGCGAGCGCGACCGAGATCGTCGCCATGTTCGCGAACGTCGCGCTCGGCGCGAGCGCGTCGAAGAGCCCCGAGTCGAAGACCGAGGCCCGAAACGCCGCGTCGTCGGCGAACATCGCGATCAGCACCTCGCACGATGCGAGCTCCTTCGGAGACGTCGCGAGCGTCGCACCGCTCTCGACGAGCGCTTTCGCCTTCTCCGTGGTACGGTTCCACACGTGCAGTTCGTGGCCGGCGGCGAGCACGTTCTTCGCCATGGCGCCGCCCATCGCGCCGAGACCGAGAAATCCAACCTTCATGGACGTCTCGTTCCCGTTTTTCGGGCGTTTACGATCCGATCGCGAGCGCGTTGAGCACGCGCGTCTTGTCGCGAGCGGGCGACTCGTAGCGCTTTTCGATCCGGTCGGCCACGTGGGTCGCGTCGCGCGCGATGCCCGAGAAGCGTCCGGAGCCCCACGTGTAGAGCCACGGCAGCCCGAGAAAATAGAGGCCTTCGACGTTCGTCACGCCGCGGCGATGGTACGGGTAGCCTTTGCCGTCGAACACCGGCACGTCGATCCACGCGAAATCCGAGTTGAAGCCCATGCACCAGATCGCCGACGTGATGCCGGCGCGCTCCATGTCGAGCTCCGTGATGGGCGCGTCCGGCGACCACACGGGCACATAGCGCGCCTCGTGCGGCGCGTCGATGCCGCGCGCTTCGATGTGACGATCGATCGTCGTCTTGATGCTCTCCGAGACTTCGTCCGCGCGATCGAGGTTCGTCGCGAGGTCGTCGCCGAAGGCGAGCTTCGTACCGCGCACGTCGTTCAGACGGCCGTAGAGACACATGCCGTCGCGCGCGAACGCGCGCAGATCGATGTCGCGTCCGCCGTCGCGACCGGTGACGTAATGATTGGCCTTCGCGCGCACGCCTTCTTTGAGCGGATGATCGTCGACCGAGATATCGTAGTAGCCGAGCTCGTCGAGCCACTCCACGACGTCTTTGCCGCGATAGCGACGCGCCGTGCGCGGCGCGCTGCCGACGCAGAGGTGTACGCGCCGGCCGGCGAGATGGAGATCCTCCGCGATCTGCGCGCCGGATTGCCCGGTGCCGACGACGAGGACGTCGCCCTCGGGTAGCGACCGCGCGTTCTTGTACTGCGACGAGTGCAATTGCAACACGCCCTCGGGCATGCGCTCCGCCATGCGCGGCAGCGTCGACACGTGGTAGCCGCCGATCGCCACGACGACTTGATCGCACGCGATGTCGCCGGCCGTCGTGCGTACGTCGAAACTGCGACCGTCCGCGCCGAGCGCGACCTTCGTCACGCCGACACCTTCGTGGAGCGGCGGTGAGAACGACGCGGCGTACTGCTCGATGTACGCGACGATCTCGTCCTTGACCATGAAGCCGTACGGATCGTCGCCCGCGTAGTGGAAGCCCGGCAGGCGACACTGCCAGTTCGGCGTCACGAGACAGAACGAATCCCACCG
>CAJCIN010000177.1 GCA_903970385.1 Rhodospirillales bacterium | reverse complement strand
GGCGATGCGAGATAGTTCGCACGCACCTGCGGATGGATGCGGCCTTCGAAATTGCGATTGCCCGACAGCACCGCGGCGACGATCATGTCGTGCTCGGCGACGTCGTGCGCGACGTCGTCGGGAAGCGGTCCGCTGTTGCCGATGCACGTCGTGCATCCGTAACCGACGAGATTGAAGCCGACCTTGTCGAGATACGGCGCGAGGCCGGATTTCGTCAGGTAATCCGTGACGACTTTGCTGCCGGGTGCGAGGCTCGTTTTCACCCACGGTTTGCGCGTGATGCCGCGCTCGACGGCTTTCTTCGCGACGAGACCGGCGCCGATCATCACGGCCGGATTCGACGTGTTCGTGCACGACGTGATCGCCGCGATGACGACGGCGCCGTCGGAGAGTTCGGTTTCGGGACGTGCCGCGACCGCGGTGCCGCCGCCCTCGTTCGCGAAGCGCGACGCCGCCGCGGCGCCGGCCGAGCCGTCGCGCGCGGTCTGCCAACCGGCGAGCGCCTTGCCGAACTCCGTCTTCACGTGCGTCAGCGCGACGCGGTCTTGCGGACGGCGAGGGCCCGCGAGGTTCGGCACGACGGTCGAGAGATCGAGCTCGACCGTATCCGTGAAGATCGGATCGGGCGACGCATCCGTGCGGAACAATCCTTGCGCGCGCGCGTACGCTTCGACGAGCGCGATCTGCTCCGGCGTGCGACCCGTCAAGCGCAGATACGAGAGCGTGTGGTCGTCGATCGGGAAGATCGCGACGGTCGAACCGTATTCCGGCGACATGTTGCCGATCGTCACGCGATCCGCGACGCCGAGATTCGAAAGACCCGCGCCGTAGAACTCGACGAACTTGCCGACGACGCCCTTCTTCCGCAGGATCTCCGTGACGGCGAGAACGAGATCGGTCGAGGTCATCCCCTCGTTCAATTTTCCGGTGAGCTTGAAGCCGATGACGTCGGGCACGAGCATCGTGACCGGCTGACCGAGCATCGCGGCTTCCGCCTCGATGCCGCCGACGCCCCAGGCGAGGATGCCGAGACCGTTCGCCATCGTCGTGTGCGAATCGGTGCCGACGACGGTGTCGGGATACGCGAGGCCGTTCTCGTCGAACGTCGCGACGCCGGCGCCGCCCGCGCCGAAGACGACGCGTCCGAGAAATTCGATGTTGACCTGATGCACGATTCCCGTATCGGGCGGCACCGCGCGGAAGTTGTCGAGCGCGTGCTGACCCCACTTGAGGAACGCGTAGCGCTCGCGGTTCCGCTCGAACTCGAGATTCGCGTTCTGCGCGAACGCCGAATCGGAACCGAAGTGATCGACCTGCACCGAGTGGTCGATCACGAGCTCGACCGGTTGCAGCGGATTGATCTTCTTCGGATCGCCGCCCATGTCGGCCATCGCGTCGCGCATCGCGGCGAGATCGACGACGCACGGCACGCCCGTGAAGTCTTGCAGCAGCACGCGCGCCGGCCGGTACGCGATCTCGTCGTCGCTCTTCTTCGCCGGGTCCCACTGCGCGAGCGCCTCGATGTCGCTCTTCGTGACGCTGCGATCGTCTTCGAAACGCACGAGATTCTCGAGCAAGATCTTCAGACTGAACGGCAAGCGCGCGACCCCGGGGAACACCTTTTCGACGGCGTCGAGCCGGAAGATGGTGTAGGTGCGGTCGCCGACCCGTAAGGAACTCTTCGCAGCGAAGCTGTTGGGATGCGCGTTCTGCATAACGCGGCGAGTTTCGCTACCCTGAGGGGTCCCCCCCGGTCGCGGCGACGGCGACGCGAGCGACGCGCGGCGAACCGCGTTCCGCACCCGAAATCGTGAGCGCGACCGCACCCGAGATGAGCGCGAAGAGCGGCTCTGCGACTAAACTCGCACGCCAGTCGCCGGCGTCGAGCGTGCGCGCGAGCTCCTCCGCGGAGGCCGGCAGTTCGCGCGCCACGCGTTCGAGCGCGCTGCGCGTCACGACGAGCCCCGGCGGCAGATCGTTGTCGGTGGCGATCGCGTTCGCGAGCACCGCGAGGCACGAGACCACCGCTTCGCGGTCGCCGCCGGGCGTACGCGGCGGTTTGCGCGGGAGATCGTCGTCGGCCACCGCGATGCCGGCGGCCACGGCCGCGACGATGCGATCGCCGTACGCCTTGCGCGCGCCGGCGTCGAGCCGTCGCAATTGCGCGAGATCGTCGCGCGTCGCGGGCCGCAGCGACACGATGCCCGCCATCACGTCGTCGGGGATGATGTACTTGAGCGGCACGTCGCGTTCGCGGGCGAGCGCGTCGCGCAGTTGCGCGACCTCGCGCAGGATGCCGAGCTCGCGCCGGTTCATGCGCATCGCACCCGGAACGCGTAAATAGAGCCGCTCGGGATCGGTGCGGTAGCGCGTGATGTCGACGAGCGAACGCGCGTCCGATTCGAACCACGCGTAGCGGCCGCTCTTCTCGAGCCGCGCCGTCAACGCGTCCTGCATCGGGATGAGATGGCGCACGTCGTCGACGAGATAATCGATCTGTTGCGGCGAGAGCGGCCGCGTGCTCCAATCGCTGACGGTCTGCGACTTGCGCAGGCGGATGCCGACGAGATCGTGCACGAGATCCGCGAGCGAGATCGACATGCCGTAGCCGCAGAACGCGGCGGCGAGCTGCGTGTCGAACGCGCGCGCCGGCATCCGGTCGAAGCGGTCCGCGAAGATCTTCAGATCGCTCTGCAACGCGTGACCGACGATCGTCTTGCTCGCGAGCGCGGTCGCGAGACCGTCGAGATCTTTGACGCGCAGCGGGTCGACGATCGCGACCTCGTCGCCGATCACGAGTTGCACGACCATCAGTCGTGCCGCATACGATCGCTCGTTGTGGAATTCCGTATCGAGCGCGACGCGCTCGACCGCGCCGATGCTCTCGCAGAGGGCGGCGAGGGCGTCTTGATCTTCGACGACGGTGACGTTCACGAGTGCTCCGGGCCGGGCGCGTGGCGATGGTGGAAGAAATCGTTGAAGCGCTCCGGCACGCGAACGTGCATGTGGATCCGGTGCGCTTCGTAGTAGTCGTGGACCGCGACGGAGACGCGATCGCCGAAGATCGCGAGCAGCGTGCAGATCGGAATCGCGATCGCGCACATCGTCCACACGTGAACGAACATCGGCACGCGAAACGCGGCCGCGATCTGGGTTGCGAGCGTGCCTCCGAGGCCGGGGATCACGCGCAGCGTCAGCAAGAACGCGGGCGAGCCGACGCGGAAACGGCGGACCCACGCGGGCAGCTTCTCGATGTTCTTGTCGAGCTCGAGAAGGTGGGACGTACGTCGCGCGATGGCGTAGCCGACCATCGCCGCGAAGACGAGTCCGACCGCGTTCACGACGGAACCCCACAGCGGTCCGAAGATGACGCCGTTCATGATCGCGAGGGCGTCCGTGACCGAGAACGGCGCCGACGCGACGACGGTGAACAGCAGCACCGCGAGGGGATAGGCGATCCACGGGCCGATCGCGGTCAGGAATTGCTCGACCGCCGTCTTCTGACGGATCACGAACGCCGCGAGCGCGAACGAGGTGAGGAAGACCAATGCCGCCTCGGCCCGCCGTAAAGCGACGGTCACCGAGCGATGGAGAGACGGGTCACCGCCTACTGCTTTGCGGCGTGCCGGGCTAAGCCTCCGAGGAGGAGGCTAACGAAGAATCGCGATCGCGTCCGCATCGAGCGAGCCGTCCGACCGGCCGTAGCCGCCGACCGAGACGCGATCCCCCGGCTGGAGCGTCGCGCCGCGCGGATCGATCCGCGTCCCTCGATGCAGGTGCACGCTGCGGTAGCCGTTCGGCGACGTACGAACCTGCATCTCGAAACGCTTGAAGTACGTGACCTCGCCTTCGGCGCGGTTGCCGTTGTTCTGCAGCGCCTGCCGCGCGACGCCCGTTACGAGGTCGATCGCCGCCTTCGCGTAGGGATCGAGCTGCGCGTTCGGAGGAAGCGTCGGCAACACGATCGGCGTCGGCGCGGGCTGCGGGTCGGCGAACGCGGTGCCGCCGGCGGCGAGCGCTCCGAAGAGCGTGGTGCGGAGGATGACGGCGAGACGCGTATGCATGCCCGTACAACGCAGACGGGAGGACGGTCGTCGTCGCGGCGACGAAACTCGGGCGTCTTGCACGCTGAATCTTCCGTCGTCACGCCTCGCCTCGCCGCAACGGTGATGCTCGTCCGCGCGGACGCAGCGGAAGGCGTCGCGGTCTACATGACGCGACGCAGCACGCGCAGCCCGTTCGTGCCCGATGCGTACGTGTTTCCCGGCGGCGCGGTCGATCCCGAGGACCGCGAGATCGCCGCACGCGGCGACCTGCACGGCAGCGCCGGCGTCGTCGCACCCGAGATCGCCGCGGCCGCGATCCGGGAGCTCTTCGAGGAAGCCGGCATCTTGTTCGTGCGCGAGCGCGCGGGCGGGGCGGCCGTGACGGGAGCGGCGCTGCTCGCGGAGTTGCGGCGAGAGCGCGTGGCGGGCGCGCGATTCGACGAGCTGCTCGCGCGGCACGGCCTCGTGCCCGACGCGAGCGCGCTGCTCTACTACTCGAACTGGATCACGCCCGTCACCGAACCGCGCCGCTTCGACACGCACTTCTTCGTCGCACGCGCTCCGGTCGATCAGATCGCGGCGGCCGACGCCGTCGAAGTGCACGACGGCACGTGGATCGCGCCCGCGGAAGCGATGACGCGCGCCGATCGCGGCGAGATGACGATCATCTTCCCGACGTACCGGCACCTGGAGCGGCTCTCGCGCTTCAACGACGTGGACGCGCTGCTCGCACACGCGCGCGCCCGGAGCATCGCGGCCGTCATGCCGATCGAACGCCCGGACGGCACGTTCGCGTTCGCGGTGGACGACGACTCGTGGTGATCCGCGTCGTCGCCCCGAACCCGTCACCGATGACGCTCGACGGCACGAATTCGTATCTCGTGTTCGGCGAAGGCGACCGGGCGATCGCGATCGACCCAGGCCCGCCGAGCGACGCGCATTGCGACGCGCTGATCGCGCGCGCGGCGACGCGCGGCGCGACGATCGCGGCGATCGCGGTGACGCACGGTCACCCGGATCACGCGCCGGGCGCCGCGATCCTCCATGCGAAAACGGGCGCACCCGTTTACGCACATGCCAACGCGACGTTTCCCCACGATCGCACCGTCGGCGAAGGCGAACGCGTGACCGCGGGCGACGCGGAGCTCACGGCGCTCGACGCGCAAGGCCACGCGCGCGACCATCTCGTGTTCCTGTTGCCGGATCGCGCCGGCATGTTCACGGGCGACGTCGTGATCGGCCGCGGCACGGTCGTGATCGCGCCGCCGAACGGCGACATGCGCGCGTACCAAGCGACGCTGCGGCGCCTGCGCGACGACTTCGGCGATGCGGCGGTGATCTTCGGCGGCCACGGCGATCCGATCGCGGACGTGCGCGGCAAGCTCGACGAATACATCGCGCATCGCGAGCGCCGCGAGCGCGAGATCGTGCAGCTCTTAGGCGATGCGGAACGCACGATTCCGGATCTCGTGACGGAGATCTATCGCGACGTCGCTGAGATGTTGTGGCCCGCGGCGGCGCGCCAAGTCTACGCGTACCTGATCGCGCTCGAACGTGAGGGCCGCGTGCGGGCGCGCACGCTTCCACGCGCTCCGACCGACGCGGAGTCGTCCATCCTCAACCCCGACCTCTCACGCATCGTCGATGCGGAATCCGCCGCGGTCGCCGCGGCCGAGCTCGGTTTCGACCGGCGCGTCGACGCGCTCGATGCGTACGCGCTCGCCTGATCAGCGCGCGGCCGGGTCGACGTCGACGTTCATGAAATCGTCGTACGCCGTGAAGCCGCCCGGGTGGAACCCGCGAACGGCGCGTCCGGACGCGTAGATGAACGCGCGCTCGTAGAGCGAGATCGACGGCGTCGCGCGATCGAGATCGCGTTGGATCTGCGCGGCGAGCGACGCGCGTTTCGCGGGGTCGACCGTCGCCTCGTACGCCGCCATCTCCGCATCGATCTTCGGATCGCAGAAACGAACGATGTTGTTGCCGTTCGGCGGAGCGTAGGCGCACGCGTAGCGCGCGCTCAGATCGGCGTCGTACGCGCCCTGTTGCGAGAGCAGCGCGGCGTCGAACTCGCCGCTGTTGAGCGTGCCGTGCTCGGCCGCCGGAGCGAAATATTGCGCGTCGGAATACGCCTTGGTGTCGACGGCCACGCCGAGCTTCTGCCATGCGGCGCGCACGAACTCCGCCGTGATCTGCGACGGCTGGTAGCCGCTCGGCAGTGCGATTTGAACCGCGAGACGCGTGCCGCCTTTCTCACGAATCCCGTCGCTCCCGATCTTCCAGCCGTTCGCGTCGAGCAAACGCGCCGCGGCGCCGGGGTCGTAGGCGGCGTACGGCAGGCGCACGTAATCGCGCGAGATCTGCGGCATCACGGATTGCGTGAGGAAACCGGCGCCGTGATTGATCTTCGTCAGGACGAAGGTGCGGTCGACGTCGAGCATGAGGGCGCGCCTGACCGCCGGATCCGCGAGCGCGGGCCGCGACGTGTTGAGATAGATGCCGCCGACGTATTGGCCGGGTACGACCGTCACGTTCGTATCCGGCAGAGCGCGCACGCGATCGTAGAACGTGCCGCCGACGAGCCCCCAGAGGTCGAGTTCTCCCGTTTGCAACTGCGTCATGACGGTGCTCTCGTCCGTGATGATCTTGTAGACGATCCGGTCGAGCTTCGGACGGCCGCGGAAATAGTACGGATTCGCTTCCATTTCGATGCGGTCGCCGCGTCGGAATGCCGTGTAGCGAAACGGTCCGATACCGACCGGCAGCCCGTTGTACGGCGCATCGTTGATCGTCGCGAGATGGTCCAACAGATGCTTCGGGAGCACGCACGACGTGTCGTCCGAGGCGAAGTACCGCGACGCGAAGCCGCCGTACGGCGCCTTGAGATGGAAACGCACGGTGTACGCGTCCGGCGCGTCGACGCCGGCGAGCCGATCCCACGCGTCGCGTACGCTGATGTTGTTCTTCGGATCGAGGATCGTCTTGACGGTGAAGAGCACGTCGCTCGCATCGAAGGGCGCGCCGTCGCTCCACCGCACGCCGCGACGCAGATGGAACGTGATCGTTTTTCCGTCGCGGCTCACGCCCCCGTTGCTCGCGGTGGGCACGACGGTGAGCAACTCGGGATACAGCCGGTTCGACGCGTCGATCCGCACGAAGTGCGCCATCGTCAGCTCGCTGAGGTCCGTCGTGACCGCGACCGTCGTGAGCAGCGGGTTGAGCGACGTCACGTCCAGCTCTTCCGTGAAGCGCAGGACGTGCGGTTCCGCGGCGTCCGACGTCACGGGCGTCGCGACGCCGAACGTCGCGCCGAGCGCGAACGCCGCACACGCGGCGACTCGAACGAGTCGCCCGAAGCTCATTCGCCGATCGCGAGAACGACCTTGCCGAACTGATCGCCCGCGAGCACCCGCTCCGCCGCGCTCACCACGTCGTCCATCGGAAAGACGCGGTCGATCGCGGGCTTGACGCCCGTCTCGAAGAGCTTCAGCATCGCCGCGAAATCGCTCGGGCTGCCCATCGACGTTCCGAGCACGTCGATGTGCTTCCAGAAGATCGAGAACGGCCGGACTTTCGCATCGCCGCGCGTGCCGCCGTAGATCACGACGCGTCCGCCCGGCGCGACGATGTCGATCGACTTCGTGAGCGTGTCGCCGCCCGACGAATCGACGACGAGCGTCGGGCCCGCACCGCCGGCCGCCTTGCGTGCCGTCTTGTGCCAATCGGCGTCGGTGTTGTAGTTGATCGCGACGTCGGCGCCGAGCGCTTTCGCGCGTTCGAGTTTCTCGTCGCTGCCCGACGTGACCACGGTGCGCGCGCCGACGTGCTTCGCATACGCGAGCACGAACGTCTGCACGCCGCTGCCGACGCCGGGAATGAACACGACGTCGTCCTTCGTGATCTTGCCGCGCGTGAACGTCGCGCGGTATGCGGTCAGTCCGGCGAGCGGAATGGCCGCGGCCTCGTCATCGCTGAGCGCCGCGGGCTTCGCGTAGACGTTCGCCGCCGGCACGACGACGAATTCGGCGAACGTGCCGTCGGTCGGCATGCCGAGGATGTCGCCCGATGTGTCGGGCAGCGGTCCGTCGCCGGCCCAGCCGAGTTCCGGATTGATGACGACGGGCGCGCCGACCGCGCATCCCTGCACGCCCTCACCGATCGAATCGACGACGCCGCACGCATCCGAGCCGAGCGTTCGCGGCAGCGAGATGCCCGGATACAGATTCTGCGTGATGAAGACGTCGCGCCGGTTGAACGCGGCGCGCTTCACCCGCACGACGATCTGTCCCGGCCCCGCTTCCGGCTTCGGAACGTCCGCGACGTGCAGTTTCTCGGGTCCGCCGAGCTCGGTCAAACGTACGGCTCTCATGCTCCGTGGCTTATGCGAAGCCTCGTGCATTCCCGGCCGGGCTAGATGTGTTCGACGCTCGGCGTGACGGTGGCGTCCGGGTCGGGTTCGGCCGTCGCGGCGTCGGTCGGCGCGGCCGCCGGCTCGCTCGAGTTTTCGACCGTCGGAATCGCGGACGCGGCGGCGGTCGCGTACGGCGTCGGTGTCGGCGTCGTTGCGACGGCCGGATACGGAAGCGAGGTGAGGGGCGGCTTCGCGAGCGTGATGCCCGCGAGCGCCGCGGTCTTCACGACGAGATCCGGGCCGTAACTCGCGGCTTCGGCCGTCACCCCGAGCGCCGATTCGAGGCCGCCACCGAAGACGATCTCCGCGTAGACGATGCCGGCGAGCAAGACGATCGCGATGAGGCTCGCGAGCGGGCCGATGCGGCTCCGCGACACGACGGTGCCGCCCGCGAAATCGCCGAGACGTTGATGGCGCGGCGTGACGAGCGCGAGCAGGGGACCGATGACGAGGATGTCGATCGGCCGCAAGAGATAACGCACGAAGATGCGCGCGACGCCCGCATGCGTTCCGTCGGTGCGGCGCACGCGAAGACCGAAGATCGCCTTCCCGAGCGTCGTTCCGAAGAGCGATTCGCAGACGAACGCGAGGAACGCGGCGACGCCGAACGAGATGCCCGCGAGCGTCGCGAACCCGCCTTCGTCGCGGCCCGCGAGCAAGAGAAAGCCCTTCTCGAACGCGTGAAATCCGAACGTCGCGACCGCAAAGGCGATCGCGAAGAGATCGACCGCGACCGCGATTAGCCGAGCGATGAGATACAGCGGGACGTTGCCGAAGCGAAACGGCGGCGACGCGACGATCGGCGGGCGCGCCGGCGGAGTCGGAGCGACGGGAATCGGCGTGACGGGTATCGGTTGCGTCGCGCCGAGATCGGGGCCGAAGGGCGGTTCGTTCGTGCTCAGACGAAACCGCTCGCGGCCGTCGCGCCCTTGCGCTTGAGTTCGGCCGCGCGCAACTCGACGCGACGGATCTTGCCCGACCGCGTCTTCGGGAGATCCGCGACGAACTCGATCTCGCGCGGATATTTGTACGGCGCCGTGACGCGTTTGCAGTGATCTTGCAGCTCGCGAACGAGCGCGTCCGACGGCTCGTGGCCCGGACGCAGCACGACGAAGGCTTTCACGACGTTGCCGCGATCCGGATCCGGACTTCCGACGACGGCCGATTCGGCGACTGCCGGATGTTCGAGCAGCGCGCTCTCCACTTCGAACGGCCCGATGCGATACGCGCCCGACGAGATCACGTCGTCCGCGCGGCCGACGAACCAGAAATATCCATCGTCGTCTTTCTGCGCGCGATCGCCCGTGAGATACCACTCTCCGCGCCGCGACGCGCGCGTCTCCTCATCGTTCTTGTAATAGCCGCGGAAGAGCGTCGGCGGATCGCCGCGCACGCCGATGTCGCCGACGTCGCCGGCCGCACACGGCGCACCGTTTTCGTCGACGACGTCGACGTCGTGGCCCGGCGTCGGCTTCCCCATCGATCCCGGGCGCACGTCGAGGCCGGGAACGTTCGCGACGAGCAACGAGTTTTCGGTCTGCCCGTATCCGTCGAGGATCGTGAGGCCGAACGCGTCCTTCCAACGTTCGAGCACCTCGGGATTGAGCGGCTCGCCGGCCGACACGCAATGGCGCAGCTTCGGGAGTTTCCAATCGCCGAGCCCGTCGAGCTTCGCCTCGAGCCGGTATTCCGTCGGTGCCTGACAGAGCACGGTGACGTCGAGATCGCGAATGAGATCCAGACGTTTCGCCGGGACGAAGCCGCCCTCGTCGAGCACGATCGCGGAGCCGCACGACCACGGTCCGAGCAACACGTTCCAGAGCGATTTCGCCCAGCCCGTGCCGGCCGTGCTCCACACGAGATCGTCCGCTCGCGCATCGAGCCAGACGCGCGCCTGCATGCGCTTGGCATACGTGTACGCGTGCGAGTGCACGACGCCTTTGGGATCCTTCGTCGTGCCGCTCGTGTAGACGATGTACGCGATCTCGTCCGCGCTCGTCGGATTTCCGGCGAACGGTTGCGCGCGCTCGACGAGAGCGTCGAGCGACGTCCAGCCCGGCGCGTTACCCGTTTCGCCGACGAGTAAGAACCGCTCGAGGCCCGGCGTGCCGCGGAGCAGATCGACCTCGGCGCGATTCGACACGTGCGCGACGATCGTCGTCGCCTCGCTGTGCTGCGCGCGGAATGCGAGATCTTTCGCGCGCAATTGCTCCGAGCACGGCACGACGACGGCGCCGAGTCGCACGAGACCGACCATCGCGTAGAGCCACGCGGGAATCTTCGGCAACAACACGACGACGCGTTCGCCTTTGACGATGCCGAGATCGCGGAACGCGCCCGCGTACCGCTGCGTCGCGTCGCCGATCTCGGGAAACGAGACGTCGGTGCGGCGATCGGAGGCGTCGATGAAGAGCAGCCCGCGCCGGTTCTCACGCGCGAGCGCATCGACGACGTCGCGACCGAAATTGAACTGCGCCGGCACGTCCCAAGAAAATGCTGTGGCCATCGTTCGTTCGTACGGCACCCCGTCGCACGACTCCCAGGGCACTTCGCATCGAAGCCGAAGCGCGCAGCGATGCTACAGCCCCTCATTGCGGCGAGCCGCGTCCGCGTCGGAAGCGTGCGCATCCGCGGCGTGCCCGCGATCCTTTGCGGCGTGGCGGCGATCGTCGCCGCGGCCGGCGCGAGCGCCGCGCTGCAACGTGTCGCGACGATCGTTCCGGAAACGCTTCGCGAAGCGAGGCTCCTGTGGATCGCGGTCCGGGCGGACCGTCCCGGAATGCTTTCGTAGGGTGGACACGCAGGTCGCATGGCCCGAGCGGATCGACGCACTCTGGGCGTCGATCGACGACTACGACGGGGATGCGTTCCTGACGGCCATGACGGCGCTCGTCGCCGAACGGCCGGCGAGCGATCCCGACGCGCTGTACGAACTGGGCGGCGCGTACGATTCGACCGGCGATCCGGAACGTGCCGTCACGCTCTACGAAGCGTCGCTCGCCGCCGGCATCACCGGCCCGCGACGCCGGCGGCTCGTCATCCAGTATGCGAGCTCGCTGCGCAACCTCGGCCGTGCGGAGCGCGCGGTCGGCCTGCTGCGCGAAGAACTCGCGCGCGAACCCGACGAGCTGACGAACGCCGTGCGCGCGACGCTCTCGCTCGCGCTCGTCGATGCGGGTCGCGAGCGGGAAGCCGTCTCCGTCGCGCTCACCGCCCTCTCCGAGTATCTCCCTCGCTACAACCGAAGCATGAGGCGTTACGCCCTCGCGCTCATGGAGACGACCGCACCGTGAACCGCATCAGCACGAGCACGCGCGTCCTCACGGCGATCGCCTTCGTCGCAGCCGCGACAGCAGCGCCGGTCGCCACGTTGGCCGATCCGAACGACGTCGCGTTCGATCAATTGCAGCGCATCTACGTCCTCGGCTCCGAACCGCCGCCGCTCGGTTCGTTCGACGATTTGCGCGCCACCTTCGCGCTTCTCGGGCCGAGCGCCACGTATCCACCGTTGCCCGGATCGCTCTCCGGCGTTCAACGTCAACGCGAAGGCGTGTTGTACCACTACAGCTTTCTCGGCGGCCTCGAGCGCGTCGACGATCCGGCCGCCGCGAAAGCGACGATCGGGCGCCCCGACAGAAACGAAGTCGACTATCTCGACACGCACGCGAAGACGTACGCCGTCGTGACGGGCGACGCCGCGAAAGCGATGCTGCAGCCGAATCTCGTCGACGAGCTCGAGACCGCGATGAACGCGCGGCCGAACGGCGCGACGAGCGGCAGCATGGCCATGACGATCAAAGCGTCGACGACCCCGGTCCAGACGCACGCCTTCGACGGAACGGGCGCGAGCGGGTTCCTCGTCGACTCGTCGGTCGGTACGACCGCGACGGGCCAATGTCCGGCGCTGACGGCGAAGATCGCGGTCACGCTGTACGTCGATGCGACGCGAACGGAACCGTTCGTGAAGCCGAACTCGACCGTCGACGTCGGCCAGATCACGAAGATGATGGGCTCGCTCGGCTGCAAGACGACGATCGAACCGCCGGTGCCCGTGCCCGATCCGGCGATCGCCCACTTTCTGTATTACGAGCGCGGCGACGTCACCATGACGCTTCCCATGCTGCCGGGACCGATCCAATCGGCGTCGGTCCTCGAGCGCGCGCACGTTCGGCCGTTGACCGCCGCGGATGCGGGTCTGTTCGAGATCCCGGCCGGGTTCACGCGGGTCGACCCGCCGCCGCCGCCTTCGGCTCCCGGCGGATCGACGGTCCCGCCACCGATCAATCCCGCCGCGAAGTAACCTCCGGCGCGATTCGCGAATCCAAAGGGAGCGATGATCGAGAACCAGGCGATGACGGCGTTGATCCGCCGCTCCTTCCCCGACGCCCACGTCGAAATCGTGGATCTGACCGGCACCATGGATCATTTCAACGTGTTGGTACGGAGCGGAGCCTTCCGCGGCGTTCCCTTGATGGACCGTCACCGGATGGTCGAGAAGGCGCTTTCGGAAGCGCGCGCCGACGGCCGGATCCACGCGATGTCCATCCGCACCGAAATCTTGGAGTAGCAGCACGATGTCAGTCGACGAAATCAAGCAACAGATCGAAGCCGAGATCGGCCAAAACAAGATCCTGGTGTACGGCAAAGGCACGAAGGACATGCCGCGTTGCGGCTTCACCGCCGAAACGATTCAGTTCTTCAGCAGTTTCGGCTACCCGTTCGAAGTGCTCGACGTCCTCGAGAACATGCCGAAGCGCGAGGTGCTCTCGCAGATGACGAATTGGCCGACGCTGCCGAAGGTGTTCATCGACGGCAAGTTTTACGGCGACACCGATATCCTCGCGCCGATGAACGAGAACGGCGAGCTCCGCACGGTGCTCTCCGAGGCGTTCGCCGGCCAGCCCGAGCCCGCACCGGTCATCAAGCTGCGCTAGAGCGGCGGCGTGCTCGCGCTCTACGAACCCGGAGACGAGGCGGCATGGCTCGCCTCGTTTTCATTTTCGATCGAGGTGCGTCCGCGCTATTGCGAATGCGACGGCCAAGGTCACGTCTCGAACGTCATCTATCCGGAATATCTCGAGCTGAGCCGGTTGCAGTTCTTCAAAGCCGCGGACGACCCGGAACCGCATGCCTTCGCGTTCCAGCACGTCACGGCCGAGTTGCAGCTGCGTTACCTCATGGCATGCTTCTACGACGAACCGCTGCGGGTGCACAGCAAACTCTTCACACTCGGCCGCTCGAGCGCGACGCTCGATCAGGCGATCGTCGGCCCGGACGGAACGATTCGCGCGATCGCTCGCATGATCGTCGTGCGCTCGCGCGGCGAGAGGACGCTGCCGTGGACGGACGAGCAACGCCGTCGTCTCGACGCAACGATGAACGCGCGCACGCGCGCGTAGACCGAGGAACGGTCGCGCGCGTTTCGGGCTCGCGTTCGTCGCGCGCTACTGCGCTAAACGTTTGCGCGGCGGCGGCGCGCCGTGCGGGTCCGCGTAGGCGCCGGCGGGCGATGCCAGCAGCGCGGCGAGTTCGTCCGCGGAGAGTTCTTGCGAGATGTCGCGCGCGGCCGGCACCATGCAGAAGAATCCGAACGACTCCGTGCCGCGATTCACGAACTGATGCGGTTCCCACGGCGCGACGTAGACGACGTCGTGCTGCGCGATCGGCGTGACGGTGTTGCCGACGATCGCGTGACCCGTGCCGTGCCCGACGATCACGAAGTGTTCGTGCTCGTGCTTCTCGAGTCGCGTGACGGCGCCGGGCGGAACGTCGAAATACCGCACTTCGCTCGTGGGACCGGGCTCGCACGAGTCGTCCTTGCGATGGCCGATGAGCGTGTGCCGCGTGACGGCGGTCGCGATCCCCGGCACGTAGCCTTCACGCTCCACGCCGTCCCAGCCGCCCTCGATTTTCGTGACGACGCTGCGCCGAGTCACCGTTTCCACGCGCCCAAAGACCGCGCTTCGCCGAACGCGGTTGCGGCGGCGCTACGTCTCTTCGGCGAGGATCGTGTACAGTTCGCGCCGCGTCCGGGCGAGGATCTCGACGCAGCGTTCGATCTGTTCGAGGTCGCCGGAACGCGCGATCTGGCGGACCGCATCCTTCAGGCCGTGCAACGTGCGCAGCCCGCGTACGAGCAACTCGGCGCCGGCGGTCGGTTCGCCGTCCGCGCGTACGCCTTCGGGCGAGTCGCGATAGGTTTTCAGCATCTCGCGGCCCGTGTCCGTGATCGAGTAGACGCGTTTGCCCTCGGATTCGCGGCCGTCGACGAAGTCGCCGTCGTCGAGCATCTGGAGCGCGGGATAGATCGAGCCGGGACTCGGCCGAAAGCCGCGCCGCTCCTCGATCGCGAGCATGATCTCGTACCCGTGGCGCGGGCCGTCTTCGAGCACGGCGAGGACGTCGTACTTCACGCTGCCACGCTCGCTCTGGCCGAAGCCGCCAAAACCGTGGCGCCGTCCGCGCCGGCCGGGGCCCAGGAAGCGGCCGAAGCCGTGGCCCCAGTCGCCTTCGGCTCTCTCGAACCAGGAATGCCGTGTGTCGTGTGTGGTTCTCATATCCGGATCTTATTCGATATATCGAATAGTGTCAAGACTGTTACCGGACGAGTTAGAGGGCGCGCTACGAGAGCGCGAAAACGGGCCCGACATGCACGCCGTGTCTCGTCTGCTCGTCGTTCCGATTCTCGCGGTCACGCTCGGCGGCGCGGCCGTCGTCGCACCGATCGCGTATCCGGTCACGCGGACCGTGCCCGTCACGGACACGTACTTCGGAACGGTCGTCGCCGACCCGTACCGCTGGCTCGAGGACGGCAAAGCGCCCGACGTCAGAGCGTGGGCCGAGGCGCAGACGAAGCTCGCGACCGATTACATCGAGAGCACGCCCTCGTACGCGAGCCTCAAGGCGCGCATCGCGGTCCTCAGCCGCACGTCGACGACGCGTCGAAACCTCACGATGCGCGGCGGCCGCCTCTTCTACGATCGCACCACGCCGCCGGAGCAGCAGGCGCAGCTCGTCGTCCGGGATGGTCTCGGCGGTTCCGAGCGCGTCCTCTTCGACCCGGCGACCGCCGCCGTCGACGGCGCGCAACCGGCGATCGGATCGATGGAGGCATCGCCCGACGGCTCGAAGGTCGCGTTCACCACGCAATTCGGCGGATCGGAAGACGAGACGATCCGCGTCGTCGACGCGACGACGGGCACGATGCTGCCGGACACGATCGCCCACGCCGGCGGCGGCGAGAGCCCCGTCGCGTTCACGTGGGACGGCGACGGTCGGGGCTTCCTCCACACCTTGTGGCCGAAGAACGCGGACGGCACGTACGCCACGGCCGGCATCCTCATCTACCATCACGTGCTCGGTACGGACGCGGCGAGCGACACGTACGTGTTCGGCAAAGGTCTGTCGCCGAAATCCGAGTACGCGCTCGCGTCGTCGCTGGACGGTTCGGTGCGTGCGGCGGTCGTCGCCGACGGCGACGGCGTTCACGCGTCCGTCTACATGAGCCGCGCCCGTGCGCCGTTCGCGCTCGTCGCGACGCCCGCCGCCGGCATCGGCGACAGCGAAGACGCCGGAGGCGCGTTCGTCGGCAACGCGTTCTACGCGATCGCGAAGAAGCGCGATTCGCGCGGCGAGATCGTCGCGCTCGTTCCGGGCGGAAGCTTCGAGACCGCGAAGATCGTCGTGCACGGGGGACCGTACGTCCCCACCGGCGTCGTCCCATTTCGTGACGGTTTCCTCACCAAGGACGTGGACGGCGGCGACGGCGGCGTGCGCATCTTCTCGACCGACGGGTCGTACCGGGGCTCGTTGCCGATCCCGAAGATCTCGTCCGTGGCGGCGCTCGCGAGCGACCCGCACGGCGGCCCGATCGTCTTCGGCTACTCGAACTACACGACGCCGAGAAAATGGCTCGCCTTCGATCCGGTCACGAACGCGCTGCAAGCGACCGACGTCGTCGAAACGTCGCCGGGCGACTTCTCGAACATCGTCGCCGAGCGCGTCTTCGTACCGTCGCTGGACGGTAAGGTGCGCATCCCGCTCGAGATCGTGCACGCGAAGAACGTCGCGCGCGACGGCAGCGCGCCGACGGTCTTGACCGCCTACGGCGCGTACGGCGTCATCTCGCAGCCGTATTTCGATCCGGCGGCGCTCGCGTGGCTCGAACGCGGCGGCGTCCGCGCGCAAGCGATGATCCGCGGCGGCGGCGAATACGGCGACGCGTGGCACGATGCCGCACGTCTCGCGACGAAAACCGTGTCGAGCGACGATCTCGCCGCCTGCGCGATGTGGCTCGGCAAGAACGGCTACGGCGACGCGAAGCACCTCGGCATCATCGGCGGAAGCGCGGGCGGGTTTCTCATGGGGCTCGCGCTCACGCGCAATCCCGAACTCTACCGCGCCGTCGTCGCGCAGGTCGGCATCCACGACCTGTTGCGGGTCGAGCTGACGCCGAACGGCGCGTACAACACGCCGGAATTCGGGACCGTGAAAGATCCCGCACAGTTCGCGTGGATGCTCAAGCAATCGCCGTACCACAACGTCCGGAACGGGACGGCGTATCCCGCGGTCCTCATGACGACCGGCGAGAACGATCCGCGCGTGGAGCCGTACATGTCGCGCAAGATGGCGGCGATGCTGCAGGCCGACTCCTCGTCGTCGCTTCCGGTGCTGCTCATCCAGCGCGCGGGCCAAGGTCACGGCATCGGCAACAGTTTCGATCAGCGTGTGGAAACGCGCACCGACATCGATGCGTTCTTCGCAAGTCAGTTGCAATGAGCGCCCGACCGGCATGACGCAGCACTGGCTCTTCAAGAGCGAACCCGATTCGTTCGGCTTCGACCGGCTCGAACGCGAGAAGCGCACCGAGTGGAGCGGCGTGCGCAACTACCAGGCGCGCAACCTCATGAAGCAGATGAAGACGGGCGATCTCGGCTTCTTCTATCATAGCAGCACGAAGGTGCCGGGCATCGCCGGCATCGTCCGCGTCGTCAAGGAAGCCTATCCCGATTTCACGGCGCGCGAACGCGGCGGACCGTATTTCGACCCGAAGGCGACCGTAGATAATCCGATCTGGGAGATGGTCGACGTCGCGTTCGAACGCCGCCTTCCGCGCTACGTCACGCTCGCCGAATTGCGTGCCGAGCCGAAGCTCGCGGCGACGATGGTGCTGCTGCGCAAAGGCTCGCGTCTGTCCGTGCAGCCGGTCGCGGAGCGGGAATGGAACATCGTGTTGAAGATGGCGGAATCATGATCGAACCGATCTACACTTCCCAGGACCCGGGCTACGACGCGCGCGTGCGCGAGAGCTTCGGCCGGCAGGGCGCGATGACGCTGCTCGGCGCGACGATCGAGGCCCTCGCCCCCGGCCACTGCACGATCGAGCTGCCGTTCCGCGACGAGCTCGCGCAACAGCACGGGTATTTCCACGCCGGCGTCACGAGCGCCGTCGCGGATTCGGCCGGCGGCTACGCGGCGCTCACGCTGTTTCCGGCGTCGGCCGAGGTTCTCACCGTCGAATTCAAGATCAATTTGATCGCGCCGGCGCACGGCGAGCGTCTCGTCGCGGACGCGCACGTCGTGCGCAGCGGCCGCACCCTCACGATCTGCACGGTCGACGTGTCGTGCGCGCGCGGCGGCGAACTGATTCCGTGCGCGCTCATGCAGCAGACATTGATCCGCATCGACGGGAAGTAGGAGAGTCCATGAAACGTTCTATCGCATCGTTCGCCCTCGTCTCATCGCTGATCGCCGGCGCGGCCGCATCGTCGGCGGCCCCGACACCTGTTCCGGGGGGCGCAAATCAAGCGGCCGGCGTCGCCGGGACGTTCGGTCAGAAGCTGTTCAACGGCGAAGTACGTTTGCTGCCGAGACAACTTCGAAATGCGAACGCCGCGGACGACTTGATCGTGCCGAGCGGCCAAAAATGGATCGTGTTCACCGCGTCCGCGAGTAACGGCACCGCGCGCGCGTTCGACATGACGCAGTTCAACGCGTCGATCGTCGATGCGGACGGCGACTCGATCCAGGCGTCGCCGAACATGCTCTCGCCGATGGGCGGCGTCTACGGCGTTCCGCCGGGCGGTCAATGGAAGGAACAGGTCAAATTTCTGGTGCCGACCGATTTCGTTCCGACGAAGATCGTGCTCCTACCGTACGATGGAAAGCATCAAGCCTTCCGGATCACGGTCCGGCCCGAGGACTACGCGCACTAATCGCGGCTCAGAGCGCCTTCGCCGCCTCGAGCAGCACCGAGTGCGCGCTGAAGAGCGGCACGCCGTCGTCCGGGAAGCGGCGCACGTACGTGCCGTCCGATTGCAGGAAGCGCGTCTTGCAGTTGTCGCGCTCGAGCGTTTCGAGGATTCCGTTGCACAGATACTCGCGCAGCGCGGAGTCGAGGACGGGGACGACGGTCTCGACACGCCGATCGAGATTGCGCCCCATCCAATCCGCGCTGCCCATGTACACCTCGCGCTCGCCGTCGTTCTCGAACACGAACACGCGCGAGTGTTCGAGGAAACGGCCGACGATGCTGCGGACGCGGATCGTCTCGCTGACGCCGGGAACGCCGGGGCGCAGCTCGCACATGCCGCGCACGATGAGTTCGATCGGCACGCCCGCCTGCGACGCGCGGTACAACGATTGCACCATGCGCTTGTCGCTGATCGCGTTCAGCTTTGCGACGATGCCCGACCGGCGACCCGCGAGCGCGTTCTGCGTTTCGCGTTCGATCAATTCCACGAAGCCCGCGCGTAGCGTCGTGGGGGCGACGAGCAGCTTCCCGTAACGCGTCGTCTTCGAGAACCCGGTCAGGCGATTGAAGAGGTGGGTGACGTCCGCGCCGAGCTCCGGACGGCACGTGAACAGCGAGAGATCGGTGTAGACCTTCGCCGTCTTGTCGTTGTAGTTGCCCGTCCCGAAATGCACGTAGCGCCGGATGCCGTCCGGCTCGTCGCGGACGACGAGAATCACCTTCGCGTGCACCTTGAGTCCCGGAAAACCGTAGACGACGTGCGCGCCGACGCGCTCCAGATTGCGCGCCCAATGGATGTTGTTTTCTTCGTCGAAGCGCGCCTTGAGCTCGATCAACGCGGCGACCTGTTTGCCGTTTTCCGCGGCCTCGACGAGCGCGTTGACGATCGGCGAATCGCCCGAGGTGCGATACAACGTCTGCTTGATCGCGAGCACGTGCGGGTCGTTCGCCGCCGCCTTCACGAACTGCACGACCGGATCGAAAGACTCGTACGGGTGGTGCAGCATGATGTCGCCTTCGCGAATCGCCGCGAAGATGTCGCTCTCACCGACGAGCCGCTTCGGGATCGCGGGCGTGAACGGCGTCTCGTGCAGTTCCGGACGGTCGAGCGCGACGAGGGCGAAGAGATCGTTCGTGCCGAGCATCGCGTCGAGCGCGTAGAGGTCGGCGTCGCCGAGCGAGAGCGCGTCGAGCAACATCGCGCGCAGCCGGTCCGGCATCGACGCCTCGACTTCGAGTCGCACGGGTTCGCCGAAGCGGCGTTTGCGCAACTCCGACTCGATCATGCGCAAGAGATCGTCGGCCTCGTCTTCCTGGAGGTCGAGATCGGCGTCGCGCGTGACGCGGAAGCGGTACGACGCACGGATCTCCATGCCGGGGAACAGCGCGTCGAGGTTGTGCGCGATGAGGTCTTCGAGCAACACGTAGTGCTGCTGGTTCTCGCCGCCGGGCAGCGGGATCAAGCGCGGGAGACTCTGCGGGACCTTGACGCGCGCGAAGTGCAATTCGGGGCCGTCGTCCGTCGACTCGTACATCTCGACGCCGAGCGAGAGCGAGAGGTTCGAGATGTACGGGAACGGGTGCCCCTGATCGACGGCGAGCGGCGTGAGCACGGGAAAGACGCGCTCCTCGAAGAGCACGCGCAACTCGTCGCGTTGCGCGTCGCTCAGATCCGCGTAGTCGCGGATCGCGATGCCCTCGCGCGAGAGCGCCGGCATCAGCTCGTCGCGCAACAGGCGCGCGAAACGTTCGAGCGACGGCCGCAGCCGCTCCGAAATGGCCGCGAGTTGCTCGTTCGGGAGGCGCCCGTCGTTCGAGCGCTTGTGGACTTCCGCGGCGAGCTGCTGCTTGAGCGCCGCGACGCGAATCATGAAATACTCGTCGAGGTTCGTGCTGAAGATCGCCATGAACTTGAGGCGCTCGAGCAGCGGATTCCGATCGTCGATCGCTTCCTCGAGCACGCGATCGTTGAACGCGAGCCACGAAAGTTCACGGCTGTAGTACAACGACGGATCGTCGAGTGCCGTCGTCGGCTCTGTTTCTGGTTCAACGATCATCGAAAGCTCTTTCGGCATCGAAGGTCGAAACTCCAGGTTAAGGCAGATTATGATCGATCTTCTCGTCCACGTCCGCGATCACGTCACACTTTCGCTCGCCGCACTCGCCGTGGCGCTCGCGATCGGCGTTCCCGCGGGCGTCGCGATCGCGTCCGCGCCGCGTCTACGCGACGTGTCGCTCGCGGCGATCTACGTCGCGCGCGTCGTGCCGAGTCTCGCCGTGCTCGCGATCATGCTTCCGCTCGTCGGCATCGGCTTCGCGCCCTCGCTCGCCGCGCTGACGCTTCTCGCGATCCCGCCGATCGCTCTCGGCACCGAGCTCGGGCTCGCCGGCGTTCCGGAGGCCGTGCGAGAAGCGGCGCGCGGTCTCGGGATGAGCGAGCGCGAGGTTCGCCGGCGCATCGACTGGCCGCTCGCGATGCCGGTCGTCTTCGGCGGCGTGCGGACGGCCGCCGTCGAGGTGGTCGCGAGCGCGACGCTCGCCGCATTCATCGGCGGGGGCGGCCTCGGCGAGTACATCGTCAACGGGATCGAAGCGAACGACCGCACGGAGACGCTCGAGGGCGCCGTCGCCGTCGGCATCCTCGCGCTCGCGACGCAAGCGCTCCTCACCCTCGCCGAACGCCGGCTGTCGGCGTTTCGATGAGACGCCGCGTCCGGCGGTGAAGCGCACGACGATGACATCGAATGCGATCCGCCGGTCGACGGCGCTCGCGCTCCTCGGCGGCGCGGCGACGATCCTCGCGGGGTGCGGCCGTTCGGCCGGCTCGAAGATCACGATCGGCTCGAAGGACTTCACCGAGGAACTCATCCTCGGCGAAATGTACGCGCAGATCCTCGAGCAGAACGGTTTCACGATCGATCGCAGACTCGATCTCGGCGGCACCCAGATCGCGATGGAAGCGCTGCGACGCGGCGACATCGACCTCTATCCGGAATACACCGGCACGGCGCTCATCACGCAATTGCGAGCGAAGCCGAGCCGCGACGCCGCGGCCAACATCGCGCTCGTCCGCCGCGAATACGCATCCCGCTATCGCCTCGAGTGGCTCGAGCCCGCGCCGTTCAACGATACGCAGGCGCTCGCGACGACGCAGGCGATCGCCGCCAAGTACGAGATGCGCACGCTCAGCGATCTCGCGAAGGCGGCGCCGCACCTCCGTCTCGGCGCGATCCCCGAGTTCACGAAACGTGAGGACGGACTTCCCGGTCTGCAAAAAGCGTACGGCGGTTTCGCGTTCGCGGACGTGAAGCTCTTCGAGATCGGTTTGAAGTACAAAGCGCTCGAAACGGGACGCGTCGACGTGGTCGTCGCGTTCGGCACCGACGGCCAGATCGACGTCGACAAGCTCCTCGTGTTCGAGGACGACAAGCAGTTCTGGCCGACGTATCAAGTCGCGCCCGTCGTGCGCGCCGCGACGCTCGCGACGTATCCCGCGATCGCGACGCATCTCGACAAACTCGCGCCGCTGCTCACGGACGGCGTGATGCGCGGTCTCAACGCGCAGGTCGACGGTGAGAAGAAAGACCCCGCCGACGTCGCGCGCACGTTTCTGACGGGTCACGGCTTCGCGTGACGTCCGGGGGCGCCGCCGTCGACATCAGCGACGTCGTCGTTTCGTATCCGGGTAGCGATCGCCGCGCGGTCGACGGCGTCTCGCTCGAAGCGGCCGCGGGCGAACTCGTCGTCCTCCTCGGCCCGTCCGGCTGCGGCAAGAGCACGCTGCTCCGCACGATCAACCGGCTCGTCGTGCCCGATTCCGGCACGATCCGCATCGACGGCGAGGACGTGCGGTCGTCGCCGCCCGAAGCGCTCCGGCGCGGCATCGGATACGTCATCCAAGCCGTCGGCCTGTTCCCGCACATGAGCGTCGGCCGCAACGTCGGCATGGTGCCGGAACTGCTCGGCTGGGAGCGCGCGCGCATCGACGCGCGCGTCGACGACTTGCTCGCGCTCGTGCAACTCGATCCCGCCCGCTATCGCGGCCGCCTCCCGCGCGAGCTCTCCGGCGGCGAACAGCAACGCGTCGGCGTCGCGCGAGCGATCGCGGCCGAACCGCGCGTGCTGTTGATGGACGAACCGTTCGGCGCCGTCGATGCGATCGTGCGGCTCGCGCTGCAGGACGAGACGCTGCGCATCCATCGCGCGCTCGGCACGACGATCTTCTTCGTGACGCACGACGTCGACGAAGCGCTCCGCATGGCCGACCGGATCGTCGTCATGAACGCGGGTCGCATCGTGCAGGCGGACACGCCGCTGCGGCTCCTCTCGCACCCGGCGACGCCGTACGTCGAACGACTGATGGACGCGGGCGACGCGGTGCGGCGCCTTCGCTTGATCGCCGTGCGCGATGCGATGCGCGCGCCCGACGGGGCCGCCACGCAGGCCTCGATCGACGGGGACGGGACGCTGCGCGACGCGCTCTCGGCGTTCCTCGACGGCGTCGAGCGTCTCGCCGTCACGGACGCCGGCGCGCCGATCGGTTCGCTCGGTTTCGACGACGTGCGCCACGCGATCGCGCGCACCGTCGCGTGACGTATATCGCGCGCCATCCCGCCGAGATCGCGCTGCGGCTGCTGCAGCATCTCGAGCTCGTCGGCATCGCGATCGCCGTCGCGTTCGCGATCGCGCTCCCGCTCGGCACGTTCGCCGCGCGCAACGATCGCGTTCGCGGCCCGTTGCTCGCCGTGCTCGGCGCGATCTACACGCTGCCGAGCCTCGCGCTCTTCGGCTACCTCGTGCCGTACTTCGGCCTCGGGCTCGTCACGACGGAGATCGCGCTCGTCGCGTACGCGCAACTGATCCTCGTCCGCAACGTGACGCTCGGCCTGCGCGGCGTGCCCGCGCCGATGCGCGAGGCGGCGCTCGGCCTCGGCATGAGCCGGTGGCAGACGTTCTGGCGCGTCGAGATCCCGCAGGCGCTGCCGGTGATCGTCGGCGGCGTACGCCTCGCGACGGTCGCGACCGTCTCGATCGCGACGCTCGCCGGCAAGATCGGTGCGGGCGGTCTCGGCCAGTTGCTCTTCGCCGGCCTCGACAACGACGATGCGAACCGGATCGTCGCGGGCTCGCTCGCGGCGGCCGCTCTCGCCATCGGGGCGGACCTCGCGCTGCGCGGCGTCGAGCGATTCGCGATCGCGCGCGCGCGCTGACCGCAGCCTTCGCCGACCCGGTCGAGTTGAGATCCGTATGGGAAAATTAGATGGTACGGTCGCGCTCGTCACGGGCGCGAGTTCCGGAATCGGTGAGGCGACGGCGCTCCACCTCGCCGAGCACGGCGCGCGCGTCGCGCTCGCGGCACGCCGCACGGACCGGCTGGAAGCGCTCGTGAAGCGCATCGCGAGCGCGGGCGGCACGGCGCACGCGATCGAAGCGGACGTCACCGCGCGCGATCAGGCGAAGCGCGCCGTCGACGAGACGGTCGCGACGTTCGGCCGGCTCGACACGCTCGTGAACAACGCGGGCGTCATGCTGCTCGGCCCGATCGTGGACGCGGATCCCACGGAGTGGGAGCGCATGCTCGCGATCAACGTGAACGGCCTGATGTACTGCACGAACGCCGCGCTGCCGCATCTCTTGAAAGCGGCGGAGAGCGAGCCGCGCCGCGTCGCGGACATCGTCAACGTGAGCTCCGTCGCGGGCCGCGTCGCGCGGACGTTTTCCGGCGCGTACAACGCGACGAAATTCGCCGTCGGCGCCTTCAGCGAATCGCTCCGGCAAGAAGTCACGAAGCGGCACGTACGCGTGTCGCTCGTCGAGCCGGGCGCCGTCGAAACCGAACTCGGCAGCCACAACAAGCCCGAGGTGCGCGAGGTACTCTCGCAGCGCTTCGGCCAGATGGAACGGCTGCAATCGCCCGAGATCGCGGACGCGATCGCCTACATCGTGACGCGCGAGCGCCACGTCGCCGTCAACGAGATCCTGATCCGCCCGACGGAACAGGAAGCCTAGCGCCGCTCGAGACCGGCGCGGACGAGCCCTCCGAAGAGGGCCGCCGTCGCCGCGTCCTCGAGCAGTTCTTCGGGATGCCATTGCACCGCGAAGAAGAACGGATGCGGGAACGTCGCCTCGGCCGCCTCGACGGTGCCGTCCGACGTGCGGCCGACGACGGCGAGCCCGTCGCCCGTCGCACGCACCGCTTGATGGTGCATCGAATTCGCTGGTACCGCCGTCGTGCCGAGCAACGCGGCGAGCCGGCTCTCGCGCGCGAGCGCGACCTCGTGATGCGGCGCGTGTTCCGTACGATCGAGACCCGTCTCGTGCGTCTGACGATGTTCGATCACGTAGCGCTCGTCGCCGTACTCCTCGCGCACGTCTTCGATCAGCGTGCCGCCGAACGCGACGTTCGCGATCTGCAGGCCGCGACAGATACCGAGCGTCGGCACGCCGCGCTCGCGCGTCGCGACGACGAGCGCCGCTTCGAACGCGTCGCGCTCCGGCACGTATTCGCCGGCTTCGGAACGCGCGTGCGGCACCCGGCCGCCGTACGCCGCGGGATCGACGTCGACGCCGCCCGTGACGAGCACGGCATCGAGGCCGGAGAGCAGCGCGTCCATTTCCGCGAGCTCGTTCGCGAGCAGGATCGGTTCGCCGCCGAACCGTCGCACCGCGCGCGCGTACGGAATCACGCGTGCGTCGACCGCTCCGCTCGCATCGTACGCGCGTGACGAGGTGATGCCGACGCGTGCGAGACCCTTCACGATCAGATGACGACGAGCAGGCTCACGGCGAAACGTTCGGCGTCGTCCGTCCACGCGCGCACGACGCGGAAACCGCTCTGTGCGGCGAGCGCGGCGATGTCGTCCGCGGAGAACTTGTGCGACGATTCCGTGTGGATCGTTTCCGCGACGCTGAAGCGCACGTCGAGGCCGAGTTCCGCGATCGGCACCGACATCCCGCGCTGCGCGATCAGGAACGAATCGACGCTGCCGCGCGTCGCGTCGTACCGCGCGGCGAAGGCGAACGCATCGAGATCGAAACCGCCTCCGAGTTCGCGATTGATGCGCGCGAGCACGTTCTTGTCGAACGCGGCCGTCACGCCCGTCGGGTCGTTGTACGCGCGCTCGAGGATCGCGGCATCCTTTTTGAGGTCGGTGCCGAGCAGCAGGCCGTCGCCCGGTTTGAACGACGCCGACATCGCGCGCAGCAACTCGACCGCGCCCTCGGGCTCGTAGTTCCCGATGTTCGATCCGAGGAACATCGCGAGCACGCGTGCGGACGTCCGCAGACGCGCGTTCGCGAGCACGTCGACGTAGTCGCTCGCGTACGCGCTGACGGTGAGCCGGCCGAACTCACCGACCAGCGCGGACGAAGCAGCGACGAGCGCGCTCGGCGAGATGTCGATCGGATGATAGGTCAGCGCGTCCTGCGCCTCGAGCGCCGCCGCGACGACGACGCGCGTCTTGCGGGCGCTCCCGCTGCCGAACTCGACGAGCTCGACCGGTCCGCCGAGCGTCGCGAGCATCTCGGGCGCGTAGCGGTCGAGGATTTCCGTTTCGGAGCGTGTGAGGTAATACTCGGGCAACTCGCAAATCGCTTCGAACAACGCCGAGCCGAGCGAATCGTAGAAGTATTTCGGCGCGAGATATTTCTCGCGCGCGGTGAGGCCGGCCCGCACGTCGTCCGCGAACGACGCCGTGAGGGCAGGCTGCGGAGAACGGTAGAGGAACAAACGCTCGCCGACGGCCGTCCCGTAGTCGCCCGGAACTATCAACGTTATCGCGCCCCGTCAAGGAGTTCAGAGTGCATCAAGATCTCACGATCGACGTCGGCGGCAGCCCGATGCCGAGTTATCTCTCCCGCCCGGACGGCGACGGTCCGAAGCCCGCCGTCATCGTGCTGCAAGAGATCTTCGGCGTCAACACCGAGGTCAAGCGCATCGCCGACTTGCTGGCGAAGGCCGGCTATGTGGCGATCGCCATCAACTACTACCATCGTACGCATCCGAATCTCAACGAACCGTATACCCAAGAAGGGTTGCAACACGGTTTCGCCGCCGCGGGGCAGGTCTCGCGCGCGACCCTGCGCGCGGACGTCGCGGCGACGATCGCATGGCTCGACGCGCAACCGTTCGTCGCGAAGGGCAAGATCGCGACGGTCGGCTTCTGCTTCGGCGGCTCGGCCGCGTACGTCACCGCGACGCTGCCGGGGTTGCGGGCGGCGATTCCGTTCTACGGCGGCAGCATCGCGGCCGGCTTCCCGAACGGCGAACCCGAGGGGTTGGCCGATACGAAGGACATCAACATTCCGTTGCTGCTGTTCTTCGGCGGCAAGGACGACTTCATTCCGGCAGAGGCCGCGAAACGCGTCGACGAGACGCTCGCGGCCGCGGGGAAGGAACACGAGGTCGTCGTCTATCCGAACGTCGGCCACGCGTTCTTCCGCGAAAGCTCTTCGGCACTGAACCAATCGGAAGTCAAAGACGCATGGGAGCGCGTCGAGACATTCCTACACAAGACTCTGGCCTAATCGCCAGGAGATAAAGCCCCAGCGGTCCGCGAGCTCCGCGACGATCTTGTCGCGGGGCTTGCCCGCACCGTGGCCCGCGTTCTGCTCGACGTGCACGAGCACGGGCGCGTCGCCGCGCATCGCTTCTTGCAGGCGAGCGCCGAATTTCTTCGCGTGGAGCGGATCGACCCGACCGTCGGATTCCGCCGTCTCGATGAACGTCGCGGGATACGCGACGCCGTCGCGCACGTTGTGATACGGCGAATACGCGCGTAAGAACGCGGCGTCCGCCGCGACGTCGGGGTCGCCGTACTCCGAAATCCAGAGCCGCCCGATCGAGAAGAGATGGTAGCGCAGCATGTCGGTGAGCGGAACGGCGCACACGACGGCTGCGGCGAGCTCGGGCCGCTGCACCGCGAGCGCGGCGACGAGCAGACCGCCGTTGCTGCCGCCGTATACGGCGATCCGATGCGGATCGGCGATGCGTTGCGTGCCGAGATACTCGACGGCCGCGGCGAAATCGTCGAAGACGTTCTGCTTCGCCTCGCGCATGCCGGCGCGATGCCATGCCTCGCCGAACTCGCCGCCGCCGCGCAGGTTTGCGATCGCGTAGACGCCGCCCGCATCGAGCCACGGGGCGAGGCTCGGCGAAAACGACGGCGTGAGCGAGACGTTGAAGCCGCCGTAGCCGTACAGCACCGCCGGAGCGCCGCCGTCGCGCGCGGCATCGCGCCGCTCGACGATCCACATCGGTACGCGCGTTCCGTCCTTCGAGACGAACCACTCCTGCGCGACGCGATACGCGCTCGCATCGAACGGCGTCGCGACGCGTTCCCACGTCGTCGTTTCCGCCGGCGCGGACGGGCCGACGACGATGCGCGCGATCGCGGGCGGATCGAGAAACGACGCCGCGAGCGCGAAGACCGCGTCGTCGCGTTCGTTGCCCGAGAGACCGATCAGGCCGCGTTCGCCGAATCCGGCGAGCGACTCGAAGGAACCGTCGTGGCGCCGAACACGCACGACCGAACGCACGTCCTCGAGTTCGTGGACGACGATGCCGTGTCGCGTCACCGCGAACGCATCGATCGTTCCGGCGCCTTCGGGTACGATCTCTTCCCAGCGTTCGCGCTCCGGGCGCTCCGGATCCACGGCGAAAATGCGATAGCGCGCGGCGCCGTCGTTCGTGCGGACGTACGTGCGAGCGTCCGTCGGTAGCGCGTCGAAGAGCGCGTCGCGGCCCTCGGCGAGCGGCACGAATGCGAGCGGCACCCGTTTCGTGTCCGCGAGATACGCATCGCTCTGCGACCAGCCGCGCGACGCGCGCACGACGAGCCAGCGACCGTCCGCGCTCGCGTCGACGCCGAGCATGTCTTCCGGCGCGCGTCCCGCGCCGAAGATCTCGACGTCGCGTGCGTACGGCTCGTCGAGGGCGTGCGCGTAGACGCGCGGACCGTAATCGGCGCCGGGCGGAAAGCGGACGTAATGGAATCCGTCCTCGTCCGGATACCATGCGACGCTGCAATAGCGGGTGTCCGGAATCGATTCGGGACGGCGGATGCCGGACGCGACCTCGAGCACGCCGAGCGTGCTGCGCTCGTCGCCGTTCGTCGAGAGCCCGAACGCGACGTACGTGCCGGCGGGACTCGGGTACCACCAATCGACGGCGGTGAGGCCGGACGGATCGAGTGCGGCGGGATCGAGGATCGCGCGATCGCGGCCGTGCTCGCGCACGAAGAGGATCGGCTGCGTCGCGCGGCCGCGTCGCGCGCTGTAGAACGTGCGCTCGCCGCATGCGACCGGCGTACCGAGGCTATCGATCGCGACGAGTTCGTCGAAGCGCTTCTCGAGCGCCGAGCGTCCGGGCAGCGATGCGAGCGTGGCGCGCGTGCGCGCGTTCTGTTCCGCGGTCCAGGCGATCGTCGCGGGGTCGCCGGCGTTCTCGAGATACGCGAACGGATCCGCGCCGTGATGCGGCGACGTCATGTCGCGCCCTTTGGCACGACCGTCGCGGAGCCTCTTACGGACGCGCGAACGGCACGCGCGGCTCCGTCGGCGCGGGCGCCATACGTCCCGCAGCGTGACCGAGCCTAGCGCGACAGCCGCACGCCGGATTCGTGTCCTGCGCCGGAGGTTCGAAAGACTTTAGCGCCCGTCCGCGCGGCGTTCGGCATGCCGGCGACGCAGGCCGGTCGCGTCGCGCTCGATGCGCGCCCAACGATCGTAGATGTCGGCGACGTATTCCCTCGTCTCCGCGTACGGTGGAATGCCGTGGTAATACGCGACCGTGCCGGGACCCGCATCGTACGCGGCGAGCGCCGCGGCATACGGATCGCCGTAGACGCCGTCGTACGCGTTGACGTAGCCGCCGAGCAACGCGGCCGATCCGGCCATCGCGGATCGCCAATCGAACGGATCGACCCCCGCATCGGCCGCCGTGCCGAGCGTGAACTGGCCGATGCCGACCGCACCCGCGGGCGAGAGCGCGTCGGGCGCAAACCCGGACTCCTGGAGCAGGACCGCGGCGAAAAATCCCTGATCGAGCCGATGCTCGCGCGCGTCCGACGCGGCGCGCACGGCGAACACGAGCGCGTCGAACGGATCGAGCCGGTGATTGCTGCGCACGATCGACCGGACGACGGCGAGCGTTGGCCCGTCGGAAAGCGGGGTATCATAGAGCAGTCGTAGACCGCGAATTTCCGGAGGCGCGACGCGGATTCGCCAGCTCTGGACCTTGTCGGCCAAGTTGTCGAGCGACACGTTCGGTAGGACGCGTCGCACGTGAGCGACGGCCCGCGCGGGATGCCGTTGCGGCCCGTCGCAGCCGGCCCCGGTCGCGCTCGCGAGCACGCCCGCGAGCAGGAGCACCGGAAGGGACCGACGCTCGGTCGGCCCAAGAGCGTAGCGAAAAGGGTTCGAAACGGACCGGAAACAGTCGAAAGTCAAGGGTAGAGGAATCGAAGTCGATATGAAGGCGGCGGAGTGGTGATGTTTTTCGTCTCGCTCGTCATCGTGCTGGTCGTTGGTGACCTCGCGTCGACGTTTCTCTATCACGTGCCCCAGCATCTCTGGTTCAAGTTGCACCTGCGCACGCACCACGATCGCAGCCGCTCGTATTGGGATCACGCGGTCATCTCCAAGGATCCCGAGGTTCTCCTCGACGGCCTGCTAGGAGCGATTCCGTACATCGCGATCGCCGTACCGCTCGCGTTCTTCGGCCCGTGGGCCGCGGCGGGCGCCGCTCTCGGGCTCTTGCTCGGCCAACTCCACGTCTGGTGGCGCCACACGACCGACCTCGGCTGGGTGAGCCCGCCGTGGCTCGTGCGCATCTGCCGCGTCTTCGCGATCGTTCTCCCGGAAGACCACGACGGGCACCATCGCAATCCCGACGTCGAGTTCGGGGACATCTTCCGGTTTTACGATGCTCCGGCTCGCGCGTTCGTCACGTACGTGCGC
Source organism: Rhodospirillales bacterium (assembly GCA_903970385.1). Lineage (GTDB taxonomy): Bacteria > Vulcanimicrobiota > Vulcanimicrobiia > Vulcanimicrobiales > Vulcanimicrobiaceae > Palsa-1515. The sequence continues at coordinate 23,634 of CAJCIN010000177.1, read as the reverse complement.
ACCGTCCAGCGGCGCCGGAAGAATGCGCTCCGGCGATTGCAACGCATTCGCGCCGTGCGTTCGCTGCGAACGACGCAGCGCGCGTAGTTGAAGTAGAGGGTTGATGACCAAGCGCGTCCTGCTGTTGATCTCGGACACCGGCGGCGGCCATCGAAGCGCGTGCAACGCGATCGTGGCCGCGCTCGACGAGGTCGACACCGGTCCGAACGGGGAAGCTCTCCGGCTCGAACACCGTATCGAAGACGTCGCATCGCACTGCAGCTTTCCACTCTCTCAGCTGGGGCCCGCGTATAGTGCGGCCCTTCGTTTTGCTCCGCCGATCTACGGCGCGCTCTACCACGCGACGAACGGCCGCCGCCGCTTCCGCAGCGTCATCCGTTTCTGCGAGCCGTTGTATCGCGCGCGCTTGCGCGACCTCTTCAACTCGTACCGCCCCGACGTGATCGTTTCCGTGCACCCGCTGCTCAATCACGCGGCGTTACGCGCGCGCGCCGATGCGGGCATGCTCGACGTTCCCGTGATCACGGTCGTGACCGATCTCGGCCGCGTGCACGAAGGCTGGCTTACGCCCGAGGTCGATGCCGTCGTCGTCCCGGCGCGCGAGGTCTACGCGCGTGCGAAAGATCGCGGCGTCCCGGTCGAGCGCATCTATCATCTCGGCCACCCCGTGCATCCGAAATTCGAAGACGTGTCCGATACGAAGGCACAACTGCGCGTCCAACTCGGCCTTCCCGCCGAGAAGACGATCGCGCTGCTGATGGCGGGCGGCGAAGGCGGCGGCAAGCTGTTGCCGACCACGCTCGCGCTCGCGAAGTCGAAGCTGCCGCTGCATCTCGTCGTCGTCACCGGCCGCAACAAATCGCTCCGCAAGAAGCTCACGGAGCTCGCGCCCTCGCTGCCGACGCCGATGACGGTGCTCGGCTACTGCGAGAACGTACCCGAGCTGATGCGTGCCGCCGATCTCCTCGTCACGAAGGCGGGGCCCGGCACGATCGCGGAAGCGAGCCTCGCCGAAGTTCCGGTCGTCGTGTACGACTTCATCCCGGGCCAAGAGTACGGCAACCTGAAGTACGTCGAGAACAACGGTATCGGCGTCGTCGCCTTGACGGCGACCGACGTCGTGCGCTCGACGAAACGCATCGTCGCGAACCTCGAACGCCTGCAGGCGATGCGCGATCGCCAGGCCTCCGTCGCGCCGCGCGGCAGCTCGCGCCGCATCGCCGAATTGATCGCGAACGTCTCCTTCGGCGAGCTGACCGACGCGCCGCCGCTCAAGCCCGTCGTCACGCCCGCCCGAGCGATCGCCGCCGCGTTCTAGGCGGGTGACTCGTGGCCGCCGCGCGCGGCCATCGTCGCGGCGCCGATCGCGCCCGCATCGTTTCCGAGCGTTGCCGTCACGAGCTTCGTGTGTCCGCGCGGTGCCATCGTCGTCAGCACCTCGACCTTCGGTAACACCGCGTCGATCATGAACGCGCCGGCGCCGGCCACGCCGCCGCCGAGCGCGATCGTCTCCGGATTGACGAAGGCGATGACGTTCGCGATGCCGCGCGCGAGGTCGTCCGTGTAGCGGCTCCACGCGGCGGTGCCGTGCGGATCGGCCGCTTCGGCCGCCTTGCGAATCGACTTCGACCCGAGCTTTTCCGGCTTGCCGCTCACGAGCGTGCTGCGCGGGAACGAATGCGCGATCGCGAGCGCGTGGCGGATGAGCCCCGTGCCCGACGCCTGCGCTTCGAAGCAGCCGGTCTTGCCGCAATTGCAGATGAACCCGTCGGTCGCGCGGATCTGATGATGACCGATCTCCCCCGCACCGAAGGTGTTCCCGAGCACGAGTTTTCCGTCCGCGACGATGCCGCCGCCGATACCCGTTCCGAGCGTCAGCAGCACGAAGTTCTTCGTACCGACGCCCGTGCCGAACGTGTACTCGGCGAGCGTCGCGCAACGTGCGTCATTCGCGAAGAACATCGGCAGCGAGACCTGCGCGCGTAACTTCTCGCCGAGCGCGACGCCGCGCCAGTTGAAGTTGGGCGAATACGCGACGAAACCCGTCGAGAGATCGATGTTGCCGGGCGAACCGAGACCGATCGCCGTCACCGATTTCGACGCTTCGAGGACCTCGTCGATCGCCTGAACGATCGCCTTCACGACGACGTCCGGATCGTGATCCGTGAGGTCGCGCTCGGCGCGTTCGAGGATGGTCCCGGACTCGTCGACGACCGCCGCGAGAACGTGGGAGCCACCGAGATCGACGCCAATCGTTTTCGACACGCGAGGGCCGTTCGTTCAGAACTCGCGAACGTCCGCCCCCATGACGACCGCTTCGCTTCCCGCCGGCCTCATCGACGAAGTCGTCGCCTTCCGCCGCGACATCCACGCGCATCCCGAACTCGGCTTCGAGGAATCGCGCACGGCGGGCATCGTCTCCGCGCGGTTGCGCGAGCTCGGCTACGAGGTGCACGACGGTATCGCGATCACGGGCGTCGTCGGCGTGATGCACGGGTCGCGGCCCGGCAAGACCGTCATGCTGCGCGCGGACATGGACGCGTTGCCGCTCGCGGAAGAAACGGAGCGTCCCTTCGCATCGACGTCCGCCGGCAAGATGCACGCATGCGGTCACGACGGCCACGTCGCGATGCTGCTCGGCGCCGCGCGCATCATCGCCGAACGCAGAGACGAGCTCGCCGGGACGATCGTGCTCTGCTTTCAGCCGGCCGAGGAGGGCAAGGGCGGCGCGAAGCTCATGGTCGAGGAAGGCATGCTCGAGCGCTTCGGCGTCGAGCGCGCGTACGGGCTGCACCTCTTCTCACAGCTCGCGACGGGCGTGCTCGGTTTCCGCGAAGGCCAGTTCTACGCGTCGAGCGATTCGATCGAGATCCGCATCGACGGCTTCGGCGGTCACGGCGCGGCACCGCACCTCTCGATCGATCCGATCCTCGTCGCGGCCGAGTTCGTCGCGTCGGTCCAGAAGATCGTGAGCCGCCAGATCGATCCGATCGAACCGGCGGTCGTCACGATCGGCGCCATTCACGGCGGCACCACGCACAACGTCATTCCCTCGAGCGTGACGATGCTCGGGACGGTGCGCGCGTTCGATCGCGGCGTGCGCGAGAAGATGGCCGAGCGCATCGAACGCGTGCTCGCGGGCGTCTGCAGCGCGTCGGGCGCGACGTACGCGTTCGACTACGCGTGGCGCTATCCGGTCACGTCGAACGACGTCGCGCAGACGGCCTACGTGCGGGCGCTCGCGGAGCGAACGTTCGGCGGCGAGCGCGTCGTCACGTCGGAAAAGCACATGGGCGCGGAAGACTTCTCGTTCTTCGCGGAACGCGTCCCGGCGTGCTACTTCGTCGTCGGCTCGAGCGGCGACGCGCGCACGTCGTTCCCGCATCACCACGGAAAATTCGATATCGACGAAGACGCGCTCGAGACGGGCGTGCGCATCATGGCGGCCCTCGCGTTCGACGCGCCGCACGCGGCGCCGTAGGCGACTAGGGTTTCGCGACCCGGTTCGCGGGGTCGTTGTAGCCCGCGTAGAGGAGCGTGAGCTCGTCCGCTTTGCAGCGCGTCGCGAGGTACGTCGTGCGATCGTAGTTGCACACTTCCGCCGTCCCGTTCTTGAACGTGAAGCCGAACGTGCCGACGCGCTTGCCGTCCTGCGTTTGATCGGGCATCGCCACGAACGGAATGCTCGCGTCCGCCTTCGCGGTGCGGATCAGCCCGGCGATGTCGACGTCGAGGTTGTTCGACGCGGTACCGGATTTCCGCCACTTGCCGTCAGAGAGCGTCCAGTAGTCGCGGCCGACGATGAGCGTCTTGACCGGCTTCCCGTCGAAATCGGTCGTCATCTGATAGCGATTCGGCGCCATCCACACGCCGAGCGAGCGAACCGACCCGAGCACCGTGACGCGATACGATCGGATGCCGGCGAACGCCGTGAAGATCTTCGAACGTAGCGCGGGGCCGCCGTTCGCGGCGGACTCGGCCGCGAGCGGCGACACGAGCGCGAGGATCGCGAACGCGAGGGCGGCGCTCGAACGTCGGGTCAGGGACATCGGTTTCTCCGTCGGCATGTTCCGATAACGAGCCTTTGCCGAGGGTCGTCTCGCCGCCTCGCCGGGTCCGTCGCCCGTCGTGCGCGAACCCGTCGGCGCATGGAGCAGACGATCGATCTCATCGCGCACGCGGCGATGCGCGACCTCCGGGCGTTCACGAAACGCACGGGACAACCGACGACGCTCGAACTCATGGACGTCGCTCCGATGGAGCACGTGACCGAGATCGAGATCGATGAAGAGCACGTCACGATCACCTACAACGAAAAGATCACGCACCGCTACAACGCGAAAGAGATCGCGAAGAAAGAGTGGTCGTACAAATACAACGACGATCCGGAGTTCGTCTCAGCGATCGGCGTCGTGATCGAGCTCGCGCGCAAACACCTGCGCGACATGCCGGAGAACGCGGCGTGCCCGCCGGGTTGCGCGGAATGCTGCAGCGGCTACGAGCCGTTCGTCAGCAAGGCCGACGTACAGCGTATCGCGGATCACTTCGGCATCTCGTACGAGGTCGCACTCGACGAGTACGTCGTGCAGCGGCCGTCGGCGGACGGTTTTTCCGTCGGCTACCTCAAGAAGGTCACGGACGACATCGCGAGCCAGTGCGTCTTTCTCAAGGGTTCGAGCTCCGGCCGGTACTACTGCGGCATCTACTCCGCACGTCCGCACGATTGCGGCGCGTTCACTCCGATCGGTTGCGAAGACGTCGACGTCGCGCTGCGCCACGATCGCGCGTTCGTGCCGGGATTGCCGTTCAAACGCAAGGAGCGCGGTTCAAAGAAGAAAGTGCGCCGGTGAGCGACGCGCGACGTCTGCTGCGGGCGGACGGCTACGACGCGATCGTCGTCGGCGCGGGTCACAACGGGCTCGTCGCCGCCGCATATCTCGCGCGCGCGGGACGTTCCGTCCTCGTGCTCGAGCGGCGCGACGTGCTCGGCGGCGCGGCGGTCAGCGAAGCGGTGTGGCCCGGGTGGACGGTGTCGACCGCGTCGTACGTGTGCAGCTTGCTGCATCCGCGCATCGTGAGCGAACTCCGCCTCGCGTCGTACGGATACGAAGCGTATCGTAAGGACCCGGCGTCGTTCACGCCGTTGCCCGACGGACGTTCCCTCGTCCTGTCGCGAGATGCCGCGGAGAACGCGCGGGAGATCGGCGCGTTCTCACGACGCGACGTCGCCGGCTTCGCCGCGTTCGAACGTGAGGCCGAACGCCTCGGCTCGGTGCTGTTCGAAGCGTTCGAAGCGGCCGCTCCGGATACGCCGCGCATCGACGATGCCGCGCGCGCGGCGTTCGACGGCTCCGCCGCCGCGCTCGTGGAGCGCTACGTCGAGACGCCCGTGCTGCAGGCGACGCTCGCGACGGACGGCCTGATCGGCACGTACGCCGGGCCGCGCGACGCCGGCACGGGCTACGTGCTCGCACACCACTACGCCGGCCGCGCGCTCGGCGTGCAGGGCGCGTGGGGCTTCGTGCGCGGCGGCATGGGGAGCATCTCGCGCGCGCTCGCGCTCGCCGCCCGCATCGCCGGCTGCTCCTTTCAGACGAGCGCGACGGTTACGCGCATCCTCGTCCGCGACGGCCGCGCGTACGGCGTCGCACTCGACGACGGAACCGAGTTCGAAGCGCCGCTCGTGATCTCGAACGCCGATCCGCACACGACGTTCTCCCTGCTGGCCACGAGCGACGTGCCGGCCGGGACGCGTGCGAAACTCGCCGGGTGGAAGAGCGACGGCTGTTCGCTCAAGCTCAACCTCGCGCTCGGCGAACTGCCGGATTTCGAGGCACGTCCCGGTCGCGACACGGCCGCGCCGCATCATCGCGCGACCGTTCACGTCGCGCCGTCGCTCGACTACCTGCAGACGGCTCACGACGACGCGCGAACGCTCGGCGCGTCGCGCGCGCCGATGCTCGAGTGTTTCATGCAGACGCCGACGGACCCGTCCCTCGCGCCGCCCGGCAAGCATCTGCTCTCGATCTTCGCGCAGTATTTTCCGTACGAGCGAGCCGACGGCGCGTGGAACGATCGCAAACGCGAGGATGCGGCCAATCTCATCGTCGCGACGCTCGCGCGTTACGCGCCGAATCTGCCGAACGCGATCGAAGCGCGACAGATCCTCGCACCGCCCGATCTCGAGGAACGCTTCGGACTGTATCGCGGACACATTTTCCACGGCGAATTGTTGCCGGGACAGATCCTCGGCGACCGCTTCCCTGCTCGCACCGAAATCGACGGATTGCTCCTGTGCGGCAGCGGCGCGTCGCCGGGCGGTTGCGTCAGCGGCTTACCGGGTCTGCACGCGGCGAATGCGGCGATGGCAGGCGCGGCTACGATCGGTTCGAACTGAGGTAGCATGCATTTACAACGATTATTTACGATCGGCGCGATCGCAGCGCTCGCGGCGGCTCCGCTCGCGATCAGCGCGAAGAGCGCGTCGTCGACGTATCCGATTTCCGCGCAAAACGGTTCGGGTGAAAAGGGTACCGTCACGCTGACGGCTTCGGGCGACAAGACGATCGTCACCGTCGCGCTGACCGGCGCGCCGGCCGAAGCGCAGCCGGCGCACATCCACACGGGTTCGTGCACGAATCTCAATCCCGCACCGAAGTTCCCGCTGACGAGCCTCACGAGCGGCAAATCGACGACGACGGTCCCCGCGTCGCTCGCGTCGCTGACGGCCGGCGGTTTCGCCGTGAACGTTCACAAGTCGGCGAACGATCTCAAAGACTACGTCGCGTGCGGCAACCTCGCGATGGCGTCCGGATCGATGAAGTCGGGCGCGATGTCGAAGCCCGATGAGATGGCGAGCCCCGCGATGGCGATGCCCGCGACGACGGGGCGCCCCGCCGGACCGGAAGCCACGTCTTCGCCGTAAGTCTCCGGAAGACGACGAAACGACAGGACGAGAAGCGCGGGCCCGAGGGTTCGCGCTTTTTCTTATCGCACGTGTGCGACGTGAGCGACGAACGCATTTCCCGATTCGGTGAAGCCGACGAGGCCGCTTTGCCGGACGACATCGCCGCGATCTACGCGAAGAACCGCGAACGCGTCGGCTTCGTGCCGAACGTCTTTCGAGCGTACGCGCGCCGGCCCGAACACTTTCGCGCGTTCGTGGCCTATCACGACGTCCTGATGAAAGGTGCGGGCGGCCTCTCGCGCGCGGAGCGCGAGGCGATCGTCGTCGCCGTCTCGTCGGAGAACGCGTGCCAATACTGCGTGACGGCGCACGGTGCGGCGCTACGGATCTTCACGAACGATGCGGTGCTCGCCGATCAGATCGCGATCAATTGGCGGACCGCGACGCTCGAGCCGCGCATGCGCGCGATGCTCGCGTTCGCATCGCGCGTCAACGAACCGCGCTTCGCGGCGAGCGATGCCGAGATCGACGATCTGCGCGCCGCCGGCTTCTCCGATGACGACGTGTGGGACATCGCGGCGATCGCCGCGTTCTTCGGCTTCTCGAATCGCATGGCCGGCGCGCTCGACATGCGCCCGAACGCCGAATTCCATGCGATGGGGCGCTGAGGGCGGCGGAGCTACGCCGCGAGGATCTCGCTCGGGTCGAGTTCGACGCGCAACCTGCGCTTCGCGCGCGAGATGTACGTCTTGACGGTCCCGATCGGGATCTCGAGCGCGACCGCGATGTCGCGATAGCGCAGGTCGGACACGTAGTAGAGTTCGAGCACGTCGCGATACTTCGCGGGCAACGCATCGAGTGCGGCGTGCACGCGCGCGGCTTCGTCGTTGCGGAGCGCGAGGTCTTCGGGGCCGGGCTCGGCTGCCGTCGAGATCGTGGACGGCTCGAGTGAGGCGGCGCGCCGCCGCCGGCGCAGTGCGTCGAGCGACGCGTTGCGCGCGATCGCGAAGAGCCAGCGCGCGAAGGGACGGTCGGGCTTGAACTCGCCGATCCTGCGATACGCGCGCATGAACGAGTCTTGTGCGATGTCGTTCGCTTCGTCGCGGTCGTGCGTGAGCCGGTACGCGAGCCGGACGACCGGCGCGCGATACCGGTCGACGAGCACGTCGAACGCGTCCGTCGACCCGGCGCGAGCCGCGTCGACGAGCACGGAATCGTCGATCGGCAAGGTTGAGACGGCGATCATCGGATGGAACGAAGCCCGACCGGAGCGGCCACGACGCGCCGGCGGATCGACACGACCGCATCGGCAAGAAGTACGAGGACCAGCAATACCGTAGGTACGATGACGATCGTCAGACCGGCATCGGCACGATAGCCGAAGGCAAACGCCGCGAGCACGCCGGCCAGCGCCGGGTTCACGTGCACGACGCACACGCCTTCGGAGCGCTTGCGGCGATGCTGGATTCCAACCGAACGAAGTAATCCCCGTACGGCTCGACCGGCCGAAGCGCCCCGGACAACCATCTCGCGAACCGTTTCGCAGTCGTCTCATCTGTGGAATGCATCTCTCACCTCGTTCTCATCCGCCGGCGAAACTTTATTTGGCGAAGTAGATACTTTATATCACCAACTATCGCTCAGTGCAATAGATTGCAAGCTTAAACTTTTTAAGGTACAATATTTCAGATGATCGACCATAGTGCGGGTCCAGAGGTCCAGGAGAATGCGGGAACCCGTGCTTGGGACCTCATGGCGGACGTCTGGAAATCGTTCAAGCCGTGGGTGGACAAGGTGGCGGCGTCCTTCGGCCTCACCCCGCAGCAGTTGATCGCCATGAAGATCCTCGGCGAATTCGGTTCGATGACGATGAGCGAGCTCGCGATCAACCTCGGGTGCGACGCCTCGAACGTCACGTCGATCGTCGACAAGCTTCAGACGCGAGGGTTCGTCGAGCGGCAGAGTTCCGAACACGACCGCCGCGTCAAGACGCTCGTCATGACGACGGACGGAACCGAGCTCTACGTGCGCGCCCGCGAGCGCTTCCACCAGCCCCCGCCCGCGATCGCGAACCTCGACGAGCGCGACAAGCTCGAACTCTGTTCGATCATGCAGCGCGCGCTCGACTCGCTCGGCACGCGCGCTTCCTAAAACGGCGGGCTGCTAGCGCGCCGCCGGGGCGATGATCGCGGCGTAGCGCGCCGCATCCACGTTGCCGCCGCTTACGACGACGCCGACGCGTGAGCCGCGGAACTCGATCTTCTCCGCGAGCAGCGCCGCGAGGGCGCTCGCGCCGCTCGGCTCCATCACGAGTTTGAGCCGCTCGAAGGCGAACCGCATCGCCTCTCGCAGCTCCTCGTCCGTGACCGTCACGATTCCGGCGCACAGCCGCCGCACGATCGGAAAGGTCAGCGCGCCGGGAGACGTCGTCTGCTGGCCGTCCGCGATCGTGTCCGGAACGGGGATCTCGATGCGTTCGCCGAGCGCAAGCGACCGGGCGAAGTCGTCGCCGGCCGCCGGCTCGACGCCGTACACGGCGATCTCGGGCCGGAGCGCCTTCGCGGCGATCGCACAGCCGGCGAGCAGACCGCCGCCGCCGGTGCAGACGAGCAGCACGTCGAGTTCGGGCACGTCCTCGAGGAGCTCCAGCGCCACCGTGCCCTGACCGGCGACGATCGCCGGGTCGTCGAACGGCGGCACGAGCGTCGCGCCGCGTTTCTCCGCGAGGTCCGCGGCGATCGACCCGCGATCCATCGTCTTGCGATCGTAGAGATACACGTCGGCGCCGTACTCGCGCGTCGCGGCGATTTTCGCGGCGGGCGCGTCGGTCGGCATCACGATCGCGGCCGGCACGCCGCAGAGCCGGGCGGCGAGCGCGACGCCTTGCGCGTGATTGCCGCTCGAGAACGCGACGACGCCGCCCGAGCGCTCGTCGCGCGTGAGTTGCGCGATACGGTTGTACGCTCCGCGGAACTTGAACGCGCCCATGCGCTGCAGGTTCTCGCATTTCAGAAACGCGCGCGTGCCGGTACGTTCGTCGAGCGTGCGCGACGTGACGACCGGCGTGCGATGCGCGACGCCGCGCAAGCGTCGCGCCGCGGCTCGCACGTCGTCGAACGTCGGCTCGGCGACGGTCAGATCTATTGCGGCGTCACCGCGTGCACGTTGAACTTCGCGATCTTGCCGTCGCCGTCGAGCGTCATGTCTTCCGCGAGATCGCCCTTCGCGAAGTGCACGATGAAGTGGTGATACCCGTCGGGCGAACCGCTCGGCGTGTCCTCGTTGATGCCCTTGAGATCGCCCTCGGCGTTCACGTAATCCGAAAGCCGCCCGACCTTGCCGCGGTTCTCGAGTTCGGGCCGCCGCAAGGCGTTGAAATCTTTCTCGACCGGCGCCATGTTGTTCCCCGCGATCGCCTTCGTGACGGACGCGGCGAGGCGTTCGTTGCCATTCTTGTGGTGGAGCAATTTCCAACCGACGACGAGCACCAGCAGCACGACGACGGCCGCGATGAGCGGAACCGGCAGCGGACGGCGCGCGACCCCCGGCGGCCGCGTGCCGCCGCCGATCGCGGCGGGCCCGGGCGTTCCCGGCGTGACGTTCTTGATCGAAGGATCGTTCATCTGACCGTCTCCACGGTTCGCCCCGTATCGGCGAACGACTCGAATCGCAGCGCGGCGTTCCATTCTTCCGCGAGGCGCATGCTCCATTCGCTCTCGAAGAGCGCGATCGGTGTACCCGCGATGTCCTCGACGAGTTTCGCGTTCGACGGCCACGTCCCCGACGCGATCGCGACCGGATCGCCCGTCACGCGTCGCGCGAGCGAGAACGGAAGCGTGTAGAATTCGGTCTTCACGTTGTATTCGGAAAGCAACCGATATTTCGCGACTTCGAATTGCAGTTCGCCGACGGCCGCGAAGATCGGTTCGGTCCGCGTTTGGCCGGCCGCGTAGAACACTTGGATCGCGCCCTCTTCCGCGAGTTGCGCGATGCCTTTTTGGAACGACTTGTACGCGCCCGTATCCACGTTGCGCACGCTCGCGAAATGTTCGGGCGCGAACGACGGAATGCGATCGTACGCGAAGGGAACGCCCGTGCAGAGCGTGTCGCCGATCGCGAAGGTTCCGGGATTCGCGAGCCCGACCACGTCGCCGGCGAACGCTTCCTCGACGACCTCGCGATCGCTCGCGAACAGCTTCATCGCGCGCGTGACGCGCACGTCCTTGCCCGTGCGCGCGTTGTGCACCGTCATGTCGCGCTCGAACTTTCCGCTGCAGACGCGTAGGAACGCGATGCGATCGCGATGTCGCGGATCCATGTTCGCCTGTATCTTGAAGACGAAGCCCGAGAACTGTTCCGATGCTGGCGGCACGGGTTCGGGCACGAGATCTCCCGCTCGGAGCGCGAGCCGAGCGCGCGGCGGCGGCGCGAGATCGAGAAACCGATCGAGGAAGAGCTCGACGCCGAAATTCGTCACGGCGCTGCCGAAAAACACGGGCGTCGCGTCGCCCGTCATCAACGACGTGCGATCGAACGATGCGCCCGCGCCCTCGAGCAACTCGAGTCCCTCGCGAAACTCGCGATACGTGCTTTCGTCCGTGAGCGCCGCGAACTGCGGGTCGTCGAGATCGGTCACGCGCACGGGCGCGCGCTTCGCACCGTGTTCGGTGCGCTCGAAGAGATGCACGTCGTGCGAGGAGCGATCGTACACGCCGCGAAACGTCGGGCCGCTGCCGATCGGCCAATTCATCGGATACGTCGCGATGCCGAGCACCTTTTCGAGCTCGTCGAGCAACTCGAGCGGATCGCGGCTCGGCCGGTCCATCTTGTTGACGAACGTGAAGAGCGGGATGCGCCGTGCCCGGCAGATCGCGAACAACTTTTTGGTCTGCGGTTCGACGCCTTTGGCGGCATCGATCAACATGATCGCGCTATCGGCCGCGAGCAGCGTGCGGTACGTGTCCTCGCCGAAGTCTTGATGGCCCGGCGTATCGAGCAGGTTCAACGTGTGGCCGCGATAGGGAAACTGCAGCACGGTCGACGTGATCGAGATGCCGCGCTCGCGTTCGAGCTCCATCCAGTCCGACGTCACTTGCCGAGCGCGCCGGCGCGCGGAAACCTGTCCCGCGGTCGTGATGGCGCCGCCGTACAACAGCAATTTCTCGGTCAGCGTCGTCTTGCCGGCGTCCGGATGCGAGATGATCGCAAACGTGCGCCGCTTCTCGACGGCATCGGCCAGCGGAGTATCGGGAGTCGTCGTCACTCGTACGAGTATACGCGGTCGTGCAAACGATCGAACCGCGGGACGGCTCCGCGAGACAGGCGATAGACGCGCAGCTCGTCCCGCGAGCCGTCCGTTTGCCGGAGGACGAGCGAGGAGCCGGCCACGTAGAAACTCGCCGGGGACGGCACGACGAAGCGATTCTCCGCGCGCGCGAGCAGCGCCGAACCGGCGCGCACGTCGAGCGTGCAGTCGGCGACGCGCAAGCGCGAGCCCGCGGGCACCCGCCGCGCGGCATGCGGCACGTGCGCCCGTACGAATGCGGGATCTCCGCGAAAACTCGCCGTCTGATGGAAGCATTCGGGCACCGCCGAGAGCGCCCACGGCGCGATGCCGCCGACGGTCTCCGTCGCACGGACCTCGGCATCGGGGCCGGAGACGCCGGGCGTGGCACGTCCGCTCGCATAGGCGGGCCCCTGCGGCTCGCTCGTCCGGAACCGCGGTAGCGCGAGCAAGAGGCCGATCGCGACGACCACGATCGCCGAGGCCAGCGCGTAGTAGCGGAGCACGTGGGGTCTACGCCGCCGTCTCGGCCGCTCCGTCCGCTTCGCGTTCGCTCGCGCCGAGTTCGACCCGGATCCGCCCGATCCGGGAATCGGCCATGCCGTAGTACACGTCGTACGCACGCGCGTCGGCGCCGGGCGGCACGTCGATCGCGGTCGGGAAGACGACGTTGTTCACCATGCCGCGCATCTCGTCTTTCGTTTCCGGCGAAAAGACGGGCTCGGGCGAACGGTACAGGATGCGGTCGGGGCGCTCGGCGTCGTGGATCACGATCCCGGCGCTATAGCGCATGCCCGTGTTGCTGCCGCCCGCGTCGAGCTGCGGGTCGACGCCGTGGAAAAACGAGAACCAGCCTTCGTCGATCCGCACCGGGGGCGTGCCGGCGCCGTTCTTGATACGGCCCCACGTCTCGCCCGGCTCGAGTACGATCGCGCTCTCGGTTACCTTGAGAAGATTGCGCCGGTCGGCGAGCACCGCGTCGACCGGGATGTACGCGATGCGGGTGCACTCGCGATCGCGCGGCGGGATCCCGAGGATGATCGGGATGGCCGCCCGCGCATCGGCCGCGGACACGTGGATCATCGGACGGTGATACAGGGCGAAGGCGGGAACGCCGGCGGGCGAGATGACGGGCTCCGGAAAGAACACGCCGTCCTTGTCGTCGCCCTTCGGCAGACCGGGCGCCGTGAAGTCCACGAGTCCGAGCCGCTCCCACGCGTAGCCGTCGGACGAGAGGGCGATTGCGATCCGCGGACCGAGCGGTCCGAACGCCGTGTACGCCATCACGTAGCGGTCGAGGAGCGGCACGAACGTGATGCGCGGATCCTCGCAGCCGAAGCCGCCCGGCACGTCGCGAAATTCGTACGGCTCCAGCGGTTCGAGGGCGAAGCCGGCCCGCCGGAACGTCGGTCCCGCGGCCGTCTCCGTCGCCTCGAGAATCGAGACGCGCGACACGTTGCCGCGGCTCACGGCGCGAGGATACAACAGGAGCGTACCGTCCCGCGTGCGGGCCGACGCCGGGTTGAGGACGCCTTCGAGTTCCGCCTCGCCGCCGTCCGGTTCGACCGCGACCCCGAGCCGAGTGATGCGCGCGTCCACACGCGCGAACGCGTCCCGTTCCATCCAATTGCCTCGCATGATTGCGCTATCTGAGCGTCGTCGTCGCGATCGTGTCGCCCTCGGGTGTAACGACGTCGAGGGACGAACCGATTCGATACACGGAATTCGGTACGATCCACAACGTGTACGATCGGTACGCTTCGCTCGGTTCTCCGCCGTCCGCGGGCTCCCGCTCGAATGCGACGATCCGGATCCGATCGGCGTTGGCCCGGATCGATTCGATGGCTTGCCGCCAACCGGTCTCACGATGCGGACCCATCAGTAAGACGACGCCGAACTCGTGGTTGAAACGCACCGGAGCGCGAATGCCCAACTCCTCGAGCTCGCGGCGGTTCCGCACGACGGCGATCTGGTTCCCGCCGGACGTCGCGGAGGCTCCCTGTCGATAGGCCTTGACGCGCACTTCGCGGCAGCCCGTCAGCAGGAGCACGAGCGCGCAGACCGCGGCAAGTCTCCTCATCGCCTGGGCCGTTCGCGGGCGGATGGCGGGCGCCTCGCGAATCCCAAAGTCGTTGTTCTTCGATACCGCTCGCCGTATGCTTGGGGACGTGAATCTGTTCCGTGGTTTCGCCGTCACGAGCGCGGCGCTGGCCTTCGCCATCGCGGTGCTGGGCAGCTGGGTCCGCATCAACGATGCCGGCCTGACCTGCCCGGATTGGCCGCTCTGCCACGGCGCACTCGTCCCGAGCCTGCAGGGCGGCGTCGTGCTCGAATGGTCGCACCGGCTCGTCGCCTTCATCGAATCGTTCGTCGTGCTCGGCGCCATCGTGACGGGCTTTCGCGCGCGACGCCGGATCGCGGGCGTCGCACCCGCGCTCGTCGCGCTCGCCGTGATCTTCGCCGCGCAAGTCTCGCTCGGCGGTGCGACCGTGCTGCTCGCGAATAGCCCGGTCTCGGTCGTCCTACACTGGGGCATGGGCATGGCGCTCCTCGCCGATCTCTCGGTGCTCGCCACACTCGCCGTGCTCGCGCCGCAACCCGCCGGCGTCGGCGGCGGACGCGCGACTCTCGGCGACGGTGCCGCCCCGGCGCTCGCCGCGGCCGCGCTGTTCGCGTTCGCGACGATGTGCGTCGGCGCGTACGTGAGCTCGAGCTACGCCGGCCTCGCGTGCGCGACGGTGCCCGCGTGCGACGGGACGCTCTTCGGAAGCGGCCCGGCACAATTCGTGCAGATGCTGCATCGTCTCGCCGCGGTGTCCTTTCTCATCGTCGCCGCCATCGCGACGTACGCCGCGTGGCATGGCGGCTCCGAGAGGGTACGTCTGTTCTCGACGCTCGGTTTCGGGCTCATCGTCGTGCAGATCGGACTCGGTATCGGCAACGTCGTCTGGGGATTGCCGGTCGCATTGCGTGAGGCGCACGCGGCGAACGCCGTCGCGACGTTCCTCGCCTTCGTGCTCGCGGCGACGCTCGCCGCACTCGAACCGTATCGCGCGCTCGCGCCGCGCGGCGAACGCTCCGCGCTGTCGCGGCGGATCGCGCCGCTCGCGTGAGTTCGACCCTCTCTCGCCTGGACGGCAAGGTTCCCGTCCTTCACACCGGCATCGCGGGCACGCTCGTCGACTATTACGAGCTCACGAAGCCGCGCATCATGTATCTGCTGCTCATCACGACGTTCGCCGCCATGGTGATGGCCGCGCACGGGCTGCCGCCGCTCGCGCTCACGCTGTTCACGCTCGTGGGCGGCGCGCTCGCCGCGGGCTCCGCGGGTGCGTTCAATTGCGTGATCGATCGCGACATCGATCGGTTGATGGCGCGCACGATGACGCGCCCCGTCGCCACCGGCCGCATCACGGCGCGCGCGGGCGTCGTCTTCGCGACGGCGCTCGGCATCGCGTCGTTCGCGCTGCTCTATCTTCTCGTGAACCCGCTCGCCGCGTGGCTCTCGCTCGCCGGTAACGCGTACTACGTCATCGTCTACACGCTCTGGCTCAAGCGGACGACGACGCTGAACATCGTGATCGGCGGCGCGGCCGGCGCCGTTCCGCCGCTCGTCGGCTGGGCCGCGGTCGCACACGGGATCGGCGGCCCCGCGCTCGGACTCTTCGCGTTGATCTTTCTCTGGACGCCGCCGCACTTCTGGGCCCTCGCGCTCATGGCCAACACGGACTATCACAAAGCGAACGTGCCGATGCTTCCGAACGTGCGCGGCGCGGAGCGCACGAAAAAAGAGATCTTCGTCTACACGCTCGTGCTCGTGGCCGTGTCGCTCGCGCTCACGCCGCTCGGCGTGATGGGTCTGTGGTATTTCGTGCCGGCGGCGATTCTCGGCGCCGTGTTCGTCTGGGACGCGTGGAAGATGCTCGTCGGCCCGACGAAGCCGCTCGCGCGCGTGCTCTTCAAATACTCGCTGCTCTATCTCGCGCTGATGTGCGCCGCGATGGTCCTCGATCGCGTGATATGACGGCGCCCGCGAGCGTCGCCGGGCACACGTTCGACCGGTCCCATCTACCGCTGCTCCTGACGCTCGCGCTCGGCGTGTTTGCGGGGGCGCTCGATCTCGGCGTCATTTCGCCCGCGCTTCCGGCGATCGCGCACGGCTTCGGCGTCGCGCCGCGCGACGTCGCGTGGGCGTTCACGCTCTATCTCTTCGCGAACGTCGTGAGCATTCCGATCATGACGAAGCTCGCGGACACGGTCGGGCGCCGCGCGATCTACACGCTCTGCGTTGCGATCTTCGCCGCGGGCAGCGTGCTCGCGATCGCGGCGCCGACGTTCGGCATCTTTCTGCTCGCGCGCGTGATCCAAGCGGCGGGCGCCGGCGGCATCTTCCCCGTCGCGACGGCGGCGATCGCCGATCGCGTGCCGGTCGAGCGCCGCGGTTCCGCTCTCGGATTGCTCGGCGCCGTGTGGGGACTCGCCGCCATCATCGGTCCGAACGTCGGCGGCGTGCTGACGCATTACTTTTCGTGGCACGCGATCTTCATCGCGAACGTTCCGCTCGCCGTCATCGTGATCGCACTGGCGCAACGGTACGTGCCGCAGAGCGCGATGCGCGCGCGCGGCCCGCTCGACGTCGCCGGCATCGTGGTCCTCGCGCTCGGCCTGCTCGGCGTGATGATCGGCCTCACGCGGCTCGATACGCAGGCGGCGAGCTTCGGCAACGGCGTGACGTTCGGTGCGCTCGCGCTCGCCGTCGTCGCGTTCGTCACGCTCGTGCCGATCGAACGCGCCGCGGCGTCGCCCGTCATCTCGCCGCGCCTGTTCGCAACGCGGCAGCTCGTCGTGACGTACGCACTCGAGCTCGCGATCGGCTTGCTCGAAGGCGCGCTCTTCTTCATCCCGGCCGCGCTCGTCGCGGGCGACCGTCTCAACGCGATCGCCGCCGGCGGCATCGCCGCGATCGGCGCGTTCATGTTCGTCGCCGTGATCCCGCTCGCGGGTCGCGCGCTCGACGCGTTCGGCAGCCGCGTCGTGCTGCTCGCCGGCGCGACCCTCACGGCTGCCGGCCTCGCACTCTTCGCCGCGACGCTCGAGACGCTCTGGCTCGCGATCCTCGGCATCGCGATCGCCGGCGTCGGTTTCGGCGCGCTGCTCGGTGCGCCGACGCGCTACATCATCACGAACGAAGTGCCCGCGACGACGCGCGCCACGGGCGTCGGATTGCTCAGCGTATTCCTCATCATCGGGCAGATTTTCGGCGGATCGCTCGCGGGCGGCGTCGTCGGCGCGCGCATCGACGACGTCGCGGGCTATCGTCTCGCGTACGAGATCTTCGCGGCGGTCGCGGCGCTCACGGCATGCGCGACGCTGTTGCTCGCATCGCGCGCGAACGAGCGCAAGGAGCCGATGTAGCGCTAGTGTGCGCGCGTCGAGAGACGTTCCAGGATCTCGAGCGCTTCTTCCGCGCGATCGATCGGCACGAAGACGTGCACGTGATGGAATCCCGACACGGCGCTCAAGCTGATTCCGGCGTCCGCGAGATCGTTCGCGATCGTCGCGAGCAGGCCGACGGAGTAGAGGCTCGTATCGACCGTGAGCGTGATCAGGCGGCACGGAAACGTCATCGGCAGGCCGAGTGCGTTCGCGTCACGCTCGCGCATCACGAGCGACGTGCCTTCGCCTTCGCGCATCATCGACGTCGCCGTGAGCGGTACGGGTGCGTTCTTGTCGATCGTCGTGAACACGTACGACCCGGCATCTAGTTTCGGGGCGATGCCGCGTAAAATTTCGTCGAGATCGGTCAAGCCTTTGAAATCCACGCATCGCTCTTCTCGGCGCGCGCCGCTTGTTCCGGGTTCGCGCTACGCGGCACCTTTCGCGATCGTGCGGCCGACGCGCCACAACAGAAACGAGAAGAACGCGGCGATCGCGATGACTGTCAGTAGATCCGTGAAGCCGGAGAAGCCCGCGACCGCGTTCCCGCACACGGAGACGGCGGCGGACGATAACCAGAGGTCGAGCCGTTCGAACGGATTCGAGGCCAGACGTTCGTCGTGCGCGACGGCCGCGAGGATCTCGTCCGGCGTCCACGCTCCCTCGTCGATGAGCTCGCGAATCGCGCCGTAGCGATCGAGGATGACGGTGCGTTCGGGATGGATCAACCCGACGCGCTGATCCGGGAACGCGGTCACGTCGAACTGCGCCGCGAAATCGAGGACGGTATCGGGGTCGCCCGTCGCGAGCGTCCACCGCGCGGGATCTTCACCATAATTGCGACCGTAGCGCGCGAGCACCGCGGGCCGGTCGTACGCCGGATCGAGCGTCACGAGCACGAGGTGCAACGGCTTGCCGCGCACCTTCTCTTGCAATTCGTGAAAGCGCGACGAGATGAGCGGGCACTCGCGAGCGTCGCGACACCGCGTGTAAACGAACGCCATGACGACCGCCTGGCCGCGGAGATCGCGCAGCGAAAACGGCGCGCCGCGCTCGTCGACGAGCTGCGTCGTCGGCGCATACTCGCCGATCACCACGTGATGCACGTTGCGAAGGATCTGCGGCGCCCCGTCGCCGGCGGGCAGGCCGGTGAGCGCTTCGTTGCCGACGGAATGGATGTCCGAGACGGTCCACGGCGTCGAATCGGCATCCGCCGTCGCCTCGATCGCCGAGCCGACGCGGACGGCTCGCGCGTCGCGCGCGTAAATCTTGAACGTCGTGATCGCGGGCGGCGCGCCGAAGAGCGCCTCGTGCCGGATGACGATCTCGCCCTTCGCGGGTAACGTCGCGAGGACGAGGCCGCGAAACGAGGTCTCGTGCGCGCACGCGGGGCCGAACGCCGCGATGCAGAACCCTACCACGGCCCCGAGGAGAACCAGGATGCGGACCGAGACCAGGGACAGACGGCCGGGCGCGGCCGAAGCGGCCGTTCTCGTTCGGCGTGCCTGGACGCGCAAGGAACGGCGCGTCGTGCTCCGCGGCTTGTTCGGCCGGTTGCTAATCGCGATCGAGCCCGTCATCTGTGCGACGGTGTTCGGCGCGCTGACCTTGACGCTCATCTTCATTCCGCTTCCCGAGTATGCCCATCTCCAGCGCCACGACGCCGCGGTCGTGCTCGCGCCGATCTTCGGGCTCATCGCCGTCGCCTTCTGCCTCTACGCCGTGATCCTGTTGACGCCGCCGGTCAAGGCGCTCGTCCACTCATTCTCGCCGATCTACATCGTCGACGGGTACCTCCGATATCGGACGGCGGACCGCAACACCGAAGCCGACTCCAACGGCTACGTCGCGGTGCTCGACGAGAACCGCCGTTCCGTCGCCGAATGGCCGACGATCGGCGACGACCCGATGCCGGACAGCATCCGCCCGGCGATGCTCGAGTTCAGCTACTACGGCGGCATCCACCGCATCGACGGCCGCTCGACGGGCGTCCTCCCGGACGCGCTGCCGAACGTTGGCGTGGGTTCGAACGCGCCCCGTTACTGAAGCGCGGCGACTACGGCGGCATGCCCGCCGGATGGTAGTCGGAGACGCGATCGTTGCGAAAGTACACCGTCGACGAGAACGGCCCGGATTCGACGTAACGCCACTCGTTCAAGCGATTCATATCGTCGACGCTGCCGTACTCGCCGGGAAAACCGAGGATGTGTGCGACCGTCTCGCGCGTCATGTGCTTGCGAATCGTGGTCGTCTCGGGAACGCCGAGCGGCGCGTGCACCCACAAGGTCCGACGCAATTCCCAGTCGTCGGCAACCCACAGGCGCGGATTGACGCACGCCTTCCCCGCCGCGTTCGCGAAGGAAACGCGGAGCGGTGCAACGGCAACGAACCGATCGTCGCCGGCGCCACGCGTCGAGACGTCGCCGCCGATTCTCCAGGAGCGCGAAGGCCCGACGGGGCGATCGATCGATGTCACGACGAGCGACGGCTCGTTGCCGACGTCGGCTACCAAAGCCGGTCCGGCGGGCATGGCGAAAAGTAGCTTTTGCCGTTGTGAAGGCGACATTGCGGCGTCGAACCTACGCCCATAGGCTTCGAGGGCGCGGTCCTTCTGCGCCGTTAAGGGATCATCGCAGTCCAGCCTGAGCGATCCGAACCCCTGAACGGTGCGCCCGACGTACGCGAGCCGTGCATCTCGGAGATGCTCGTCGTATCCCGTTGCCGGATCCGCTACGGGCGGTATCGAGACGAAAGCGTTATCGATGAACCCGATTTTTTGCCGAACGCCCGTCGTCGACCGAACCCCCCCACGAGCGTCGACGACGCGGGCGCGATACATGCCCCACGGTAGGTCGTCGGGCAACGGCAACTCGGCGACGGCTACGGCGTCTCGTCCGTGCATCGCCGATCGCACCACGCCGGAGTGCCGCGCGTCGAGTTCCCGTGAAACTCCACCCTGACAGAAATGCGTGCACGTCAACACGACCGTCAAGCGGCGCGTATCCACGGTAAACAACGGTCCGCCGAAATTGACGAACCACACGCCGAGATCACGGCCGACCGGCCCCGAGCCGTACGATCCGCCGAAGCTGTCGAAAAACACGCGGTCGACGACGCCGCGCGTACCGCTCGCGGACACGCCATACGGAAGCGCCAGCGACGCGAGGATCGTCACATACGCGAAAATGACGAGCGTACGCAAGCCCTTCACGCCTACACGCGCACGGCTGGAAAGCCCGCTAAGCGCGTTAGAGCGGAAGCTTCGTCGATTGCTCGCTCGGCCACGCGTGCCCGAAGGCGCTGTTCGAGAACACGAGCGTGACGATCGTGGCGATCATGATGAGACCGATGATCGCGGAGATGATGACGATCGGCGGGATGCCGGACGAGATGGGCACGCCGCGTTCGTCGTGACGATCGTACATGTGTTATCCGCCTCCGAGTACGCCGACCGCGGCGAGAACGACGAGGATGCAGCCGAAGGCCATGAGACCGAGCAGCAGTTTCGTGACCTGATTGTCGAGGCCGGTCGACGACCAATCCTTGTAGAGCTGGAACGACGTCGTTCCGCCGACGAGGAGCGCGAGGACGAAGGCGATGCCTTTTTCGATCGTTGCTGCCATTGGCCTTACATCAGGTAGAAGAGATAGAAGAGCGCGACCCAGATGACGTCGACGAAATGCCAATACAGCGTTCCGGCGGTGAGCCCGAAGTACTTCGATCCGGTGTAGACGCCTGTGTTGGCCTGCACGAACAGCGTGATCAAATAGATGATGCCGATGAACACGTGGAAGCCGTGCATGCCGGTCAACGTGAAGAACGTCGCGCCCATCGTCGAGCCGGCCCACGTGATCGCGACGTGCTGGTATTCGTACACCTGGCCGCCGAGGAACGTGCACCCGAGCACGATCGTCGCGATCATCCAAAGGTTGAACGCGGGCTTGTTGAGGTGCTTCCAACTCTCCATCGCGTAGTGCATCGTCGCGCCCGAACCGAAGAGAACGCACGAGTTGATCGCCGCGAACGCGACGTCGAAGCGCGGCAACTGGTGGCCGGTGCTCGTGATCGGCGGCCAGTCCGGCACCGAATTGCGCAGATACAGATACGCGAAGATGAACGCGGAGAAGAGCACGACGTCGGAGATCAGGAACAGGACGAACCCGAGCAACCGGAGATCGCGCGTCTCGCGATACGCCGAGTCGACGGCGTCGTACCGCGCGGCGACCGCTTCGTGACTGCTGTTGAACGCGCTAACGGCCACGAACGAACCTACGCGTGCGCCGGGTGCGGCGTCTGGCCCGCGGGTGCGTTCCCGTCTTCGTCGACCTGCGGATCGAGTCCGAGATACGGCAGCGGTTCGCCGAAGTTGTACGGATTCTTCAACACGGCCGGAATCGTCTTGTAGTTGTAGTACGGCGGCGGCGAGCTGATCGTCCACTCGAGCGTACGCGCGCCCCACGGATTCGGCGGCGACTTCTTGCCGCGCATCAGGCTCGTGGCCATGTTGTACAACAAGATGAGCGTGGACGCGGCGAGGAAGAACGAACCGACCGACGCGACGTCGTTCCAGAATTGGAACTCGGGGCGATACTGCGCGACGCGGCGCGGCATGCCTTCGAGCCCGAGCCAATGCATCGGCAAGAACGTGACGTTGAACGACACGAAGGTCACCCAGAAGTGCCACACGCCGAGCTTGTAATTCATGAGCCGGCCCGTGATCTTCGGCCACCAGTAATAGAGGCCGGCGAAGATGCCGAACATCGAGCCGCCGAAGAGCACGTAGTGGATGTGCGCCACGACGAAGTACGTGCCGTGCTCGTGCAGATCGACGGGAACGGCGCTCAAGAACACGCCCGTGATGCCGCCGAACGTGAACGTCACGAGGAAGCCGATCGCGAAGAGCATCGCCGGGTGGAACTCGATCTTCCCACCCCAGAGCGTCGCCATCCACGAGAAGATCTTGATGCCGGTCGGAACCGCGATCACCATCGTGAGGATCATGAAGGGCAATTGCAGCCACGGCGCCATGCCGGACGTGAACATGTGGTGCGCCCAGACCATGAAGCCGAGCAGCGCGATCGCGATCGACGAGAACGCGATCATCTTGTAGCCGAAGATCGGCTTGCGCGAGAACGTCGGGAAGATCTCCGACACGATGCCGAACGCCGGCAAGATCATGATGTAGACGGCGGGATGCGAGTAGAACCAGAACATGTGCTGCCACAGCAGCGGGCTGCCGCCGCGACCCGGATCGTAGAACGGGACGTTGAACTGCCGCTCGAGGAACAGCGCGAGCAGCGCGCCCGCGAGCGCGGTCGTCGCGACCATGTTGAGCATCGCCGTCGCGAGCTGCGCCCAGACGAAGAGCGGCATGCGCGTGAACGTCATCCCGGGCGCGCGCATCTTCATGATCGTGACGAGAAAGTTGATGCCGGTCAGCGTCGAGCTGATCCCGATGAGGAAGATCGCGACGCACCAGAGCGACGTGCCGGGCGGACCCTGCACGGAGATCGGCGGGTACTCCGTCCAGCCCGCGTCCGGAGCGCCGACGAGGAACGACGTGAACAAGATCGCGCCCGCGATCGGAAACATCCAGAACGCGACGAGGTTGAGCCACGGGAACGCGACGTCGCGCGCGCCGATCTGCAGCGGCATCACGTAATTGCCGAAGCCGCCGGTGACGAGCGGGATGATCGTCATCCACACCATCCCGGAGCCGTGCAGCGAATACACCGCGTTGTACGTGTCGTTGGAGACGATCAGGCCCGTCGGCGTGAGCAGTTGCGTGCGCACCACTTCGGCGAGCAATCCCGAAATGATGAAGAACAACAGGCCCGCGACCATGTACTGCACGCCGATGACCTTGGCATCGATCGAGAAGATGTACTTCGCGACGAAACCTTCGGGCTCGGGGTGGATGTGATCGTGGTGATCGACCGCGCCCGGATGGGCGATTGCTACTGCCATGCGTTCTCCGTTACGACTTCTTCTGGCTCAGGCTGACGAG
>CAJCIN010000176.1 GCA_903970385.1 Rhodospirillales bacterium | reverse complement strand
CTCGCTCGTGAGCGCGGCCTTGAGCGAGAGCGTTCCGTGCGGCAGCGAGTGATCGATCTCGAGCGTGGTGTCGCCGATGAGATCGCGATCGTCGAAAAGATACGGCGACGAGCCGGCGGCGGGGCCGTTCACGAGTTGCCGGACGAAGGACGTCTGATAGCGGAAGATCGCCGTCGTGTCCGCGATGCCGTCGCCGTTCTTCCGGCCGAGCGGCGCCTGCGCGTCGAGCGCGTACGCGGCGTTGCTCGAAGCGACCGACGATCCCGCGTTGCTCGCATACGTATCCGTGCTCACGTCGTACGACGACGTCGTCGCCGAGATGTCGCGGTGCACGGCTTGATCCCGTAGCGACACGCCGATGAAGCCGGCGCCGTCGAAGAGCGAGTAACGCAGCTTCGTGATCGTGGACGATGCGTCGAGCGCGTTGCTGACGGTGGACGATCCGGTGCCCGAGAGCGCCGGAAGCGCGTAGTTCGAAAGCTCGCCGCCCGACGTCAATCGATGGAACGAAAATGCGTATCCGAGCCGGCCTTGCGTGCCCGTCGCTTGAAGCGTCTCGCCGTTCGTATCGAACGTTCCGCCGGTGAAGCGCTCGAGCACGTGCGATTGCGCCGTCGGTTCGAGCGTGCGCACGTTGAGCGCGCCGCCGAGCGTGTTCGGACCGAAGAGCGACGACGGCGCGATGCCGTACACGACTTGGACGCTCTGCAAGTCCGCCGGGTCGAGCAGCGAGAGATCGAAGTCGCCCGTCGCGCCGTTGTTGACTTGATGGCCGTCGACGGCGACGAGCGTTTCGCTCGGGTCCGGCCCGCGGAGCGAGACGACGGCGGGAGCGTTCAAGCCGCCGCCGATCACCGGCTGCACCGTGGTCGAGAGCTCTTGCTGCAAGATGTCGCTCGTGCGCGTCACCCCTTGCGCCGCGTACGGCGCGGTCGCGATGTCGGTGCTGTTGCCTGGGGCGGTCGAGAGCGCGCGGCGACCGTTCGTGCTCACGGTGCCGATAACGGTGAGCGACGATGCCTGCGCGCGCGATAGCGCGAGCGCGATGTCGTTGCCGCTCCCGTCCACGACCTGGATCGTGCGACCGCCGACCGGGCTGAACCCCGAGGCGTTGGCGGAGACGTCGTACGTCCCGGCCGGAAGATCGGCGAGCCGGAATTTGCCCTGCTTGTCGGTGACGGCGCTGCGTTCGGGCCCCTTGCCGCCGAGGACGACCCGCGCGCCCGCGATCGGTGTGCCGTCGTTCGACGTCACCGTACCGGTCATCTCGGCTGCGGACGCCGGCACGACGATCGTGCCGGACAGAACGCATGCCGCGAGCAGCACGACACGAAGCCGAGCGAACGACGGAGACCAACGCATCGAGAGACCTTTCGAAAACGAGCGAACGAGTGGACTCAAGCGTCCTGCGTGTTAGGAACTCCTAAACCCTGTTTTCTGAAAGGTTAATTTGGTTCGGCTATGCTATCAATCTGAGCATTAGGTGTTCCTAAGGAGGCTATCCCGTGTCCACCGTTTCTTCGCGCCGCCTCGTTCCGGCGTTCGTTTCTCTCGTTTTTCTCGCCGGGTGCGGGATCGGCGGAGGCGGCGGCAGCTCGCCGCCGCAGACGGGATCGCAGACGGCGCAGCCGGCGTTCTCGGACCTCGCGAACCCGGTGGAGGTCGCGAGCACCGGCGGCGTGGTGAGCGTGGCGCTCGCCGCGGTGATCAACCCTGCGACCGGCGGCCCCGCGGTTTCCTATAAGGGCTCGCTCGTCATGCCGACGCTCCGCGTCTCGCCGGGCGACACGATCGCGGTCGACTACACGAACGAGCTTCCGATGTCGACCGTCCAGCCGCTCAACGAGACGGCACTTCATTTTCACGGTCTCAGCGTGTCGCCGAACGCTCCGAGCGACGACTCGATCGACATTCTCGGCATGCCGGGCCAGACGCTGCACTATCGCATCGCGATTCCGGCGACGCAGCCGCCGGGACTCTATTGGTATCATCCGCATCCGCATCTCGAATCGAATTGGCAAACGTACAACGGCATGACGGGTGCGATCGTCGTTTCGGGCATCGCGTCGATCGCTCCGGAGACCGCGGCGCTGCCCGAGCGCATCATCATCCTGCGCAATCTCTTGCAGGCACCGAAGTTCACGTCGCTTTCCGAGCGGCGCCGCAACGCCGCCGCGACGCGTCGCGCGGGCGATTCGTCGACCGCCTCGACCGTCTGTTCGCAGCCGTTCGGAATCGGCGGAGAATACACGACGATCGACGGTCGTGCCGCCGGCGGGCCCATCGTGATGCAGGCCGGTGCGAAACAGTTTTGGCGCATCGTCAACGCGTCCGCCGACGGATATTACGATCTCAGCCTCGACGGTGAGAAGATGCACGTCGTCTCGATCGACGGCGTCGCGATCAAGCAGTATCCCGGCGGCACGGAACAAGACGTGTCGGATATCGTGATCCCTCCGGCGGGACGCGCGGACGTCATCGTCACGGGGCCGAAGTCCGGCGCGGCGCTCCGCACGACGTGCTTCGATACGGGACCGGCCGGCGATCCGAATCCGCCCCAGGTGCTCGCGGTGGTTCAAAACGGCACTCCCGCCGGTCTGCCGGCCGTTCCGGGTCCCGGCGCGACGCCTCGCGCGCACGGCACCTACGATCTGCCGATCGGCTCGGCGGTCGCACAGCATCGCACCGTCGCTTTCTCGGAAGACGACAACGGGTTCTATCTCAACGGCGCGGCGTACGATCCGACCGGGCCGCCGATGTTCACGGCCGCGTCGGGAACCGTCGAAGAATGGACGCTGACGAACTCGAGCAGCGAGGTGCACGATTTCCACATCCATCAGGTGCACTTCATCGTCGAGGACGTCGACGGGGTCGCGCAACCGAAGCGGTGGACGGACTCGTACACGCTGCCGATCGTGCACGCGGACGGAACGCCGTCGGTAACGCACGTGCTGATCGACTTCCGCGATCCGCTCGTGCGCGGCACGTTTCTCTTTCATTGCCATCTCCTCGAACACGAGGACGGCGGCATGATGGCGAAGATCGCCGTCCGATGATGCGACGGCTCGGATGGTTGGCGGCGATCGCGTTCGCGTGCGCGCTCGTCGTCGCGCGGCCGCACGTGGTCGACCGCTACGGTCTCTACCTCGGCTCCGCGAGCGCGCCGCAAGACGCCGTACTGTACCTCGATCCGTTTCCGGATGCGATCTCGTGCGAGTCGCGCGCGCACTTGTTCCGCAACAACGGCGAGCGGGCGTTCTGCGCGGATCGTCGCAGCGTCGCGTTCGGTTCGAATGCCGACGCGGCGCTCGCGGTCGAGTTCGCGCGCATCTTCCCGGGCGGCCGCGATTGCGCTCCCCGCAAGGCGCGCCCGTCACGAACGTAAGGCGCATCGCGGCGTTCCTGGCCGTCGTCGCGGCGCTCGGCGCCGTCGCCGTCGCCACGCTCGGACGCCGCGCGCCGAGCGCACCCGATTTCGCACTCGTCGATCAGCACGGCGCTCCGTTCGTGCTCTCGGCGCAGCGCGGTCGCGCCGTCGTGCTCTTCTTCGGATACACGCATTGCCCGGACGTGTGTCCCGCGACGATGGCCGTCGAAGAACGCGCGATCCGGCGGCTCGGCGCACGCGCCGCGGACGTCGAGATCGCGTTCGTGACCGTCGATCCCGAGCGGGACGATGCGCGAGCGCTCGGCCGCTACGCCGCGACGTTCGGGCCGAACGTCGTCGCGCTGCGCGGCGACGATCGTGCGCTCGCGCGCGCGTGGACGGGCTATCACGTGTACCATCAGGCCGTCGCGCGGCGGCCCGGCGAAACCGGATACGCCGTCGTCCATAGTTCGGCCGTGTACTATATCGCGCGGAGCGGCGCGCTCGCGGCGTACGGCGATTGGTCCGATGCCGGGGATGCGGTGTCGGCCGACCTGCAGAAGTCGCTCGAATGACGCACGCGCTCCTGGCGCTTCAAGAGGGACAATCGGCGCGCAACGCCGTGCTGGACGCCGTCGTGTTCGTTATCGGCGTCGGTCTGCTCGGCTGGCTCCTCGTGTGGTGGGGACGGCGTATCTTCGGCGAAGAGTGACGTGATGGTCGCGACCGAACGCCCCACGCCGCCCACGCTTCCGGGATTCCGGCTCGCCGCTCGGCGCATCACGAGCATGCCGGGCTTCCTCTTGAAGACGACGCGGGAACGCGGCCACGTCGTACGCTTCCGTCTATTCCGGCGCTACGTGTACGTCGTCACGGAACCGTCGCTCGTCGAAGAGGTGCTCGTCTCGAAGGCGCCCGCCTTCATCAAAGGGCGCGGCACGCAGCGGCTCGTCGGTCTCATCGGGCGCGGGCTGCTCTCGTCCGAGCAGCCGGAGCACCTGCGCAACCGGCGGCTCGTGCAGCCGGCGTTCCATCGAAAACGGATCGACGGCTACGGCGCCATCATGATCGAACGCTCGCGCGCACACGCCGCCGGCTGGGAAGCCGGTGCGACGATCGACGTCGACGGCGAGATGAATCGCATCGCGCTCGAGATCGTCTCGAAATCGCTCTTCGGACGCGACCTCTCGGGCGAGGTCGAAACGGTGTCGCACGCGCTCGACGCCGCGTTCTCCACGTTCACGTTCCGCATGCTCCCGCTCGCCGAATGGTTCGACTCCGCGCCGATCCCGCCGACGCGCACCCTGCGAGCGGCGCGGGCGCAGCTCGACGCGCTCGTCTATCGCATGATCGCCGAGCACCGCGCGGGAGACGGCGATCCGGACGATCTGCTCTCGATGTTGCTCGCGTCGGTCGACGACGACAGCGGTACGCTCGACGACGAAGGCGTCCGCGACGAAGCGTTGACGATCTTGCTCGCGGGCCACGAGACGACCGCGAACGCGCTCGCGTGGGCGTTCTATCTCCTCGCGCGCGATCGCGAGGTCGAGGAGCGACTCCACGCACATCTGCACGCGGTGCTCGGCGATCGCGATCCGACCGTCGAGGATCTGCCGGCGCTCGATTACACGCGCGCCGTCTTCGCGGAAACGATGCGGCTCTATCCGCCGGCGTGGATCACGTCGCGACTCGCGCGTAAGCGCGTGGAGATCGGGCCGTACGTGCTCGAGCCGGGCGACATCGCAATGGTATCGCAATACGTGTCGCACCGCGACGCGCGGTTCTTCCCCGATCCCGAGCGCTTCGACCCGGATCGCTGGCTCGGCGCGGCGCCGCCGAATTTCGCGTACTTTCCGTTCGGCGGCGGCAACCGCTTGTGCATCGGCGAGTCGTTCGCATGGATGGAAGGCATCCTCGTGATCGCGACGATCGCCCGACGGATGCGGCTCGCGCGCGTCGACGACGCACCCGTCGGTACGCTGCCGCTCGTCACGCTGCGACCGATCGCACCGATCCGGTTACGCGTGGAGCCGCGCTCGGCTTAGGAGCCGGCTGCCGCGCGTTCGACGTCGCGCAACGTCGCTTCTTGTGCCGCGACGACGCTCGCGTCGCGCATGAACGCGTGATTGATGCGCACGTTCGCGGCGCTCGCCGCGATCGCCGCGCGCGCGAAGATCGCCGCCGACGCGACGTCGCTCGCGAGGTGCGCGTTGCCGAGCGCCTCGGCGGCGTCGACGAGCCGTAAGACCGCGAGTGCGAGCGCCGCGGCGTCGAGCGGCGCCGCGGCCGCGCCCGCGAGCGCGGTCTGCAACGTCGCCGCGCGTGCCGCTTTCTCGTCCGGCGTGGTTCTCGGTAATGCTTGCGCCGCGACGACGGCCCCGTATGCGGATTCGTCGCGTACCCGCGCCGCGAGCAAAGCGTCGGAAAGCGCCCCCGCTTCTCGTACGATCGATTCCGCGTGCGCCGCGTTCGCGGCGAAGGCCGGATTCTTCGCCGTGATGCGCGCGACCATGGCGACGAGCGACGCGCCGAGTGCTGCGACGATGGTCGCAGCGCTCCCGCCGCCGGGCGTCGGCGCCGCCGAGGCGAGATCGTCGAGATAGCTTTCCAACTCCACGGCTTAGGTATTTCGCAAGGCGGGGTCGAACTCTCTCGAAATCGCTTCAGATTGTTTCAAAGATCAGCGAGAGTCACGCACACATACGACGCATCGAAGGAGTCGTTCACTTTGCAACTCATCGACAAGCAGCTCGGGGACGTCAAGGACCGGAGCCTCGCTGATCAAGGCCGTTCGCGCATCGAATGGGCCGCTTCGTTCATGCCGGTTCTCGCGCAGATCAAGGAGCGCTTCGCGCGCGAGCGACCCCTCGCGGGCGTCCGCATCGGCGCCTGCCTCCACGTCACGACCGAGACCGCGAACCTCATGCTCGCCCTGCAGGCAGGGGGCGCCGAGATCGAACTCTGCGCCTCGAATCCGCTCTCCACGCAGGACGACGTCGCCGCCGCGCTCTCCGAGCACTACAAGATCTCGACGAACGCGATCAAGGGCGAAGACAACGCCACCTATTACAAGCACATCGAAACCGTCGTCGCGACGAAGCCGCACATGACGATGGACGACGGCTGCGATCTCGTCACCACGATCTACACGAAGCACAACCATCTCCTCGCCGACATGATCGGCGGCTGCGAGGAGACGACGACGGGCGTCATCCGTCTCCACGCGATGGAGAAGGACGGCGTCTTGCCGTTCCCGGTCATCGCGGTGAACGACGCGCTCACGAAGCACATGTTCGATAACCGATACGGGACCGGACAGTCGACGCTCGACGGCGTCATCCGCGCGACGAACGTCCTGATCGCGGGTGCGACGGTCGTCGTCGTCGGGTACGGCTGGTGCGGTCGCGGCGTCGCGTCGCGAGCGAAGGGTCTCGGCGCGCACGTCGTCGTGACGGAGATCGATCCGCGCAAGGCGCTCGAAGCCGCGATGGACGGCTTCCAGGTCATGCCGATCGCCGACGCGGCGAAGGTCGGCGACATCTTCATCACCGTCACGGGCAATTTCCACGTGATCGCGGGCTCGCACTTCGAGTCCATGAAGGACGGCGCGATCGTCTGCAACTCGGGCCACTTCAACGACGAGCTCGATCTCGACGCGCTCGAGGCGCTGACGGCATCGAAGGCGCAGCCGCGCACGTTCGTCGACGCGTACACGCTGAAGAACGGAAAGACGGTTCGCGTGCTCGGCGAGGGTCGACTCATCAATCTCGCCGCCGCCGAAGGCCACCCAGCCGCGGTCATGGATATGTCGTTCGCGAATCAGGCGATGGCGGCCGGTTATCTCGCGCAGAACTACAAGACGCTCGAGAAGAAGGTCTACTCCGTGCCGGACCACATCGACGAAGAGGTCGCCGAGCTCAAGCTCGCGGCGATGAAGATCGCGATCGACACGCCGACGCCGGAGCAGGTGAAGTACATGGCCTCCTGGTCGGAGGGCACCTAGTTGGCGTATCGCAAGCTCTTCACGTCCGAATCGGTCACCGAAGGCCATCCGGACAAGGTCGCCGACCAGATCTCGGACGCCGTGCTCGATGCGATTCTCAAAGACGATCCGATGGGGCGCGTCGCGTGCGAATCGTTCGTGATCACGGGCCAGGTGCACATCGCGGGCGAGATCACGACCTCGACGTACGTCGACATCCCGAAACTCGTCCGCAAGACGATCTCGGACATCGGCTACAATCACTCGGCCGTCGGTTTCGACGCGGCGACGTGCGGCGTCTCGGTGTCGGTGGACGAGCAGTCCGCGGACATCGCGATGGGCGTCGACGAAGCGATCGAAGTCCGCGACACCGGCGATCGCGATCCGTTCGCGCTCACGGGCGCGGGCGACCAGGGCATGATGTTCGGCTATGCGTCGCGCGAGACGGACGAACTCATGCCGTTACCGATCGTGCTCGCGCACAATCTGACGCGCCGTCTCGCGGAGGAGCGCCGCTCCGGCGCTCTTCCGTGGTTGCGGCCCGACGGGAAGTCGCAAGTCACGGTCGAGTACGACGGCGTTCGTCCGACGCGCGTGGACGCGGTCGTGATCTCGACGCAACACGATCCCGACATCTCGCTCGAGGACATCCGCAAACACGTCGAAGAGCAGATCATCGATCGCGTGATACCGTCGTCGCTACGCGACGCGCAGACGCGCGTCTTCGTCAACCCGACGGGCCGATTCGTCATCGGCGGTCCGATGGGCGATGCCGGTCTCACCGGACGCAAGATCATCGCCGACACCTACGGCGGCATGGCGCGTCACGGCGGCGGCGCGTTCTCGGGCAAGGACCCGACGAAGGTCGACCGGTCGGCCGCGTACGCTGCGCGTCACGTCGCGAAGAATCTCGTTGCGGCCGGCCTGGCCGACCTCTGCGAAGTGCAGGTCGCGTACGCGATCGGCGTCGCGCGACCGGTCAGCGTCTCGGTCGAGACGTTCGGGACGGGGAAGCTCGACGACGAGCGCATCGCGGAACTCGTCGGGCGATTCTTCGATCTCCGTCCGGCGGCGATCATCCACCACCTCGACCTGCGCCGGCCGATCTACCAGCAGACCGCGGCGTACGGTCACTTCGGCCGGCCGGATCTCGATCTGCCGTGGGAGCGCCTCGACAAGGTGTCCGATCTGCGTGAAGCGGCGGGCATCAAAATCGAGGAGCGCGTGCCGCTGCTCCAGCGTTGAGGTAGCTCATGCGTTGCGGAGGGCGTCGGACGACATGGCACCGCGCCCTCCGCATGTCGCTAGCATATCTCGCGGCAGCGCTTGCCGCATCTCTGCCGATGCGCGCTCTCGCCGCCGACGGCAACCCGTTCGCAGGAATCGACGCCGTGTCGCTCTTTCGCGATGTTGCCGGCGCCGTCGCCCAACCGCGCTTCGGCCGCGAACCGCAGGCATACGCGCTCCATCGTCTCGATCTCTACGGGACGCCCGTTCCGTCGACGTCGATCACGGGACGAGTCAGGGGCGCGACGTGGGTCTTGATTTCCGCGATCGACTATTCCGGTTGGATCGTCTACCGCTGGTCCGGCGGCCGTGCCGTCGTTGCCGGCGCGTTGCATCGAGCGCTCGATGCGACGACGGTAACGATCGAGGGAAGATCGATCGTTCAAACCTCTCGGGTTTACGCGCCTGATGGACAGTGCGGGCCGAACGCGCTTTTGAAGAGACGCTACGACATCGTCGACGGGGCTTTGCGTGAGATCGTCCGCGAGACGGTTCCTCCACACTTCGCGACCGCGGACGTCTCACCGTTGCCGCGGGAGCCGCTAAACGACACGGCGTTGGCGGCGGCTCTCGCCGTGCGAACGGTTCAGCTTTATCGCTCGTGCCTCGACGAGCGGCTGCCGTATCGCCGGAACTCTCTGAAAGACTATGTGAGCGACGACGTCGAGATTTGGGGCTCTCCGTACGGCGGGGGGATCGTGCGGTTTGGGCCTGCGGGCCGACTGATCGCCGTCCCATTTCTCTCCGGGGGCAACGGCGGCGTCTTTACCGCGGCCGTCTATCGAATCGATCGGCCATACCCGATTTTCTTACGAGCGCTTCGATCGAACGGTCACATGGTGTTGCGGGCTCGCGACGACCTCCTCGAGATGTTCTCGCCAGAGTACGGCCTCGGCGATGCCGGATGCTGCGCCTCGCATTACGATATGAGCGCGTTCAGGTATGACACGCGCGCGGGACGACTTCTCGAAGTTGGTAGCCGCACATATCGTTCGGAAACCGTGTTCGCCGACCCGAATCGCGTGCTTCCAATCAATCCGGCCATTCCCGCGCTAACGGAGACGGGACTTGAGAAGTTGATCGCACGGATCTCGGGCATCTTCGTCGAACGATCTGCGACGATCGACGGAGTATTCTATTGGTCCGAGCGGTACGGCTTTTACGGGCGTCCGGACCCGGACGCCGTTGCGACCGGAACGCTTCGCAACGGTACGCGTGTGATGGTCGTACCCTTCGAGAACCGCTGCCAAGCCATGATCTTTCGGCAACGCGGTAACGTGTTCGTCCCCGTCGCTTCGCTGACCGGCCCCGGATTCGAGGACGAGACGGTAACGGTCGAAGCGCACGCAATCGTGCAACGCTCGCAATCCGCTACGGTAACGTACGCTCTTCAAAGCGATCGTCTCATTGCGGAATCGCGCGTCTCGCATCAGCGTCGCTCTGTCGCGCCGCGCGGAAGCGGGCACCGAGCGTAGAAATGGCCGGTTCACGGTCAGTCGCTCTACCGAATGCTTTATTTGCCAACGTTTGCCAAAAAATATCTGTCCGCGTGTCGAACTCGTCGACATTGCGGAGCGTAGCACCGGTCGCAAACGTTGCATCAGAAAGATTGGAGACGGGAGCAATCGTCCGTCCCGTATCGGTGGATCGCGCAACGTTCAGAACAGGCGCCGGCGTACATGTTCACCCCGGGACTGTTGGCTAGCTAGTCGTACCTTGAATGATTTCTGCGACGCTTCTGATCTTGATCACGTTTATCGAAACCCGTCCGTTGGAATATCCGTGGGCGATCCCATTGCTTTCGAGTAGAAATTTGGAAAGATCCTCGGGCAGCGTAACGGACAGCTAGGCCTGCAAGTCTTGAGCTCGGAAGCAGATGCAGCGGCGCTCCTCGCAACCGTTGTCGGCTAACGTGATCGTATACTGCTCGTTTCTAAACCGTGCTCGACGTCTGAGAGGAACAGATAATCTCGCATCGGTCCCATGTCTTCGATCTGCGAGAACACGAGATAGTGCGTCGTCGTGATATGCGGATGAGCGGCGAAAAGCGGTTCGAGTGCGCTGCCGACGACGGCATATGTTACGCCGTCGTCGGAATACGCGTCTCGGGTCAACCAAACGAGCTTCGACGGCCCGACGCGTCGGCAGCCGATCGTCACGCCGCCTTGGAACGCGACGCCATGCGTCGCTTGTCCGAGAGAGCGCATCGAAATCGTGGTATCGCGCTGGCCGCCCGTGCCGATGAACGTCACGCCCTTATCCTGTACCGTACACGTTGCCGGACTCTGCGGCTGAGGATCGGCGCGCCAGCTACGGGGGGTGCGCACCGTTCCCGATCGACGTCGCAAACGTGCATCCGCAAGCGTCCAGTCGTACCTCTTGGTGTCGACGGTGCGCCAGCCCTCGAGAACGGCGCTTCGTGCGGTCTTCGTCCAGTCGAGAAAATACAGCGTGCGGAATCC
>CAJCIN010000175.1 GCA_903970385.1 Rhodospirillales bacterium | reverse complement strand
CAGCGCGCCGCTTTCGGCGTCGCGCTCGAAGAGCGGGAACCCGACCACCCACGCGAACGCGAACGCCGCCGCGTCGCGCAAGCCGAGCCGCTCCGCGACGGCGACGCGCAACTTGCCGGCCACGTCGAGCGCGGTCGCGCGCGTGCCCGCGACGAGCAGCAACGCGTCGCCTTCGTTCGCGCCCGCGAGATCGCGGATGCGGGCCACCGTCGCGTCGTCGAGCAGCTTTTGGATCGACGACTTCCAGCCGTCCGCGGGGTAGGAAATCCAGATCAGGCCGCCCGCGCCGAAGCCTTTCGCGGCTTCGGTGAGCGCGTCGAAATCGCGCCGCGAAAGCGCCGCGCCGCCGGGATACGGCACCGCGACGATCGCGCCGTCGGCGTCGTCCGCCGACGCCTGCAAGAACTTGATGCTCGTGCCGGCGAACGCGGCGCGCACGTCGCGCAATTCGAGATCGAAGCGCAGGTCGGGCTTGTCGCTGCCGTAGCGTGCCAGCGCTTCGGCATGCGGGATACGGACGATCGGCCGCGGGATCTCGATGCCGAGCGCGGTGCGCCACACGTGCGCGATGCAGTCTTCCATGATCGCCATCACGTCGTTCTCGTCGACGAACGACATCTCGACGTCGAGTTGCGTGAACTCCGGCTGCCGGTCCGCGCGCGAATCCTCGTCGCGAAAGCAACGCGCGATCTGCATGTAGCGGCCGAGGCCGCCGACCATCAAGATCTGCTTGAGCAGTTGCGGCGATTGCGGCAAGGCGTAGAACGCGCCGGCGTGCACGCGGCTCGGCACGATGTAATCGCGCGCGCCTTCGGGCGTCGCCTTGATGAGACACGGCGTCTCGATCTCGAGAAAATCGCGCGCGTCGAAGAAATCGCGCATCGCCTTGACGATGCGATGGCGCACGCGCAGATTGCGCTGGAGACGCGGCCGGCGGAGATCGAGGTAGCGGTATTTCAGCCGGAGCGATTCGTCGACGTCGTTCTCGACGTTGATCGGAAACGGCGGCGTGAGCGAACGCGAGAGGATCTCGACGTGCCGCACGGCCACCTCGACGGCGCCGGTCGCGAGCTTCGCGTTTTCCGTGCCGGCGGGGCGCGCTCGCACCGTTCCCACGACCGTGACGACGTCTTCGCTACGCAGCGTCTGCGCGAGCGCGAACGCCTCCGGCACCTCCGGATCGAACACGGCCTGCGTGACGCCGTCGCGATCGCGCACGTCGATGAAGACGAGACCGCCGTGGTCGCGCCGGCGATTCACCCAGCCGCGGACGTCGACGGACGCGCCGACGTCGCCCGCGCCGATGCCGCCGCACGACGTGCGTACGTTAGCCACGTTCGCCGCCGAGCGCCGCCGCGACGCCGTTCAGATAGTGATACTGGTACACGATGTTGCGCGCGAGACCGGGCTTCGCCGAACCCGCACGCTCGAGCGAGCGCAACAACTCCGGCCGGCCGCGCACGATGCCGTGCAGCGCGCGCGAAAGCGGCGTCATGCCGAGCTTCGCCTGCACGGCGAGCGTCGGATGCTTGCGATAGAAGCGCACGGTCGAGCGGCCCGCGAGTTCCATCTTGCTCTTCTGCTCGTCGTACGGCACCGGGTGCCAATGATAGTCGATCGCGTACCGGTCGTAGACGATCTTCACGCCGGCGCGCTGCAAGCGATAGCCGAGCTCGAGATCTTCGTGACCGTAGCCCGTGAAGTTTTCGTCGAAACGGCCGACCCGATCGAGGTCGCGCTTACGCGCCGAGGCGTTGCCCGTCAGGTAATAGAGCCACGAGAGCGTCTTGCGCGAGTCCGGATGCATCGGCCGGCGCTCCGACGGGCGATCGCGCAGACGCTCGTAATCCTCGAACGACGACACCTGCAGCTCCATGCCGACGACCGAAACGGATGCGTCCGACGCGTAGTGCGCGAGGTGGCGCGACAGCAGATCGGCGGACGCGATGATGTCGGCATCCGTGAACATCACGATCGCGCCGCGCGCCGCGGCGATGCCGGCGTTGCGCGCCATCGCGCGACCGGTATACGGCCCGGGCAGATGCCGCACGCGCGGGTAGTCCTTCGCCACGCCGGCGAGATACTCGGCCGTACCGTCGCTCGAGTTCGAATCCGCGACGACGATCTCGTAGCGATCGGAGCGCACGTCCTGACGCAGCAGCGACGGGATGACGTGGCGCAGCGTGTCGATGCGGTTGTACGTCGGAATGACGACGGTGACTTCTGGTATGCTCATACTCTTGCCGTGGCGTCCGCGACGCCGAGAAGCGATTCGACCGCCGCGACGATCGACGCGCGAGATGCCGCAAGGGCCGGAGCGTCGCTCGTCGCCGGCTTACGCAAGCAGATCGAAGGCACGCGATACGGCGACCACTCTTGCGAGCTCAAATGGAAATAACGGTGTTCGAAGAGAACGATGGTGGGCCTGCGCATCGCGCTTGCGACGTGTGTCGCACCCGTGTCGACCGTCACGACGATCCGGCTCTTCTCGAAGACGGCCGCCCATTCCGTGAACGAGAGGTCGCCGGCGACGACGTCCGCAACGCCGGCGGCGCGAACGGCGGCCGCGTTCGCTTCGGCGTCGACGCCGTACGTCGCGATGACCGGCAACCCGAAGCGGCGCAAGTCGGCGATGGTCGCGATCGTGCTCTCGAGCGAACTGCCCGCGGAAAACCAGCGCGCGCCGAGATGCACGCAGATGCCGCCCGCCGGCACGTGAGCGACGGAGCGCCGGTCGGCATCGTCGACGGGCAACACGAGGTCGTGCGCGAGCTCCGTGCCTCCCGCGAGACGGACGAGGTCCGTGACCTGATCGACTTCGTGACGCACGACGTGCGCGGGATCCCGTTCGCAGATCGCGGGGTCGGCTTCGGAGACGGCGAGCCGCGTCACGTAGAGCCGGGCGGTCGCGCGCGCCAGGTAACGACGCACGTACGTGTACCCGACGCGGACGCGCGCGCGCGTCGCGCCGACCAGCTCGAAGTCCGGGGCGCACGGCGCGAGCGCGATCGCGAGATCGCACGCGCCGCGGTAGCGCCGCCCGAAGGCGGCGGGCGACGTGCCGGCCGGAACGACGTCGACGCGATCGACGTCGGGATTGCGTGCGACGACGCTCGCGTTGTACGCGCTGCACGCGATCGTTACGTGCGCGTCCGGCCACGACCGGCGCACTGACGCGATCGCGGGCGTCGAGAGGATCAGGTCGCCGACGCGATCGAGGCGCGTGAGGACGACGTTCAGGCGTGCGTCCCCGCGCGCGCGCTCTCGAGTTCGGCGTAATACGTTTCGCGCGCGAGCGAGCGCGCGGCGGCGAGCGCGCGCGCCGAGAGCGGACGTTCCGCGTCGCGCGGACCGATCGCGCGTTCCAAACGATCGACCGCGCCGAACGAGCGCGCGGCGCGATGGAACGTTCGCCGCAGCGGATCGTCGCCCGTCGCGAGGACGACGCGCCAGTGATCGTGTAAGGCGCGGAGCTGGATCGCCGTCCGCGCTTGCGCGCGTGCCTGGCGGAGCATCCCGTCGACGTTTCCGGCGGTCGGTCGCGGTTTGTAGTGGAACGCCACCGCGAAGCGATTGAACGTGCCGCGCACGCCGCGCGCGCGGAGCCGCATGCCGAGCTCGATGTCTTCCCAACCGTATTCGCGGAACGTCTCCGTGAAATCGCCCGCGGCGCGCAGGGTCGCGAGCGGAACGGAAACGTTGCTCGTCCAGAACCAATTCCCGCTATAGTTCGCGAGCGACCACGTCGGCGTCGGGAGCCGGTCGAAGCTCTGCGTATCGATGACGGCGCCGCGGACGACGCGGTCCGGATAGCGCGCATCCGAGCGCAGATGTTCGGCGACGAACGCCGGCGTCGGCAGCACGTCGTCGTCGATGAAGATGATCCGGCGGCCGGTCGACCGCGCGATGCCGGCGTTACGCGCGCGTGCGAGGCCCGCGTTCGCCTGCGATACGACGGTGAAGGCGCACGTCGCCTGACGCCGCGCCGCGGCGATGACATCGGGCGTGTCGTCGCGCGAGCCGTCGTCGACGAGGACGACCTCGTACGCATCGGACGGCGCCGTCTGCTCGAAGCACGCCGCGAGCACGCGACCGAG
This sequence comes from Rhodospirillales bacterium, assembly GCA_903970385.1. Classification (GTDB taxonomy): domain Bacteria; phylum Vulcanimicrobiota; class Vulcanimicrobiia; order Vulcanimicrobiales; family Vulcanimicrobiaceae; genus Palsa-1515. Next base: position 40,098 of record CAJCIN010000175.1, on the reverse strand, counting down.
AAGATGCGCGCGATTGTAGGTACAGAGTTGGATCGTCGCCGCGCAGGCCATCTCGCGCGCTTCTCCGGATGCGCGGCACGAGCCCGCCGTCTAGCCGCCGCCCCGCGCATGCAGCGCGCGTACGCTCGCGAGTATCCGCGGAACGTCGAGCGCCGCGACGCAGGCGAAATCGGGGCACGTTTCCTTACGATGATTCGGCGGGCACGGATACGTCGCGCGCAGCACCGCGGTCCGCGGGCCGAGCGGCGCCCAGCGGTCGGGCTCGTCCGACTGCAGCGCGAAGATGCCGAGCGTCGGCGCGCCGGTCGCGGCGGCCACGTGCATCGGACCGCTGTCCATCGCGACCACCGCTCGCGCGCCGGCGGCGATCGCACCGAATTCGCCGAGCGTCGTGGCGCCGCCGATCGAGATCGCGCCGCCGGCGGCGGCCACGGCGTCGGCGATCGCGCGATCGCCGCCGGCGCCGGTGACGACGACGGGCACGCCTTCGGCGGCGCCGAGCGCGCGCGCGAGTTCGGCGAGACGCGCGACCGGCCAGCGTTCGCGCGCGGCCGCGATGCCGCGGGTCGGATGCAGCACGACGTACGCGTCGCCCACGCCGCGCGCGGCGAGCAGCTGCCGCGACGACGCGCGCGCGCCGGCCGGCACGTTGAAGACGGGCGTCGCGTCCCGCGTGTCGCAGCCGAGCGCGCGCGCGAAGTCGAGCAGGATCTGCGTCCAGTGCGTCGCGCGGTCGCCGAGCTCGCTGCGCACCACGACGCGCCGCGTGAACAGCGCGGAGTACGCCCGGCGCGCCTGACCGGCGCGAACCCCGACGCCGCCGAAGAACGGCAGCGCCGCGCTGCGCGCCGTCGCCCACGTCGTCACCGAAGCATCGAACCGTCGCGCGCGGATACGCGCGACCTGACGCGCGAACGGCACGTCGTCGGTCCAGATCTCCGCGAGATCGGGATCGTGTTCGAGCACCTCGCGATGAGCCGGAGCCGTCAACGCGACGACTTCGTCGTACGACGCGCGCAGCGCGCGCATCACGGGCGTCGCGAGCAACACGTCGCCGATCCCGCCGCCCGTGCAGATGACGAGCGCGCTCGTCACGCGCGACGGCCCGCGAGCAGCTCGTCGACCGCGCCCGCGAGGACCTCGGCCGTCGCGCGCCGTTCGCGCGCCGGATCGAGGACGACGGCGCGATACGGCGCGGCCCACGGATGCCAGCGCGCGACGTCGCGTGCCGTCGCGCGGGTCGGGGCGAACGCATCGACGCACGGCACGCCGAGCATGCCGGCGACGTGCGCCGCGCCGCTGTCCGGCGTGACGACGGCGCTCGCCGCCGCGAGGTGCGCCTTCCACGCGCGAACCGACAGCGCGGCGAAGCCGCGCGCGCCGCTCGCGAGGGCGACGTCGTGCACGAAGCCGGCATCGTCGCCATAGACGCGCACGGGCCGCCCGTGCGCGACGAGCGCCTCGGCGAGCGCGACATACGCGGCGCGATCGAGGCCGGCCCCCGCGAGCTTCGGCGACGCCTGCAGTGCGACGAAGCGCTGCGGCGCCGGCGCGTCGTCGAGCACGAGTTCGCGCAGACGCACGGCGTCGCGCGTCGGCGCGGACTCGCCGACGAGGTCCGTGCCGAGGCGGAACATCGTTTCCACCTCGTGTTCGCGCGCGCGCGCGGCAGACGCACTCCGCACGATCCGTCGCGTGAGCCAGCCGCGAACGCGCGCGGTCTTGAACGGCTTCTCGAATCCGTTCACGAACCCGATGCGCCGCGGGATGCACGCATCGACGGCGAAGCGATACGCGTCCATCTCTTCCGACGCGACGAGCGCCGCGTCGTAGCGCGCGCGTTTCGCTTCGGCGAGCGCGACGCGCGCGGACTCGGGCGTCGCGCCGTGAAGCGGCCACGGAATGCGTTCCAGCACGTGCACGCGTGCGAACGCGTGCGTCGAAAACGCGTCGCGATTGCCCGTACCGAGCACCGCGCCGACCTCGTGTCCCGCGGCGCGCAGCGCCGCGACGAGCGGCACACACGCGAGCGCGTCGCCGATGCCGTCCGCGCGAACGAGCAAGACTCTCACCCGAGCGCGGGCGCCTCCTCCGCGAGAGCGGCGCGCAGCGTCTGCATGTAGACGCCGTCGAGCACCTGCGCTTTCGCGACGGCGCGCGCGAACGCGGGTGCGCGACGGTTCGCGGCGAGCGCGCGATAGTAGGGCACGGCGAAGGCCGGCGCGAGGATCGCGGAGCGCACGAAGTTCGCGCCGTAGGCGCCCGTCGCGAGTTTCGTGCGCAGGCCGCCGTCCTTGCGCAGCAGCCGCGCCGCCATGCGGGCGCGCTCGATCGTCTTCGCTTCGACGATCGCGAACGTCTCGGTCTGCGGCGGCTTGACGTGCCAGAGGTGGGCGGACCACGCGAAGACGCGGCGCACGTCGAGCCGCCGCAGGCGCAGGCCGAGTTCCGTGTCTTCCCAGCCGTACAGATCGAAGCGTTCGTCGAAACCGCCGGCGGCGACGAGCGACGTCCGCGGCACCGAGACGTTGCACGTGCAGAAGAACGCGCCGGAATAGTTCGCGAACGTCGGCGCCGGACGCACGCCGTACGACGGCACGTTGAGGATCGGCCCCGACGCCGCGACCGGGAAGACGCCCGCATGTGCCGCGTCATGCGCGGCGAGGAACGACTCGGGCACGACGACGTCGTCGTCGACGAACACGACGATCGCGCCGCGCGCCGCGGCGATGCCGGCGTTCCGCGCCTTCCCGCGATTCGGTTCGGGGACGGAGACGTACGTCACGTCGATGCGCCCCGCGGCGCGTCGCGTTTCGACGAGCGCGCGCGTGCCGTCGCGCGAGCCGTTGTCGACGACGATCGTTTCGAACGACGGCGCGTCGCGCTGCGATTCGAGCGAATCGAGCGCGTGGGCGAGAAAGTCCGCGCGATCGCGCGTCGCGATGACGACGGAGAGCCGCATTACGTGCCGTCCGCGAGCAGGGAGCGCGCCATCCGGTCGGCGGCGCCGGCGTGCGCGGCGTACAGTTCGAGCAGACGTGCCGAAGCCGCGGCGCGCGCCGCGCCGTCGTCGTAGTAGGCGGCGATGCGCCGTGCGACCTCGGCCGGCATCAGCGTTCCGCGCAGCTCCGGCATGATGACGTCGCCCGTATCGATGTTCGGTTGCGCGGTCAGCGTGAAGCGGCGGTCGACGGCGACGACCATCGCTCGCTTGAGCAACGTCCCGGCGAACGGCACGCGATCGAGATATTGCAGCGGTCCGTTGATGACGACGGCTTCCGGCGCGTTCAGCGGCACGCAGACGATCGCCGGCACGCCGAGCGCCGCGAGCTCGATGCACTTCGTGCCGGGCAGCGTCACGACGAAGCGCGCGCGGCGCGCGTAGCGCATCGCGTCGCGCACGACGGGAAACGGCCGCGAGCCGTCGGCGGGTGCGAGCGCGAGGCCGCGTTCGTCCCGCACGATCGTACCGGTCGCGCCCCAGACGTTGCGATGCCCGCCGTTTGCGAACGCGCGCGCGAGCTCGTCTTCCGTCGTGAACGGAGAGACGGCGAACGCGATCGGGATCTCGGGGCGCGTCGCACGCAGACGCAGCGCCGTTTGCACGAAGAACGGGATCAAGTTCGCGACCTCGTGCTTGCGCGTGCCCGGCATCACGAGGACGCCGTCGTCCGGCACGCGATCCGTCGCGTCGCCATAGTCCGCGCCCGCTTCGGCGAGCGCGCCGTCGATCGCGAGATTGCCGACGACGGTCACGCGATCGCGCGGATATCCGTCGCGCGCGATCGCGCGTGCGTTCGCATCGTCGAGCGCGTACGCGTGCGCGAACGTCTTCGTGTCGCGACGCCGCGCGAATTTGTACGTGCTCGCGCGGCCGCCGAGGCGCTTGTGAACGCGCGCCGCGTGCATGAGATCGCCGCCGAGATACTGCACGACGTCCACGCGATCGGGCACGCCGTCGACGCGCGCGCCGAGAGCGAACCGCAGATACGTCTTCGCGGAAACGACGCGCACGTTCGGGAAGAGTGCGCGCGCGACGTCGGGTTCGCGGCCCGTCGCGTAATCGTCGGGCACGAAGAAGAGCGTCACGTCCGTCGCGGGCGCGTGGCGATAGAGCGCGGCGACGAGCGGCCGCACCCAGCCGGCGAATTCACCCGGACCGTTGCTCGTGATCGCGATGCGCACGCTACGCCCCGTAGCGCCGGCGAATTTCCGCGACGATATCGGTCGTGCTGCGACCCGCGAGGTGCGGCGCGAGCCGGATCTCGCCGCCGTGCTGCAACACGACGAGGCGTTCCGGGAGATCTTCGACGCGGTACTGCGCGCTCTTGACGTGCACGTCGGGACGGATGCGATCGAGCAGCGTCTCCGGCGTGCGCTCCGCGAAGCCGACGACGGCGTCGATGCTGCGCAGGCCGGCGAGCACGGCCGCGCGGTCGGCGAAGGGCACGAGCGGACGTTCGGGTCCCTTGAGCGCGCGGACCGATGCGTCCGTGTTGAGGCCGAGGATCAACGCGTCGCCTTGCGCGCGCGCCCAGTCGAGGTACGCGACGTGGCCCGCGTGCACGAGGTCGAAAACGCCGTTCGTGAAGACGACGCGCCTGCCGCGCGCGCGTTGCTCGTCGCGCCACCGCGCCGCCCCATCCGCATCCGTCTCCGCGAAGACGGGCGCGGGTTCAACCACGATCGCTCTCCAGCAGCGCGACGATCTCCGCCGGCTCTGCGGTCGCGGTGCCGAGCTTCTCGACGACGGCGCCGGCCGCATAGTTCGCGAGCTCCATCGCGAGCGTGACCGGAGCGCCCGCCGCGAGCGCGAGCGTCAGCACGGCGATGACGGTATCGCCCGCGCCGCTCACGTCGAACACGGTGCGCGCGACCGACGGTATGCGATGCCGTTCGCCTTGCGCGCCGAAGAGCGCCATGCCGCGCTCGCCGCGCGTGATCACGACGTAGCGACACCCGAGAATCTCGAGCAACGTCGAGCCCGCGGCCTCGAGCGAGGCGTCGTCCTTGATCGCGATGCCGCTCGCGAGCGAGGCTTCGCCCGCGTTCGGCGCGACGAGCGTGACGCCCGCGAACAGCGCGATGTTCTTCGGCTTCGGATCGGCCGTCACGACGGCGGCGCCGCTCGCGGCTTCCACGAGATCGCGCGAGAACAATCCCTTCGCATAATCAGAGAGCACGACGGCGTCGTGTTTCGGCGCGAGTTCGGCGACGAGCGCGCACATGCGCGCGCGATCCTCTGCGCCGAGCGGCTCCGCCGATTCCCAATCCGCACGGACGACCTGCTGGTTGTGCGCGACGATCCGCGTCTTGCGCGTCGTCGGCCGATCGCGTAGCGCGAGGACCGCGCCGCGTTCGACCTGCGCTTCGTCGAACAGCTCGGTGACGCGCCGGCCTTCCGCATCGTCGCCGATCGTGCCGGCGAACGACACGGACGCGCCGATGGCGCGCAGATTCTTCGCGACGTTCCCCGCGCCGCCGAGCGTGAACGAGTGATTGCTCACGGCGACGACGGGAACGGGCGCCTCCGGCGAGATCCGCGAGACCGCGCCCCACACCCACTCGTCGACCATCACGTCGCCGACGACGAGCACGCGCTTGTCGCGCATGCGCTCGAAGAGCTCGCGCGCGTCGACCGTGGCGAGCAGCTTATCGCGCAACGACGTGCTCCAAGAAGAACCGCACGCCGTCGGCAAACGTGCGCGCGCGGTAGAGCGGCTCGGGACCGTCGTAGTTCGGCAGCTCGTTCACGAGGATGCCCGGGATGCCGACCGCATGCGCGAGCGCGATGTCGCTGCCGCGATCGCCGAAGACGACGCTGCGCGCGAGGTCGACGTCGCGCTCGGCGACGGCGGCGTGGATCATGCCCGGCAACGGCTTGCGGCACGTGCACGAGTCCAAGTGCGTGCAGTAATAGAACGCGTCGAGCGTGGCGCCGCGCACGGCGAGTTCGTCCGCGAGCGCGCGATTCACGTTCACGACGTCGGGTTCGCCGAAGAGGCCGCGCGCCACCCCGGACTGATTGGTGACGACGATGCGCTCGTAGCCCGCATCCGCGAGCGCGACGAGCGCCTCCGCGACGCCGGCGAGCACGCGAATGCGGCGCGGGTCGCCGATGAAGCCCGAATCTTCCATGAGCGTTCCGTCGCGATCGAGGAACGCGGCCGGCCTAGCGATGGGGAACCCGGAGCGGGCGCGGTGCGGGTGAGGGCGTCGGCGGCGCGAGCTCGCCGCGACCGGAGCGCATCTTTTGCACGAGGCGCGTTGCGACCGCATCCGGTACGCCGAAGCGGATCATGTTCGCGCGATCGAGCGTCGCGCCGCCCGTCGGCATGCGACACCAGCCGGCATCGCGCCTCATCCAAAGCGACTGGCCGCCGAACCCCGCCGCGACGAACTCGCCGTACCCGTACGATCCGTCCGTGACGTAGTGCGATGCGAAACTCTTCGACCCGCTGCCCGAGCGAACGTCCGTCAATCGCGCGACGCAGCCGTTCGGTGCGGCGAGCGCCGGAGCTCCGAACGCGAGCAACCCGACGGCGATCGCGCCGATACGAACGCTCACCCTCGTTCGAGGAGGGCTTGCTCGACGAGATCGCAGACGATATGGCCGAGCGTGATGTGCACTTCCTGCACGAGCGCGGAGTAACCGTCCGGTCCGACGAGGCTGATATCGGCGATGTCCGCGATCGGGCCGCCGCCGTTGCCGGTGAACGCGATCGTGGTCGCTCCGAGCTTCTTCGCTTCCTCGAGCGCGAGGTTGACGTTGCGCGATTTCCCGCTCGTCGTCAGGCCGACGACGACGTCGCCGGGATGCACGAACGCTTCCACCTGACGCGCGAACACCCGGTCGTAGCCGTAGTCGTTCGCGATCGCGGTGACCGCCGACGTGTTGACGCTGAGCGCTTCCGACGGCAGACCTCGGCGCTCGCGCAAGAATCGCCCCGAGAATTCCGCGGCGAGGTGTTGCGCGTCGGCGGCGCTGCCGCCGTTGCCGCACCACAGCACTTTGCGGCCGGCGCTGAACGCCGCGATCATCGTGCGCGCGATGCGATCGACGACGGCCTCGTAACGATCCGCGTCGAGCAGCCCGCGCCGGTCGTCGAGCATCTCTCGAAAGGACCGCCGCGCGGGACTCAGGGTTCTATCCAAAACATCTCCTCGCCGAGCGAGACGAGCGCGCCGTTCTCGGGCAACACGCGCCGTACCACGCCGGCATGATCGCTCGTGATCTCGTTCATCAATTTCATCGCTTCGAGGATGCACAACACTTGCCCGACGGCGACCCGGTCGCCCACGTTGACGAACGGCTCCGCACCGGGCGACGGCGCGCTGTAGAACACGCCGATGATCGGCGCGACGACTTTCTTCGCGTTCGCCGATGCGAGGGGAGCCGTGGCGACGGGCGCGGCGGGCGCCGGCGCGAGCGCGGCCGGTGCGGCGACGGCCGGCGCGTCGGAACGCGCGACGAGTTCGTACGTCGACTCGCCGGCACGCACCACGAGCGAATCGAGATCGAACTCGCGGACGATCGCGAGCAATTCGTCGAGCGCTTCCCGCTCCGGGAGATCGCTCATGCCGCGGCGTCCGCGGCGGCGGGCAGCGCGGCGTACCAGTGCAAGACCGCGTCCGCGGTCGCGTCGTCCGACGTCGCCGCGAGCGATTCTTGCACGCGCGTCGCGAGGTCGCGCACGACGACGCTGCCACCGCGCACCTCGTCGTCGCCGACGATGACGGCGGCGCGCGCGTTCGCGCGATCCGCCTTCTTGAACTGCGCGGCGATCTTGCCGTCGCCGTAGTCGATCGTGACGGGCAGGTCGCCGTGCGCGCGCCGCAACGCGGCGACGAGCGGCACGACGCGCCGGCGCGCGTCTTCGCCGAGCGCGACGACCGCAATGCCGCGACGTTCCGCACTCGCGCCGACGCCGCGTTTCGCAAGGATCATCAGGAAACGTTCGAGACCCATCGCGAAACCGACGCCGGGCGTCGGCGGTCCGCCGAGTTCGGCGACGAGACCGTCGTAGCGGCCGCCCGCGCAGACGGTCGACTGCGCGCCGAGGTCGTCCGAGATGAACTCGAAGACGGTTCGCGTGTAGTAATCGAGGCCGCGGACGATGCTCGGATCGACGCGATACGCGACGCCGATCGCACCCAGCATCTCGCGCACGCGCGCGAAATGTGCGGCGCACGGCTCGCAGAGCACGTCGAGCATCGTCGGCGCGCTCGCAACGAGCGCACGATCTTCAGGCGCTTTACTATCGAGGATGCGCAGCGGATTGCGGTCGAGACGGCGCTGCGAATCCGGCGACAGCGCGTCGCGGTGCGGCGCGAAGTGAGCGAAGAGCGCCTCGCGGTAGCGCGGGCGGCACGTCGCATCGCCGATCGAGTTGATCGCCACGGTGACGCCGAGTCCATGAGCGCGCAAGACCTCGTGCGCGAGCGCGATCGTCTCGACGTCGGCCTCGGGTCCGGCGAAGCCGAAACATTCGATGCCGAATTGGTGCGCCTCGCGGTAGCGCCCCGCCTGAGGACGTTCGTACCGGAAGATCGGCCCGATGTAATAGAGCCGTTGCGGACCTTGCGCGAGGAGATTGTGTTCGAGAACGGCGCGCACGACGGGCGCCGTCCATTCGGGTCGGAGCGTGAGGCTGCGCTGCCCCTTGTCGGCGAACGTGTACATTTCTTTTTCGACGATGTCCGTCGTCTCGCCGACGCCGCGCACGAAGAGCTCCGTCGATTCGAACGTGGGCGTCCGAATCTCGCCGTAGCCGAAGCGCCGCGCGATGCGGTGAACGCTCTCTTCGAGCGCTTGCCAACGCGCGCTTTCGGGCGGGAAGAGGTCGGCCGTTCCCCGCGGGGCGGCGATTTTGTCCATCCCGCCCTTCTTCGGCCCCCTGCGACGCGGCAGCCTGTCTCCGGCGGCGGCTCGACCTTGCCGCGCGAGCCGTCCGTCGCGACGGAGGGTCGGCATGCTCGTTCGGTCGGCGCGGCTCCGCGCGCTCGCGCCGTGGACGGCGATCCTCGCAGGCGCGGTCTTTCTCCCGCGCGACGTCTCGCACGCGCTGCTCGCGGCGACGGCCGGGACGCTCTTCGAAGCCGCGCCCCTCCTCGCGATCGCGGCCGTGCTCCCGAAACGCTTCGCACCGGTCGCGGCGCTCGCCGGCTGCGGTTGCAGCCGCGGACGCATCCCCGGCGCGGTGGCGCCCGCCGCGATCGCGCTCTGCTGGATCTCGTTCGGGCCGATTCCGGCGCTCCTCCGTGCCGCCGGCGCGTGCGCGGTCGCGGCGGCGCTGCGGCTCCACGGGCACGTACCGGCATCGTCCGGCGGGGCGCCTCGCGACGACGAGCCGTTCGCCGATCTGACCGCGCTCGCCGCGAGCGCGGCGACGTGCTGCGCGCTTCTCGCCGTCGTTCCGGCTGCGGCCGCCGGCGCGCCCGTCGCGCTCGCGTTCGGACTCTGCGCGGGACTGCTCGCGCCGTGCGCGACGGCGGCCGTCGCCCTCGCGGCCGCGGCGGCGCCGCACGCACCGCTCGCAGCGTGCGCGATTCTTGCGACGGGCGGCGTCGTGCCGGCGGCGCCGTTCCGTCGCCGCACGCGCACTCGACCCGCCGACGGGCGCTTCGCCTCGGTGCTGCTCGCGCTGGCGCTCGGAGCGCTCGCGCTCCGCGGCCCGTCGGGTCTCGTTCATCCGCGCTTGCTCCCGCTCGTCGCGCTCGGAGCGGTCGCGACGGCGGTGCGGGCAGCCCGAACGCCGCCGACCGCGGGCGGCTTCCGCGGTACCGGCGTGCCCGCGCTCATGCTCGCCGCGCTCGTCGCCGGTTCGCCGCCGCCGGCATACACGGCGACGGAGACGACGGTCGCGGGCGGGTTCGCCGGCGAGACGGTCGCGTTCACGGGAACGGCGCGCCGCGGCGATCGCGGAACGACGCGGCTCGTTCGTTACGCGATCACGTGCTGCCGGATCGACGCGACCGCGGTCGCCCTGCCGCTCGACCGCCGGCTCCGCGTCCGCGACGGAAGCTGGATCGCCGTCACGGGCATCCTCGTCGCGCGTGGTGACGGGCTCGTCCTGCGCGTCGACGCGTGGCGCGCGCTCGCCCCGCCGCCCGATCCGTTCGTCTATCGTTGATGCGCGTCCGCGAAGATTAGCGTCTCCTGAGAACGGCGCGCGCGCCGCACGTCGCGCCGAACGCCTCCGTTATACGGGCATCTTTCGCACCGGCCGTCTCCGCGACGGCCAGGGGAGTTCTCAGGTGGCCGACCGACCCAGACGCTTGCGCGCGAGCTTCCTCGCGGCGACCTCCGCCTTCACGCTTCTGCTGCCGTACCTCCCGGCGCGTGCGGACGACGACGGCGCGGCGAACGCGCCCGATCCGGGCGTGGCGCGCGTCAGCGTCGTGCAGGGCGACGTCGACATCCAACGCGCCGACTCCGGCGATTCGTACGCGGCCGCCGTCAACGCACCGCTCTCCGCGGGCGACTACGTCACGACGCACGAGGACGCATACGGCGAGATCGAATTCGACCACGGCACGGCGATTCGCATCGCGCCAGGCACGCAGTTGCGCTTCACGCAGTTGGCCGTCGACAAGCACGAGTTGCAACTCGCGGCGGGCACGGTCGACCTCCGCCTCTTTCGCGGCCTCGGCGCGCATCCGGCCGTGCAGACGCCGGGCGCGACGATCGTGCCCGACGGCGACGGGTCCGTCCGCATCACCGTCACGGATGACGGCACGACCGAAGTGACGTCGCGCATCGGCAGTGCCGACGTGCAGACGACGAACGGGACCCAAACGCTCGACGCCGGTTCGACGCTGCTCGTCGTCGGCAACGCGGACGACGCACGCTTTCAAAACGCCGACACGATCGCGGATGACGGCTTCGACACGTTCAATCGCAAACGCGACGCGTACGCCGAACGCTCGAACGATTGGGCGTACGTCGATGCCGGCATCGTCGGAGCCGACGATCTCGACAGCTACGGAGAATGGAGCGACGTGCCCGGCTACGGCCGCGCGTGGCAACCGGCGGACGAGCCCGACGGCTGGGCGCCGTATCACACGGGGCAATGGGTGTGGCAACCCTACTACGGCTGGTCGTGGGTCGACACCGCACCGTGGGGCTACGCCCCGTATCATTACGGCCGCTGGTTCTACGCGAACGACGCGTGGTATTGGTCGCCGGGCGTCGCCGTCGAGGGACCGATCGGCTACGCGGCACCGGTCGCGTACGTCCCGCAGCCCGTCGTCTATCGCCCGGCGCTCGTCGCGTTCTTCTCGTTCGGCGGCGGCGGCGGGTTCGGCGGCGGCTTCGGCAACGTCGGCTGGTGCGCGCTCGCGCCGTCCGAACCGTTCCACCCGTGGTACGGCCGCGGCGGCGGCAACGTAACGTACGAGACGACGACCGTCACGAACGTCACGAACATCTATCGCAACGCACGCGTGCCCGGCGCCGCGGTGGCCGTCGACAACGCGTCGTTCGCGAGCGGGAACTTCTCGCATCCCGTGCCGATCCGGCGTGACGAACTGGCGCACGCGGCTCCGGTCGCGGGCGTCGTGCCCGTCGTACCGACGCGATCGAATCTCGCCTATCGCGCCGGCGCGCCCGAACCCGTTACGCCGTCGCAACACGTCGACGAGCGCTTCACGCCGTTCGCCGGGCGGCCGGCGACGCCGGTCACGCCGTTCGCGGAACAACAACGGGTCGTGCGGTCCGCAGCCGCCGACGCGTATCCGGAACACGCGGAACTCATCGCGCACCCGCATGTCGGGCCCGCGATGCCTCGTCCGGTGCCGCCCGAACGCGAAGCGCCCGAAGAGCGGAGCGCGACCCCGTTCGACCGCTTCGACCATCCGAACGTCCCGCGTGCGGAACCGGAGCAGGCACGTCCGGTCGACGGCGCCCCGAACGTCCGCCGGCTGCCGGCGCCCGCACCCGCACCGTATCGAGCGCCGAGCCGCGCGCGCGCACCACGTACGCACCCGAAGCCGAAGCCGCCGGCCGAGCACGGGTAGAGCCCCGGCGCCGGCGGCGCGTCGAACGGCAGCAGGGCCGGGGGACGCGGATGCGAATGCGCGGGTCCAATGCACTACGCCGCGCGCTTCGTTCGAGCGACGTTTGCGATTCCGTTTCTCTTCGTGACCGCGGCGCCGTCGCTCGCCGTCACGACGAACGGCTCGCTCGTCCCCGACACCGTCTACGCCTCCGTCATGCGAACGATCAATCCGCACCTCGCACAAGACCAGAGTCTCGCTTACGCGACGGCTCTCTTGTCGAACGCGCACCGGCTGCACGTCGATCCGACGCTCGTGATGGCCGTCGTCACCGTCGAATCGCATTGGAAGGCGAACGCGATCTCGTACCACGGCGCCGAGGGTCTCGGGCAACTCAAACCGGAGACGGCTCGCGAACTCGGCGTCGACCCATGGTCGGGCCGCAGCAACCTGCGCGGCATCACGCTGTATCTCCACGAGCTGCTGTCGTTCTTCCACGGTTCGCGCCAGCCGGTGCGCGAAGCGATCGCGGGCTACAACGCCGGCCCATATGCGATCCACAACGACGTCATCCCGAACAACGGGCAGACGCCGCGCTACGTCGAGAAAGTGATGTCGGCGTGGCACGCGTTGCGCTCGCGACTCGGCGACGACCCGGATGCGGCCGAGGTCGCATCCGCACTCGACGGCGTGAGCGCGATCGCGAAACGCGACGTCGAGTATTGGGGCGGCAGGTAAGAGAGAGAAAGGGCCACCGTTGCCGGTGGCCCTTTTCGTTAGCTGCGATCGCGAATCAGCGTCGCGAGCGGCGATGGATCGTGCGACCGCGCGCGATCGATGCCGAGCGACCCGCCGCGTGGACGAACGGATTCGTCTTGTGCGTTCCGTCGTACAGGATGATCTCGGAAGAACCCGAGGTCGAGATCTGCGTCGCCGTCGTCGCACCCGGAGCGAAACTGTAGATCCCGTAGACGCCCGTCGTCGCGCACGTACTCAGGAACTGCGTCTCGAACGACGCGACGAAAGCCGTCCCGTCTCCCGCGACCACGATCGGGTATCCCGTGAAGCCGCCCGTGACCGTGCGAATGAGCGCGCCCGCGGGCGTGTACTCGGTGACGGAGCTCAGGCTGTCGCCTTGGCACGTGTCCCCCGTCGTGACGCCGCTGTTGTTGTTGACGACGTAGATGTTGCCGACCGCGTCGACGTCGACGCCTTCCGGTCCCGGTCCGTTCGCATTGGACGCTGCCGGAATGAATCGTTCCGGGCCGCCGACCGGATAGATGTAGACCCCCGCGAGCGGATCCGGTTGATTGAAGCCGTACTCCGTGACGTAGAGGGTACCGTCCGGTCCGACCGCCGCGTAGTTCGGCGTGAAGTTCGCCTGCTGCGCGGGCGGAACGATCGTTTCCACGATCGTCGTCGCGGCGACGGCCGAACCCGGCGGAATCACGTCGAACTCCGGAACTCCCGCTCCGGTGCGATCCGGCAGATAGAGCGTCCCGTCGTGCGTCATGGCGAACGCGTACGTATCGCCCCGTACCGTCGTTACGATCGTGCGCGACGGCGCGCCCGTCTTGCCCGGATCCCAAACGTCCGCCGAAACGGTTCCGGGCGACGCGATGGAATGCAGTGCCGCGACTTCTCCGGCACCGGACGCGGCGACGAAGAAGTTATCGACGATCGTCGGCGTGTATGTCGCGACCTGTGTGGCCGTGCCCGACGCGAACTTCGCGAACAGCGGCGTTCCGCCGGCGCCGCCATGATGCGGGTCGTTAGCATAGACGTTACCCGCGTCGTCGAGATCGAACGTTTGGCTCGGGATGGCGAGCGTCTTCTGAACGACGCCGGCTTCGTTCGCGACCGTCAACGCGGTCTCGTCTCCGAAATACAAGAGCGTGGCCGGCGCGGGCGGCGGCGTCGCCGTCGGCGTCGTCAGACTGAACGTCGCGAAGCCGTACGTCTTGCCCGCGACGAGCGAGACCGAGGTGATCGTCCCGGAGAATTTGAGCGTGTTGCCGCCCGTCGCGGTCACGGGCCCGGCGATCGTCTGCCACGCGGGCGCCGGTTGCGTCGGATCGTAGTAGGCGAAGTAGTATGCGTTGCCCGTCACGAGCGCGCCGGCGGGATACGTCTGCGTCGTGCTGACGCTGCCCGCGCCCGTGATCGTGCCCGTCGGCGTGATCGACGTATAGAAGATGGGCGTCGTCGTTCCGCTCGCGGCCTTCACCGGCCGTCCCGATGTGACGCGCCCGGTCGCGAGCGGGACGAGCCCCGCCGGAAGCGCCGGACCGGCGACGATCGCGACGGTCGTCTTCGCGGGCGCGTCCGCGAGCGGGATCGATAGGCTTTGCGCGTAGCCGGCCGGCGCGGGAAGCGCCGTGGCGAGCGGAGCGTTGACGAGCGCCGCGCCGCCGTTGAGCGAGACGGTCGCCGTGCCGGACGCGCTCGTCGGCGTGGCCGTCGGCGTCGGCGTCGCAGTGGGCTTGGCCGTCGGCGTCGGTGTCGCTTTCGGCGTGGGAGTGGCCGTGGCCGAGGCCGAGGCGCTCACCGTCACGACCGGCTGACGACTCAGCACCGACGTCCCGGAATTACAGCCGGCGAGCGCGCACGCGCCGGCAAAGAAGAGCAATCGATGGCGTAGCGATAGCAAAAGGCACCCCAACACGAAGTACGGCCGCACCGGCCTACACTCGACGGTACATCGCGAACGCCCGGGCGCGTATGGGGGGTAATCCCTACTCTTTTTCCCGACACGCGCCGCACGCGACGTGCGCCCGATTGCTTTAGCAGCGATGTTTCTAAGCCGCAGCCGCGGGGTCGCCGATGAGCTAGGCAGTGCCCGACGAGGAGCGCGAGTCGCCATCGGCGCGTTTGAAACGCCGGTGTCACGGCGCGCCGTTCGCGCACGCCCACGCCGCAATCAAAGGTGAATACGCATGCCTTCCGTTCCGAAGGTCGCTCTAGCGATCTCGTTTTCTCTCGCTTTCAGCGGGGCCGCCGCGTCCGCGACGCAGAGTCGCGCTCTGCCGAGCGCGAGCCTGATGCGCGCCGATCTCGGCGCTCGCGCCGCGACGCGGCCGACGGACGTCGTCATCGTACTCGCCCATCGCAATCAAGGCGCACTGTACGCGCTGCTCGCCGCGATCGCCGGCGGCCGGGCGCGACCGATCGGACACGCCGACTTCGTGCGCGACTACGCGCCGAGCGCGGCGGCTCGTTCGACGGTCACGCGCTTCCTCTCATCGTCGGGGTTCGCGATCGTGCGGAACGGTGAAGACGCGATCGTCGCATCCGCGCCGGCAAACGTCGTCGATCGGACGCTCGGCACGAGCATCCACGATCTGCGTCTCGAGGGACGCGGCGACTACTACGCGCCGATGTCGCGCGTCACGATTCCCGCCTCGATCGCTTCCGTCGTCACGAGCGTCGTCGCTTCCAACCTGCCGATGCACCATGCGCGCTAACGCCTCGATCCTCGCCCGCCTCGGCGCCGCGTGCTGCGCGGTCGCCGCCCTCTCTCTCGGCGCGTGCAGCGGCGGCGGCGGCGGTTCGACGCCGATCGTCAACCCGAACCCGAGCATCGCACCGGCGAGCGCGGCCCCGTTGCCGACGTCGACCGCGACGCCGAAATCCTCGAGCCCGACATCGACGCCGACCGCGGTCGCGACCAAACCGGCGTCGCCCACCCCGACGCCCGTCGCGACCGCGACGCCCGTCGCAACGGCGACGCCCGTCGCGACGCCGACCGCCGCCGGAACCGCGACGCCGGTCGGTTCTCCCGCGAATCCGGTGCCGATCGCTCCCGGTCCGGCTCCCACGGCGACGATGCTGCTGAACGGTGCTGCCGGCGTCGCCCCGTCGAACACGTCGAACGGCACGGGCGGCTGGCTCCCGACCGCGATCGCGAACGCCTTCGGCTATCCCGCGCAGTACGGCTTCGCCGGCACCGGCGAAACGATCGCGATCGTCAACGACGCGTTCCCGTCCGCGTCGGATCTCTCGACCTTCTGGTCGGTGAGTTCGCTCCCGACGACGCCGGTGGTCCACACGATCGCGCCGGACGGCGTGAACGCGAGCGCAGGCTCCTCGGACGTTACCGAGATCACGCTCGACACGGAAACCGCGGCCGGCCTCGCACCCTACGCGACGACCGACGTCGTCGAAGCGAAGTCGCTCGACACGGTCGACATCCTCTCGGCACTCGACTACAGCGTCCAAACGCTCGGCGCGAACGTCGTGAGCATGTCGTTCGGCCTCTGCGAGGACGCGGACCCGTCGTTCGACGACGCCGTCGATTCGGTCGCGCAGGAAGCAGCGGCGACCGGCACCACGATCGTCGCATCCACCGGCGACGACGGTCCCGGTTGCTATTCCGGCAGCACGCTCGAAACCGGCGTGTCGGCTCCGGCCTCGGATCCCTACGTCGTCTCCGTCGGCGGTACGGAGTCGCAATTCCAAGAACCGATAACCACGACGGCGCAAGCGAACGCGCAGCTCGAGCACGCCGCGCCGTGGAACGACACGTCGTCCGGCAGCGGCTCGGCCGGCGGCGGCGTCAGCGCGATCTGGACGATTCCGTCGTACCAGAACGCGCCCGGCATCGTCTCGACGGCGGCCTCCGCGAAGATGCGCAACGTGCCCGACGTCGTGTTACCGGCGTCGGTGCTCGGCCCCGCCGCGGTGCGCGTCGGCGGCACGTGGATGGGTATCGGCGGCACGTCGTGGTCGGCGCCCGAGTTCGCCGCGATGCAAGCCGAGATCGATCAGCAGTGCGGCGCTTCGCGCTGGGGTCTACCGGATCTGTATCGCGTCTACTATCAGAAGGCGAGCAGTTTCCACGACGTCACGTCCGGTTCGATCTCGTATCCCGGCGTCTCGGCGAGCTATGCCGCGAAGTCCGGCTACGACAACGCGACCGGCCTCGGGATGCCGATCGGCGAACAGATCGCCGTCCAGGACGGCTGCTAGCGCCGAGCGCTCAGCGATCGTCGTCGAGATGCCGTAGGTAGCGCTCGGGGGCGTTCAAGAAATCGCGCGTCACGCGCATCGACTCGAGATCGGCGTACGCCGTCCGAGCGATGCGCGCGCCGTCGATGAGATAGATCGCGGCGTCCGGCAACGCCGCGAGAATCGGCGAGTGCGTCGCGATGACGAACTGCGAGCCCGAGCGCGCGTGCCCGCGAATCGTCGCGAGCAACGCGAGGACGCGCGTCGGCGAAAGCGGCGTCTCGGGTTCGTCGAGAAAATAGAGTCCCTCGGGAACGAGCCGGCGATCGAGGATGCGCGCGAACGCTTCGCCGTGCGATTGCGCGTGCGGATCGTCGCCGTAGCCGCGCGTGAGTTGCGCGCGTTCGCCGCGCAGGTTGCCGGCCGCGCGCCGCTTGCCGCCGGCGACGTCGCCGAGCGTGCGCGCTTCTTCGTCGATCGCGCTCGCGAGTCGCTCGAGTTCGTCCATCTCGTCCCGGACGCGCCGATGGAATCCGAGCGCGTCCTCGGCGCGAAAGAGCAGTCGCGTGCGCGGACGGCGCGGCGCCTTCGAGAGCGCGAGCGTCTCCGCAAGCGCACGTGAACCGGCGAAGCTCGGATCGTTCGCGAGTCCGATCGCGCCCGCCGCGACGGCCCCCGCCGCGATCGCGAGCGCTTCGAGCAACGTCGATTTGCCGCACCCGTTCTCGCCCATGAGGAACGTGACGGCGGCCGGAAACCGGAGTTCGCGAAATGCGTGCAACGCCGGAACGGTCCACGGAAACGCGTCGCCCGACGGCCCGCTGCCGCGCACCATCGCGAGAAACGGTTCGACCCCGGCGCCGGCCCGCTTCGCTCGCGCGCGCATCGCTAGTGCAGGAAGTAGCGGTGCGACGAGAACACGAGCGCGATGCCGAGCCGGTCGGCCGCGGCCGTGACTTCGGCGTCGCGTATCGAGCCCTGCGGCGCGATCACGGCGCTGCACCCGGCTTCGACGGCGGCTTCGAGACCGTCGGCGAACGGAAAGAAACCGTCGCTCGCGCACGCGGCGCCGACGGCGGCGTCGCCCGCGCGTTCGCACGCGATCCGCACGGCGCTGACGCGGTTCGTCTGACCGGCGCAGATGCCGCGCGTGATCGCGTCGCGCGCGACGACGATGCCGTTCGACTTCACGTGACGCACGATGTCCCACGCGAAGCGCACGTCGCGCCATTCGCCGGCCGTCGGTTGCCGCGCCGAGACGACGCGCCAGACTTCGGGCTCCGCTTCCGGATCGTCGTCTTCCGCGAGCACGCCGCCGAGCGCGCTGCGCACGCGCAGCTCGGCCGCGAGCCGCTCGGGCAACTTGCGATCGTAGCGGATGATGCGCAGATTCTTCTTGCGTCGCAGACGCGCGAGCGCGTCGTCGTCGAACGCGGGCGCCGCGACGATCTCGAGAAAGAATTCGGCGAGCGCGTCCGCGGTCGCGAGGTCGACCGTGCCGTCGAGCGCGATGATGCCGCCGTACGCGGACACGGGGTCCGCCGCGAGCGTGGCGGAGACGGAATCGAACGCGCTCGCGCGCTCGGCGACGCCGCACGGCACCGTGTGCTTCACGATCGCCGAACGGACGACGCCGCGCTGCGCCTCCGGCACCTCGCGCACGAGCAGCCGCAGCGTCGCGTCGAGATCGAGCATGTTGTTGTACGACAGGGCTTTCCCGCCGAGCTGTTCCGGGAGACGGTCGGCACGCGCGAGATAGAACGCCGCGCGCGACTGCGGATTTTCGCCGTAGCGCAGCGGCGATGCGAGCGGGATCGTGAGCGCGAGCGACCCGGGCAGCTCGCTCGCGAGCAGCCCGGCCTCGAGATAGCGCGCGATCGACGAATCGTATTCCGCGGTGCGTTCGAACGCGCGCGTCGCGAGACGTCTGCGTTTCGCACGATCCACCGCTCCCGCGTTCTCGCGATACGACGCGTATTGACTCGGATCGCTGAGCACGCAGACGTGATCGAAGTTCTTCGCGGCCGCGCGCAGGAGCGCGACGCCGCCGATGTCGATCTGCTCGATCGCTTCCTCGAGCGTCGCACCGTCGCGCGCGACCGTCGCCTCGAACGGATAGAGGTTGACCACGACGAGCGAGATGGCCGGCACGCCGTGAGCGAGCGCTTCCGCGCGGTGCGCGGGATTCTCACGATCGCTCAAGATCGCGCCGAACACGCGCGGGTGCAAGGTTTTCACGCGTCCGTCGAACAGCGACGGAAAACCCGTGAGCTCGCCGACGTCGAGCGCGTCGATGCCGTGCTCGCGCAGGTGTGCGCGCGTTCCGCCCGTCGCGTAGATCGGCATGCCGGCCGCGGCGACGGCATGCGCGAGTTCGACGACGCCCGTGCGATCGTACACCGAAAACAACGCCGCCTCGGGCAGCGTCGTCTCAGCCGGCAAAAGCGGGTTCCGGTGCGGCATCCGTCTCGACCGCACCGGGCGTGAGGTCGGCGGAGATCACGCTCGAGATCCCCGGTTCCCGCATCGTGACGCCGTACATGCGCGCCGCGAGCTCCATCGTCTTCTTGTTGTGCGTCACGATGAGGAGTTGCGCGCTCGAACCGACCTCGCGTACGAGGCTCGAAAACCGCTCGACGTTCGCATCGTCGAGCGCGGCGTCCACCTCGTCGAGCAGATAGAACGGCGACGGCTTCACGCGGATCAGCGCGAAGATCAGTGCGGAGGCGGCCATCGCGCGTTCGCCGCCGGAGAGCGCCGTGAGCGACATCATCTTCTTGCCCGGCGGCTGCACCGAGATCTCGATGCCCGTCGCCGAGAGATCGTGCGCGTCGGTCTGCCACATCTTCGCTTCGCCGCCCGGAAAGAGCCGCGCGTAGACGTGTTCGAAGGCGTCCTTGACGAGTGCGAACGTCGCGTTGAACTGCTCTTGGGACGACGCCTCGATCTCGCGGATCGACGCGAGCAGCGTCTCTCGCGCGCGCGAGAGATCCTCGAGTTGCTCGCGCAAGAAGCGTTCGCGCTCCGCGAGCTCTTCGATCTCCGCTTCCGCGTTCAGATTCACGTTCTGCAACCGCGCGAGCTCGTCGCGCAGCCGGAGCAGCTCGCTCTGGAAGTCGCCCTGCTCGTTCGCATAACGCGCTTCCACGTCGGCGCATTCGTCCGCGGTCGCCGGATTCTGCGCGAACGTGGCGGCGAGCATGCCGAGTTCCGCGTCGATCTCGGCGAGCCGCAGTCGGCCGCCTTCGCTCGCCGATCCCGCTTCGCGCTCGGCGCTCCGGGCGATGCGGACGTCCGCATCCAGCGCTTGCGAACGCGCGTGCCGCTCGTCGCTCTCGTCCCGCAACGCCTCGTGCCGCGCGTCGACGTCCGACACGCGGCCGCGCGCGGCCGCGAGCTCGCGTTCCGTGGCTTCGATGCGTTCGCCGAGCGCGGCGAGTTCGGCACGCATCGACTCGCGCGCGTGCGCCGCACGCTCGCGGTTCGCGTCGAGCAGCCCGATGCGCGCGGCGGCGCCGTCGCGCCGCGCGACGAGCGACGCGACCGCTTCGCGCGCGCTCGCGATGTCGCCCGAGATGCCGCGCTCGGCAGCCTGCGCGCGCGCGATCGTGTCGCGCGCCTCCGCGAGCGACGCTTCGAGACGTTCGCGTTCGGCGGACGCGGTCGCGGGATCGGTCGCGGGCCGGTCGAGCGCGGTCAGCCGCTCGCGCGCCGCGGCCGTTTCGCGATCCCGTTCGGCGGCACGCTCGAGCATCGCGGCGATTTCCGCGTGCAGACGATCGCGTTCGACCGTCAACGTATCGACGCGTGCGCTCGCGTCCCGCAGCGCGACGGCGAGCTCGCTCGCGATGCGCTGAGCGTCGTCGCGCTCGCGCGTCGCGGCCGCGCTCTCCTCGTGCGCCGTGGTCGTCGCGCGCTGCGCCGCCTCGAGACGATCGCGGAGCGCCGGCAACGCTTCGGAGAGCGTGCGCGCTTGCGCGCGGCGGGAGAGGATCGAACGTTCGCGTTTGTACCGGCCGCCCGTCATCGCTCCGCCGCCGCGGATCTCGTCGCCGTCGAGCGTGACGATCGCATCGCGAAAACCTTGCCCGCGCACGAGCTTCACGCCGACCTCGAGCGTTTCGACGACGAGGATGCGGCCGACGAGAAACGACACGATGCCCGCATACCGCGGCTCCGCCGGCTCGACGAGCGCGTGCGCGTACCCGATGACGCCGTCCGCACGCGGGACCTCGTTCGCGCCGCGTCCCGCACGATTGCCGAGCGTGTCGAGCGGGAGAAACGTCGCGCGGCCCGCCTCGCGCGAACGCAGGTACGCGATCGCGCGCTCCGCGTCTTCCGCACGTTCGGTGACGATGTTCGAGAGCGACGCGCCGAACGCGATGTCGAGCGCGCGCGCGTACTGCTCGTCGACGCGGATCAGATTCGAAACGACGCCGTGGATGCCGGCGAACTCGCCGCGCTTGTGCGCTTCGAGAATCGCGCGCGTGCCCGGCACGTGACCCTCGAGGTTCGCTTCCAGTTCTTCGATCGTGTGCAAGCGCGCTTCGGCGCTCGCGAGTTCGCTCGTCGCGGCGCGATAGGCGGCTTGGCCGTCCGCGAGCGCCTGCGCGGCCGCCGTCACGCGTTCGTCGGCGTGCGCCGCGACGGCGCGCGCCGCCGCCACGCGATCTTCGAGCGCGGCTCGCTCCTCGTGCGCGGCATCCGCTTCGCGCTCGCACGATGCCGCGCGTTCGCTCCGGCGCGACGCGTCCTCGCGCAGCGCGAACGCCTCGCGCTCCAAACGATCGTGCGTCGACAGGGCGGCCTGGTATTGC
This sequence comes from Rhodospirillales bacterium, assembly GCA_903970385.1. GTDB lineage: Bacteria > Vulcanimicrobiota > Vulcanimicrobiia > Vulcanimicrobiales > Vulcanimicrobiaceae > Palsa-1515. Next base: position 18,337 of record CAJCIN010000175.1, on the reverse strand, counting down.
GCACGGCGCTCCGCCTCGCTCGCGGCGGCGGCCGCCGCCGATGCCTCGGCCTCACGTAGCGCCGCGAAGATTTCGTCGAGCGCGCCGCGCCCGAGGGCGAGCGCTTCCTGCGCCTGACGTTCGCGATCCCGGTGCCGTTCGAGCTCGAGCGTCCTCGGCGCGATCTCGCTCTCGAGCGACGCGACGGACGCGCGCAGGTCGGCGAGCTCCGCTTCGGCTCGTTCACGATCGTCCGTGATCTGCGACGACTGCCCGTCGAGTGCCTCACGCCGGGCCGTCATGGCGGCGAGCTGCGCTTCGAACTCGGCGCGCTCGGCGCGAGCGGCGGTCGCCTCGGCGCGCAGCGTTTCGAGCGTGCGTTCGCGACCGTAGATATCGGTGCGCAGCGCCGTGAGCTCCGCTTCGAGCGTCGCCGCCCTCGCCGCGGCGGCGGTGCGTTCCACGTCGAGCTTTTCGACGTCGGCCTGCAGTCGCAGACGCTCGTCGCGGCGCGACGCGCCGGCGCGCAGGTACGACAGGATCTCGAGATCGCGCGAACGCGCGGACGCTTTGCGATAGCGCCGCGCGCGGCGCGCCTGGGTTTCGAGCTCCGGGACGCGCGCGACGATCTCTTGCACGAGATCGTTCACGCGGATCCCGTTCTGTTCGGTCTGCTCGAGCCGGCGCAACGACTCGTTCTTGCGCGCGAGGAACTTGTTGATGCCGGCGGTCTCCTCGAAGAGCCCGCGGCGATCGGCGGGCTTCGCGGCGAGGATCGCGTCGATCTGCCCCTGCGAGACGATCGCGTACGAGCCCGGTCCGAGCCCCGTCCCCATCAGGAGCTCGACCACGTCGCGCAACCGCACGCTCTGCCGGTTGATGAAGAATTCGCTCTCGCCCGCGCGGTACGCTCGGCGCGTGATCTGCACTTCGGTCGCGTCGATCTTCAGCGCGCCGTCCGCGTTGTCGAACGTCAGCGCGACCTCGGCCATGCCGAGCGGTTTGCGCCGCTCGTTGCCCGCGAAGATCACGTCTTCCAGCTTGTTCGAGCGCAGCGATTTCTGACTCTGCTCGCCGAGCACCCAGCGGATCGCGTCGACGAGGTTCGATTTGCCCGACCCGTTCGGCCCGACGAGTGCGGTGATCCCGGGCTCGAACGCGAGGCCCGTCTGCTCGGCGAACGTCTTGAATCCGAAGATGCGCAGCGATTTGAGCTTCACGACCGGACCCTCTTCGCCGCGACCTGCCGCCGTGGCTTCCGCGCGGCCGAAAGCGCGCGCGGCGCCACGTCGTCGTAGCGCTCTCCGAGCAGCGCGAGCGCCGCGGCGGCGGCCGCGCGTTGCGCCTCTTTCTTCGACGGCCCGCTTCCGCTCGCGCGTACGTCCGCGACCAGCACGTCGGCGAAGAACGTGCGCTCGTGATCCGGACCCTCGAAGCGCTCTTCGTACGCGGGCACCGTCGCGAAGCGCCGCTGCGACCACTCCTGGAGCATCGTCTTCGGATCGTCGATCGCGCCGCCGAGACGCTCGCGCTCGGCGACGTGTTCGCGCATCACGAACGCTTCGACGCGTTCGAGACCGCACTCGCGGTGCAAGACGGCGAGAAACGCTTCGAACGCATCGGCGAGCGCGGAGCGGTGACGCGCGAACGGAAGATTCGCGAGCCCGGCGCCGAGCAGGAGCAACGGATCGAACCCGAGCCGCTCGGCCGTCGCCGCGAGCGCCGTGTCGGAGACGAGCGACGACTTGCGTAGCGCGAGTTCGCCTTCCGTCGCATCGGGATAGCGTTCGCACAGCGATCGCGCCACGACGAAACCCAGGATCGCATCGCCGAGAAATTCGAGACGCTCGTTGGAACGCGGGGCGAGCCGTTCTCGCGCTGCGCTTTCGTGAACGAACGCGGCGTCGAACGCGTCGACGAGCGCGTTCGGAGCCGTCGCCGCGCGCGGGACGCCCGCGACGGCGAGCAGCGCGCGCATGCGGCGCCGGCGCGCCTCACCCGCCATCGATCAACCGGTGTACTTTCCGAACGCGACGACGCTGTTGTGGCCGCCGAATCCGAACGAACTCGAGATCGCGATGTTGACGTCCGCTTTGCGCGCGACGTTCGGAACGCAATCGAGGGTGCACGCGGGATCCGGATTCTCGTAGTTGATCGTGGGCGGGATGATGCCGTTCTGGATGGTGAGGATCGTCGCGACGCCCTCGATCGCACTCGCGGCACCGAGCGCGTGACCGTGCATGCTCTTCGTCGAGCTCACGGCGAACTTGTGACCGTTCGCGCCGATCACGCGGCCGAGCGCCTGCGACTCCGCCGGATCGCCGATCGGCGTCGAGGTGGCGTGGGCGTTGACGTAATCGACGTCGCTCGGGGAAATACCGGCGCACCTGAACAGCCGCCGAAGCGCGAGTTCGACGCCGCCGCCGTCGGGATCGACGGCCACGAGATCGTACGCATCCGCCGATTGGCCGTAGCCGAGCAATTCCGCGTAGATGCGCGCGCCGCGCGAGCGCGCGAGTTCGAGCTCCTCGAGCACGACGATCGCGCCGCCTTCGGCGAGCACGAAACCGTCGCGTTCGCGATCGAAGGGACGGCTCGCGCGTTCCGGCTCCGCGTTGCGCGTCGAGAGGGCTTTCATCGAATCGAAGCCGCCCATCGCGACGTCCGTGATCGTCGCTTCCGAGCCGCCGGAAATGACGGCGCGCGCCTTGCCGTGCACGATCATGTCGAACGCGACGCCGAGCGCATCGTTCGAACTCGCGCACGCGCTCGAGACGGCGAACATCGGCCCGCGAAAGCCGTACCGCATCGAGATCTGCGCGGGCGCAGCGTTGCTCATCAACATCGGGATGAAGAACGGCGTGATGCGGCTCGCCGTGCCCGCGGCACGTGCCTTCGTCACCGTGTCTTGAATCGTAATGATGCCGCCGATGCCGCTCGCGACGACGACGGCCGTCTCGTCGCGCAGCGCCTTGTCTTCGGGAAAAGCGGCGTCCTCGATCGCCTCCTTCGCTGCGACGGCGGCGAACTGCGCGAAGCGATCCATGCGACGCGCGTCCCGCCGCCCGAGGATCGCATCCGGATCGAACCCTTTGACCTCGGCGGCGATCTGCGCGCGCAGACCGGCGGCCTCCGCATCGAACGCGGTGACGCGCGCGACGCCGCTGCGTCCGGCGATGAGGCCCTGCCAGAATTCCTCACGCGAGTTCCCGAGCGGCGTCACCGCGCCCATGCCCGTTACGACGACGCGCTTTATGGCTTAGAATCGGGGCGGCGAAGCCCCCCTCCGTTGCCAACGGGGCGGCACGGCCCCCCGTTCTCCCCCGAGCCCGCACTCGCGGGCTCAATGACGACTATTGCTTCCAAGATCCGTTCCTTGAGAACGGGGCGGCACGGCCCCCCGTTCCCCCCCGAGCCCGCACTCGCGGGCTCATTGACCAACGTTGCTCTCACATTCCGTTCCTTCGCGTGGCGGTGGCCGGCGAGCCGTATCGAGCGCCGGGTGGTGTTCCCCATGCCGCCTCGACCGGTGCGGCGGCGCGCGCGAAAGGGCGGCTTTCGGCCACCCTCTCGATTGCGTATGACGCGGCCCTCGTGCGGGCCTGCCCCGGAGCGGTTGGGCGGGGGCCGGGGCGGGCACGCTGCGGGCATGGCTTCACAGACGAACGATCCCGATCGGCTGCGTGCGTTGCGCGAACTCGTTCGGGATGCGATCGAGGTGGCGCGGAGCGCGCACGCGTCGGCGGACGCGGAGACCGGCGCGGCGCTCGACCGGGCACGCGAGACGCTCTCGACGGCGCTCCGCGATCTCGACGATTTCGCGACGCGCTCGGCCTGACGCCGCGACGCGGTCGCGCGCCTTGCGCGGCCGAGCGACCCTTGCTATACTGGTCGACGCTATGTTCACGTTCGATCTGCAGCTGTTCGCGTCCAAAAAAGGCGCCGGCTCGACCCGTAACGGTCGGGATTCCAACGCCCAGCGTCTCGGCGTGAAGCGCTTCGGCGGCGAGGCCGTCGTCGCCGGAAACATCATCGTCCGCCAGCGCGGGACGAAGTTCTACCCGGGCCTCGGAGTCGGCATGGGCAAGGACAACACGCTGTTCGCCCTGGTTCCGGGCTTCGTGTCCTTTACGGAAAAGCGGAATCGTAAGCACGTCAACGTCATCGCCGCGGCTTAAGCCGGGCGGGCTGCCGGGCGGTCCGGCGACCGAAAGAGCCTTCGGGCTCTTTTGCTTTTTGCGGGCGGCCGCGCGGCCGCGCGTGCGCCGCTGATGCAGTTCATCGACGAGGTGACGATCGCGGTCGGCGGCGGTCGCGGCGGCGACGGCATCGTCGCGTGGCGGCGCGAGAAGTACGTGCCGAAGGGCGGCCCGGCGGGCGGCGACGGCGGCCGGGGCGGCGACGTCGTGCTCGAGGCGACGCCCGAGCTCTCCACGCTCATCGACTTCCGGTTCAAGAAGCAGTTCGTGGCCGAGGCCGGCAAACCGGGGTCGACCTCGAACAAGTCGGGCCGCGGCGCGCTCGACCTCGTCGTCCCCGTTCCGGTCGGCACGCTCGTCTACCGCATCGAGGAAGACGGCGGGGAGTTCTTGCTCGCCGACCTGTCCGTGCCGGGCGAGCGCATCCGCGTCGCCAAGGGCGGTCGCGGCGGCCTCGGCAACCAGCATTTCGCGACGAGCGCGCGGCAGGCGCCTCGCTTCGCGGAGAAAGGCGAGCCGGCCGACGGCTGTTCGTTGCGCCTCGAGCTCAAGTTGCTCGCCGATTGCGGCGTGGTCGGGCTGCCGAACGCCGGAAAATCGACGTTGCTCAGCGTCGCGTCGGCCGCGCGGCCGAAGATCGCCGACTACCCGTTCACGACTCTCGAACCGCAGCTCGGCGTCGTGCGGCTCGCGCCCGAAGAATCGTTCGTCATGGTCGACGTCCCGGGTTTGATCGAAGGCGCGCACGCGGGTTCGGGACTCGGCGACCGTTTTCTGCGGCACATCGAACGCACGCGCGTCCTGATCCACCTCATGGACGGCGCATCTCCCGCGGAGCGCGTCCTCGCTGACCGCGCGACGATCGAAAACGAATTGCGGCTCTGGAATCCCGCCCTGCTCGACCGGCCGATCATCCCGGTGCTTTCGAAACTCGATCTTCCCGAGGCCCGCGAACGCTTCGAGGAATTGCGGCCGCAGATCGAGGGTCTCCGGGCGATCTCGGCCGTGACGGGCGAAGGCGTGCGCGATCTCTTGTACGCGGCGTTTCGCGCGATCGCGTCCGCGCCGAAGGTCGAGATCGCGGAACCCGATACGCCGCGATTCGTTCTCACGCCGCAAGAGGCGTTCGCGATCGAGCGCGACCCGGACGGTGCGTTCGTCGTGACGGGCGATCGCGTCGAGCGGCTCGCGGCGATGACGGATTTCGATACCGATGAAGGACTCGGTCGGTTCGAAGCGATTCTCGCAAAGATGGGCGTGGACAAACGGCTGCGCGAACTCGGCGCGCAGGACGGCGACACGGTACGCATCGCCGGTCACGAGTTCGACTACTCGTGAACGCGACCGCGAAGTTCTACGCCGGTTTCGTCGTCGCGCTCGCGATCGTGATCGCGCTCGCCTATTACGCGGGCCTGCGCGCCGGCTCGGCATCGACGCACGTGCGCGCGCACGCGACCGCCTCGCCGTCTCCGTGAAGATCGGCCTCTTCGGAGGGACGTTCGATCCGGTTCACAACGCGCATCTCTTCGTCGCCGAGGCGGCACGCGTCGAACTCGGCCTCGAGCGCATGATCTTTCTTCCGACGCGCGGCTCGCACTATCGCTCGGGCCCGGTCGCATCGATCGAGCAGCGCATGGCCATGCTCCGCGGCGCGCTCGCGTCGAATCCGCATTTCGCGATCGACGAAACCGATCTCGACGCGAGCGCGACGGGCTACAGCGCGGATCTGCTGCCGCGCGTGCGCGCGCGCCATCCGCACGACGACCTGACGTTCGTCGTCGGCGGCGATTCGCTCGTCGACTCGCCGTGGCAACGCTTCGACGTCGTGCTCGCGAATCTCGATGCGTTCGCCATCGCGCCGCGCGCCGAGCGCGCACCCGAACGCGTCGACTCACTCCTCGCGACGCTCGCACCCGGCGATCGCGAGAAACTGCGCGTCCTCGATCTGCCCGCGCTCAACGGATCGGCGACGCTCGTGCGGCGACAACTCGCGCGCGGCGGAAGCATCCGCTATCTCGTGCCCGAGTTCGTCGCGCGGTATATCGCCGAGCACGGCTTGTACCGCGCGACCCCGGACGCGCTCGCGCATGCGGACTGAACGCGACGGTCTCGCGATCGGCGGCGTTCCGGCAAACGAACTCGCGCACGCCTACGGCACGCCGCTCCTCGCACTCGACACGGACGTCCTCGACGCGAACGTCGCGTGGTTCGCGTCCGCGGGCGAACGGCTCGGCATCGACGTTTACTACGCTGGTAAAGCATTGCTGTTCGTGCAGCTCGCGCGGCGCATCGCGGCGGGCGGTCTCGGGATCGACGTCTGCTCGCTCGGCGAGCTCCTGACGGCCGAGCGCGCGGGCGTGCCGCCCGCGCGGCTCGTGATGCACGGTTGCGGCAAAACGGAAACGGAACTCGACGCGATCGCGGCCGGCCGCGTCGGCCGCGTCGTCGTCGACCACTTCGAAGAATTGGCCGCCCTTGCAAACCGCGCGTCGAACGACTCGCCGATCTCCGTTCTCTTGCGGCTCAACACCGGCGTGGCGGCGCGGACGCACGCACACGTGCTCACCGGCGGCGAGGCGTCGAAATTCGGCTTCTCGCGCGAGACCATCGATCGCGCGATCGCGTTCGCGGTCGCGAGCGACGGCATCGTCCTCGGCGGCGTGCACGGCCATCTCGGATCGCAGCTCTTCGACGCCGAGCCGTACGCGCAGAGCGCCGGTGTGCTCGTCGACACGCTGGCCCGTATGCGCGCCGCCGGCGCGCCCGCGCACGACCTCGTCGTGGGTGGCGGCTTCGGCGTCGACGGCCGGCCGGACGGCGAGCGGCTCGACCTCGATCGCCTGTTGCGCGATATCCGCACCGCGGTCGGCGACGAAGTCGGCGCTCGGCGTCTCGCGATGCCGCGCATCGGCATCGAACCCGGTCGCAGCATCGTCGCGACCGCGGGAACGTCGCTCTACCGGGTCGGCGCCGTCAAGCGTCACGGCGACCACCGTTTCGCGATCGTCGACGGGAGCATTGCCGATAACCCGCGACCGGCGCTCTACGGCGCGTACCATCACCCCGCTCTCGCCGGCCGGTCGAGCCGAGCCGCGTTCGAAGAGTTCACGGTCTGCGGCCGTTCGTGCGAGAGCGACCGTCTCGTCGTCGCCCCGCTTCCGGCCGATCTCGCCGCGGGCGATCTCCTCGCCGTCGGAACGGCCGGCGCATACACGTACAGTATGGCGAGCAATTACAATCGGTTTCCGAAGCCGGCCGTCGCGTTCGCGGGACGCGGCGAACATCGGCTCGTCGTCCGGCGCGAACGCGACGCGGACGTCTTGCGCAACGACGTCGACGAGCCGCGATGATCGCCCGCCGCATCGCGATCGCCGTCGCCGTGCTCGGTCTCTCGGGCTGCGGCCGGACGAGCGATCCGGGCGATTCGAACGGCGACGTCTATCGCGCGTGGAGCACCGGCACCTCGCACGTCGAGGTGACGGCTGCCGGAAACGTGGCGCAGCTTCTCGGCACGCGGCGCGGACCGAGCGGCCGCCACGAAGGCTTTCTGCTGCATCTGCGCGGCTCCGCGGGCCGCGGACTCACGGTCCGCGTCGAAACGAACGTCGATCTCACGGGTCCGATTCCGATCGCCGAAGGCGACGCCGTGGTCGTTCGCGGCGAGTACGTGTACGATGCGACTGGAGGCCTCATCCACGAGACGCATCTCGACCCGCGCGGGCGCCGAGCGGGCGGCTACGTGCAGGTGGCCGGGAAGGTTTATCAGTGAAGGAGCGGGCCGCCGTCATTTTCTTTGCACGTGCTTCTATACAAACCGCCCCGCCGTTCTCTATACTGAAGACGCGATCGACCGTATGCGCGACCTGACGTCGATCGTGCTCGCCAGCGCCTCGCCGAGGCGCTACGAACTGCTCACTTCGCTCGGCTTGAACGTCCGCGTTCTCCCGAGCGACGTCGACGAAGGAGACCGCCCCGGTTATGGTCCTCGCGAACTCGCGGCATTCCACGCGGCTGCAAAAGCCGACGCGGTTGCCTTGCGGGAACCCGCCGAGTTGATCGTCGCCGCCGATACGGTCGTCGACCTGGACGGAATCGCCCTCGGAAAACCGCGCGATGCCGACGATGCCGTGCGAACGCTCGGCGCCCTTTCCGGTCGCGAGCACGTCGTGCACACGGCGTACGTCGCCCGAGACGGCGCCGCGGGCGACCGGATCGAAGCGACCGTCTCAACGCGCGTTCGCTTCGCTAAGCTTTCCGATGAGATCGTCCGAACGTATATCGCGACGGGCGACCCGTTCGACAAGGCCGGCTCGTACGGCATCCAGGGCCGCGGCGCGGCGCTCGTCGAGCGAATCGAAGGCGACTTTTATACCGTGATGGGCTTTCCGCTCGGCGACTTCGTCCGCCGCATTCCGGAACTCGGCTACCGGCTGCCCGGCGCACGTGCCCCCGGAACGGAGCGGCGCTCGTGAGCTCGCTCCTGAGCAGCGTACGATCGACCGTCAGCCCCGACATCGGGCTCGACCTCGGCACGGCGAACACGGTCGTCTACGAACGCGGCGCCGGCGTGATCGTCAGCGAGCCGTCCGTCGTCGCCTACGACCTGCGCACGGACGAGATCGTCGCGATCGGGCGCGCCGCCAAAGAGTTGGAAGGCCGCACCCCGGCGCACATCCGCGTCGTGCGGCCGCTCCAGCGTGGGACCATCTCCGATTTTCGCGCCGCGCAGACCCTCGTCGCCCGGCTGGTCGATCGAGCTCTGGCCTCGCGGCCGCGGCTCGCTCCGCGCCTGATCGCGTGCATCCCCGGTTGCGCGACCGACATCGAATGCAAGGCCGTCGAGCAGGCGGTCCGCGCCGCGGGTGCCCGCTACACGACGTACGTTCCGCAAGCGGTCGCCGCAGCGGTCGGCGCCGGCCTCGACGTCACGAGCTTGCGCGCGCAGATGGTCGTCGACATCGGCGGCGGCACGACGGAGATCGCGGTGCTCGGCACGGCGGGCGTGATCCGGCTGTCGTCGATCCAGGTCGGCGGCGACGTGTTCGACCAGGCGATCGCCCAACGTCTGCGGGCGGAGCGCTTCGCCGTGGGAGCGCTCACCGCCGAGCAGTTGAAGATCGACCTCGGCTTCGCCGGCAGACCGCGCGGCGTCGCGCCGGCGCTCGTGAGCGGCGGCGACCTCGAGGCGGCCTCGCCGCGCACGCGCGAAGTGAGCGAAACGCTCGTCGGCGAAGCGATGGAGGACGGCATCGAGCGCATCCTGCGCGGCGTCCTCGCCGTGCTCGAATCCGTTCCACCGGACGTCGCCTCCGATCTGATCGAATCCGGCATCACGCTGACCGGCGGCGGCGCCCTCATCGCCGGTCTCGCGAGCCGGATCGGCGCTCGCGGCAACGTGCCGACGACGGTCGCGCTCGACCCGCTCACCTGCGTCGCGCGCGGAGCCGGCGAAATTCTGGGATCGCCGACCCTCCTCGAGCAAGTGCGGCCGCATGCGGATCGGTTTACGAGGTGGTATCAATCTTTACGTATCGGGATGAGAGAAAGCTATTCGCCGTAATCGGCGCGGTGATCGTCGCCGCGCTGATCGCTCTCGTCCAACTCGATGCCGCGAAGAGCGGTAAACCAAGCATCATCGCGGTCGCGGTCGCTTCGACCGCATACGCGTTCCAAACCGCCGCCGCCGCCGTCTCGGCGGCGGCGCGCAACACCGGCGCCGCCGTCGTCTCGACCCCGCGACTGTTCTCGGAGAATGCGGCGCTCCGTGAGAAATTGCAAACCTTGCGAGGTGAGAACGCGCGCCTGAACGAGGCGCTGTCGCGCGCGCCCGAGGCGCGAGCGATCGCTCGTGCAGAAGCGGCCGCCCCCGGCGGCGTCACCGCGACGACGATCGGTTACGATCCCGAAGACGTCTCGCGGCAGATCACGCTCGATCGCGGCTCGCGCGACGGCATCGCGGCGGGCGACGGCGTCACGAACGCGGACGGCGTCGTCGGCCGCGTCACGGCCGTCACGCCGCTCGAGAGCACCGTCCTCCTGGTCACGGACGGTGCGAGCAAGGTCCCGGCCGTCGTTCAACGCGGCCGCTGGTGGGGCATCGCGACGGGCACGAACGGAAGCATCCGGCTCGAATACGTCTCGCAAGATGCGAAGCTGCGCGTCGGCGACGTCGTCGTGACGGGATCGGGCCGTTCGTTTCGCGCGGGACTTCCGCTCGGAACGATCGCGCGCGTCGATCACCCGGAAGGCTCGCTGTATCAGAGCGCGCTCGTCGCGCCCGCCGTCTCGTTCGGCCGGATCGCACGCGTCGTCGTCGCACCGCGCGCGCTGCGCGACGCGCCGTCCGTGGAACCGTAGCGTGCCGGTCCGCAGCGACGACGACATCGCGCGCACCCGCGCGTTCTGGGCGTCGAGCAAACCGAGCGACGCGATCGCTCCCGCATTCGTGCCCGACCCGCCGACGTGGTGGCACGTCGGGGTCGCGCTGCTCGCGGCGCTCGTCCTGCAATCGACGTTCGCACCCGCGCTCGCGTTTCGCGGCGCGACCGTGTCGTTCGTGACGCTGCTCGTCGTGTGGTACGGCCTTCGCACGGGCTGGGCGTACGGACTGCTCTTCGGCACGATCGCCGGCAGTTGCGACGACGCGCTCGCCGGCTCGACGGGCGTCGCGTGGACGTTCGCGACGGCACTCTGCGGCGCGATCGCCGGTTGCGCCGCGCGCACGCAGCTCGCCGAAACGCGATGGACGCTCGTCGGCGGCGTCGCCGCTCTCACGCTGCTACGGTACGGCGCGTTCGCCATCGGCATGCAGATGCAGAACCGGCCCCTCGCGCTGCCGGAGACGCACCTCCACGCCGCGCTGTGGCAGAGCGTGCTGCATGCCGTCGTCGCCGTCGTCGTTCTCCGGTTCGGACCCGAAATCGGAGGCCGCTTTGCGTACCGTCGCTGAGGCGCCGCGGCCGTTCCCCCGCGGCACGTGGCGGCTCGTCGCGTTCGTGCTGATCGTCGCGATCGCGCTCGGCGCGCTGATCGGGCGGCTCACGCAAGTGCAATTATTACAAGGCGCGCGCTTCGCTGCGGCCGCGCGCGCGAATCAGATCCGGCGCATTCCCGTCGCCGCACCGCGCGGGCGCATCTACGATCGCAACGGCGTCGTGATCGTGCGCAGCCGGCCGTCGTTCGTGTGCGCGATGATCCCCTCCGACGTCCGCGACAGCGCGGCGACGATGCACGAGCTCGCGAGCGTCCTCGCCGTTCCCGAAGCCAAACTGTGGCATCGGCTGCTGCACCATCACGGCGTCGATTACAAGAATTTCGACGAGGTCGCCGTCTACGAACCGTACGGACCGATCGTGCTCGCGAGCGATCTGACGGCGACGCAGATGGCGCGGCTCGCGGAATCGATCGACCGCTTGCCGGGACTCGATCTCGAAGCTCAGCCCGTTCGCGACTATCCCTATCGCAAACTCGGCTCGCACTTCGTCGGCTACGTCGGCGCGATCGCGGAAGACGAATTCAAAGAGCTCAAGGGCAAGGGCTACACGCAGAACGACGTGATCGGCAAGGAAGGTCTCGAACAACAATACGATCGTTCGCTTCGCGGCGTGCCCGGCGGCGAACAGATCGAGGTCAACGCCGCCGGTCAACTCGTGCGCCGTCTCGGCCCGCTCGAGCCCGTGCCGGGCGACAGTCTCGTGCTCGCGGTCGACTGGCGGATCCAGCAACTCGCGGAGAAAGCCTTGCGCGAGCAAGTGCTCGCGACGTCGAAGCTGCGCGGTCATCCCGTCGCGGGCGCCGTCGTCGCGATCGACCCGCGCGACGGCGGCATCGTCGCGCTCGCCTCGTATCCGAATTTCGATCCGAACGATTTCACCAACGGCATTTCGGAGAAGCGCTACGCGCAGTATCTGAACGACCCGCTGCGGCCGCTCTACGATCGCGCGATCGGTGCCGCGACGCCGACGGGGTCGACGTTCAAGATGGTCACCGGCAGCGGGGCGATCTCGTCGGGCGTCATCGGAAAAAATCAAGTACTGTACGATTCCGGCGCGTGGAACTGTCACGGCCACACGTTCGTCGACATCGCCTCGGGCGGGCTCGGTTCGACCGACTTCGAGCGCGCTCTCGCCGCGTCGTCGGACGGCTACTTCTACCAGCTCGGCTATCGCCTCGGCCACGCGCGCCTGCGGCACTACGCCGAAGAGTACGGACTCGGCCGCACGCTCGGCATCGACGTTCCGGGCGAATACCCGGGCAACTGGCCGACCAACGCGTGGTCGATGAAGGTCTACGGTTTGCCGCTCGAGCCGAGCGACGTCTGCCAGCTCGCGATCGGGCAGGGCGCGATGCAAGCGACGCCGCTTCAGATGGCGAGCGTCACCGCGACCGTCGTCAACGGCGGCACGCTCTTCCGGCCGCATCTCGTCGAAGCGATTCGCGATCCGCGCGGCCGGATCGTGCGGCGCTTCGATCGCGACGTGATCCGCCACGTCGGCGTCACGCAAGAAGCGCTGCGCGAGGTGCGCGCCGGCATGGATCAGGTGACGAAACCGTGGGGTACGGCGTACGGCGAAGACGTGCCCGGGATCGCGTACGGCGGCAAGACGGGCACGGCCGAGACGGACGGCGGCAACGGCCCGAACACGACGTGGTTCGTCGCGTACGCGCCGTCCGCGCACCCGACGATCGCGCTCGCGGTGTTCATGGAACGCTCCGGCGGCTACGGCGCGACGACCGCCGCGCCCGTCGCGCGCGCGATCATCGCCGGCTACTTTCACAAGAAGCTCCCGCAGTGAGCGAGACGAAGCAGACCGCATGATCCGGCACGAGATCCGGCCGTCGGCCGCCGCATTACGTCTCTCGGGCGAGGGGGCGTTCGAAGCGCTCGCACGCGCGCGCGAACTCGAGGCGTTCGGCCACGACGTGATCCACCTCGAAGTCGGCGAACCGGACTTCGCGACGCCCGCGCACGTCAAGCGCGCCGGCATCGCGGCGATCGAGCGCAACGCGACGCACTACTCGCCGTCGGCCGGCATCGCGCCGTTACGCGACGCCGTCGCCGACTATGCCGCCCGCTTCCGCGGCATGGCGCCGTTCGCGCGCGAGAACGTCGTGATCAGCCCCGGGCTCAAGCCGTTGATCTGGAACGTGCTCGCGGCGTTGCTCGATCCGGGCGACGAAGTGATCTTCGCCGACCCCGCGTATCCGGCGTACGCGGGCGGTTCCGCCTATCTCCAAGCGAAGGCGGTGCCGATCCCGCTGCTCGAGTCGACGGGCTTCCGGCTCGATCTCGACATGCTCGCCGCGAAGATCTCGCCGCGCACGAAAGTGCTCGCGCTCAACTCGCCGCACAACCCGACGGGCGGCGTGCTGACGCGCGACGATCTCGAGACGATCGCGCGACTCGCGATCGAGAACGACGTCACCGTGATCTCCGACGAGATCTACAGCCGGAACATCTACGACGGCGCGTTCGTCTCCATCGCTTCGCTCGACGGCATGCGCGATCGCACGATCGTGCTCGACGGATTTTCGAAGGCGTACGCGATGACGGGCTGGCGTCTCGGCTACGGCGTGATGCCGGCCAAAATCGCAAAAACGGTCGCGTTGATCGGGCAGAACAATTACTCGTGCACGGCGACCTTCGTTCAAGAGGCCGGCATCGAAGCGCTCACCGGACCGGACGATGCCGTCACGGAGATGGTCGCCGAGTTCCGCATCCGGCGCGACGCGATCGTCGCCGGCTTGAACGGGTTGCCCGGCATCAGCTGCATGCGCCCGGACGGCGCGTTCTACGCGTTTCCGAACGTCTCGGGCGTCACGCCCGACGATCGCAAACTCGCGTCGTTCTTTCTCGAAGAAGCGCACGTCGCCGGGCTCGCCGGCGCGGGCTTCGGCGCGGCCGGTCGCGGCTACATGCGCTTCTCGTACGCGAACTCGCTCGCGAACATCGAGACCGCGATCGAGCGGATGCGTGCGGTGCTGCCGAGATTTCCCGGCTAGACGCGAGAGCTTACGGGCGGCGCAACGCGCGCGTCGCGGGGCGCCACGTCTGCGCGACGTGTCGCGCGTGCTTCGCGGCGGCGACTTCCGCCGCGGCGCGCTCGGCGCGCACTTCGGCGATCAAGATCTGCGGCAGTGCCATGGCGATCGGGTCGACGTCCATGCGGACGTGATTCCCCGCACGCTACGGACGAAACGGCCGCCGCTCCGTCAGGGTATCTCAGATCGAGATCGCGGCTTTGACGTCCGCGAGGGTCGACCGTGCCACGGACCGCGCCCTCTCGGCGCCGTCACGTAGGACGCGCGCGACGCCGGCCGGATCGATCGACGCGCGACGGTCGCGCACGGGCTTCATCACGGCGTTGAGGCGCTCCGCGCATTCGCTCTTGCAGTCGACGCAGCCGAGCGCGCCCGTGGAACATTCCTCGCGAATGACGGGAACGCGCTCGGCGTTGACAACGTGGTGCAGCTTGAAGACGGGGCAGATGTCGGGATTGCCCGGGTCGTGACGGCGGATCTTCTGCGGATCGGTCAGCATCGAACGGATCTTCTTGGTCGTGACCGCGTCGTCGTCGGCGATGTCGATCGCGTTGCCGTACGACTTCGACATCTTGCGGCCGTCCGTGCCCGGCACGTCCGGGAACGCCGACAGGAGCGCCTCCGGCTCGACGAGCGTCGGCCCGAAGAGATGGTTGAAGCGCCGCACGATCTCGCGGCCGAGTTCGATGTGCGAGAGCTGATCGCGGCCGACCGGCACGGCCGTCGCGCGGACGATCGCGATGTCGACGAGCTGCATCAACGGGTACCCGAGAAAGCCGTACGTCGCGATCTCGCCGCCGAGCGCGGCGATCTGATCTTTGAAGGTCGGCGTGCGCTGGAGCCACGCGACCGGCACGATCATCGAGAGGAGCAGATGCATCTCGGCGATCTCGGGCAACGCCGATTGCACGTAGAGCACGCAGCGTTCCGGATCGATGCCGGACGCGAGAATGTCGAGCGCGACGTCGTGGATGCCTGGCGCGATGTCGCCCGTGCGTTCGAACGCCGTCGTGAGCGCGTGATAGTCGGCGATCTCGAGGTACGTTTCGTACTCGCGCGAGAGCGCGACCCAGTTCGAGAACGCGCCGAAGTAGTTGCCGAGATGCGCGCGGCCCGTCGGCCGCACGCCCGACATCATCCGGCCTTTCGTTTCACGAGGCTTCGAAGACAGATCCACGACCGCGGGCTTTCTTTAGTACGCGACGCGCATCCCGGCGAGATCGCGCGCCGTTGCGAACTTCGCTCGCACGAACGCGCGGGCGGTCTCGACGGCGCGACGCAGCGGTTCGCCTCGCCCGAGTTCCGCGGCTGCGGCGCACGCGAGCAGGCACCCCGTGCCGCGCAACGTGCCCGGAAGACGCGGACTCTCGAAGACCGTCGTCTCCGTTCGCTCGACGAGAACGTCGACCGCGCCACCCGCGCGGTCGCCGCCCTTGACGAGCACGGCGCCGGCGCCCGCGTCCAACAGGGCGCGGCCCGCAGCCTCCATCGCGTCGACGCCGTCGCGTGCGGTTGCGCCCGTGAGGCGTGCGGCTTCCGCGGCGTTCGGCGTCAGGAGCCGCACGTGCGGTACGAGCCGCGCGAGCATCGCACGTTCCATCGCATCGTCCGCGAAGTTGCCGCCGCCGCTCGCGAAGAGCACGGGATCGTACACGACGGGCTCGCTCGCGCGTGCGACGTGCGCCGCGACGGCCTCGATCGTCGCCACGTCGAGCAGCGCGCCGATGCGATAGGCCGCGATGCGCGCATCGCGTAGCGCGGCGAACTGCCGCTCGACGATCGCGAGCGGCACCGCGTGACGTGCGGCGATGCCGTGCCGATCCTGCGCCGTGACGCCGGCGACGACGGTCAGCGCGCGCGCGCCGCACTCCGCGAGCGCGAGCACGTCGAGGCCGAGCCCCGCCGCGTTCCACGGATCGGTCGTGCCGATCGAGCAGACGTTCACGCGAGCTCGCGCCACCGCGCGACGAGCGCGCGCGCGGCGGACGCCGGATCGGGTGCCGCGGAGATCGCAGAGATCACGGCGGCCATCGCCGCGCCGCTCCGCGCGACGCCGTCGAGATTCGCGACGTCGATGCCGCCGATCGCGACGACGGGAAGATGCGTCGCACGCACGACGGACGCGACCCCGCGTTCGCCGATCGCGCTCCCCGCGTCCGCTTTCGAGCCCGTCGCGGCGAACGGCCCGACGCCGACGTAATCCGCGCCGATGCGCTCGGCTTCGCGCGCCTCGGCCGGCACGCCGCACGAAATGCCGAACACGCGCGCGCCGAGCAGCGCCCGGACTTCGCGCGCGTCGTACGTCGCGAGGTCCTCTTGCCCGGCGTGCCATCCGTCGGCTTCGAGCGCGCACGCGAGGTCGTCGTTGACGATCAGCAACGCTCCGCGCGCTCGCGTGAGCGCGTGCATCGCGCGCACGACATCGCGTTCGACGCCGGCCTTCGCGCGATATTGTACGACGGTGATTCCCGCATCGAGCATCGTCGCGAGCGACGCGAGCGGATCGCCCGTCATGGCACGATCGACGATGCCGTAGATGCCGCGAAGTCGAGAATCGATAGTATGTAAACAACGGGGCGGCGAGGCCCCGTTTCCCCCGAGCCCGCACTCGCGGGCTTTTGACGAACGTTGCGTTCGCCGTTCGTTTGATGAGGAGCCGATCGACACCGCTTCTCGTTTCTCCGCCCGCTCGCTCCGCGCACGACGAACGATCACGTATCGTCGCGTCTCCGCGTCACGAGAATATGCGGCGAAGTTCAGCTACGGCGAATGCGAGGAAGACGAGCGCGGAGAGGATGTCGATCGTTCGCGACGTGCGCGCGTCGGGTGCGACGCGGAACGTCGAAGCGGCGACGGTCACGAGGATCCACCACGCTGTCGAGCCGGCGAAGACGCCCGCGACCGTCTGCAACGCGCGCGGAAGCGCCGGCGAAACGCCCGATGCGACGACCAGCGTGGCGAACGAAACGATCGTCGCCGGATTCGTCAGCGTGAGGCCGAGCGCGCTCGCGTAGGCGCCGCCGCGCGACGTCGCGTGCGGCGCGGTCGCGTGCGACGTCGATACCGTTCTGTAAGCGAGGACGACGAGGACGGCGGCGGTGACGACGTGCAACGACGTTCCGAGTGCCGACAGCAGACGCGCGGCGCCGTCGAGCCCGAGCGTTGCGATCGTCGCGAAGATCGCGTCGGCCGTCGCGATGCCGACTCCCGTCGCGACGCCGGCGCCGCGACCGTTCGCGAGCGTTCGCCGCACGCACAACACGCACATCGGACCGACGGGCGCCGCGACCGCCAAGCCGATCGCGAGGCCTCGCGCGAACGGCCAAGCGAAGGCGAGATGGTTTATTTAAGTACCGTACTATTTGGATCGAACGCGGGCAACGCGATCGTGAACGGCGCGCTCGAACCGGCCGCGAGCGCGGGGCCGACGGTTGCGCGAAGCGATACCGGTTCGAAGCGCTCCGGGGTTTCGAATGCGATGAATCCGGTAGAGCGCGCGCCCGCCGGCAGCTTTAGTCCCACGTACAGGGTCGCGTCGGTGAGCGCACGCGAGCGCGTGGCGAGCGGACGATACGACCGGCCGCGGTCGTCGATCAGGCGGCTGAGCGCGTACGGCAAGATCGTGACGGCCGCGGCGCTCGCGTTCTCGAACGTGAGCACCATCTCGACGCGGCCCGTGAAGAACGAGACCTTGCGTACGCTGATGCGAACGCCGCCCGTGCCGGCGCCGAGGTGCTCCGCGCGCGACGCGCGCCACGGATGGCCGGGGTCGTGGATCGCCGCGCCGCCCTCGGACCGAACGATGCCGTACGGAACGTTCGCCGCTGCGTTCGCGCGAGCGTCGTGGGCGGCGTCCCGGAACGAGATCCGCTCCGCGACGAGCGCGACGGTCCCGAGCGAGGTCGTCTGCGAGCCGACGATCCGATAACCGGCGAGCGAAAATGCGTCGGCCGTGAAGACCGACGCGAAGTGGATCGCGGATCCGAAGTACCGGCGATCCTTCGCGGCGAGCAGCGCGAAGGCCGACGCGTATCGCTCGCGTTCGATCGCGTCGAGATACGCTTCGAGCACGCGCCGATCGGCGGTCGAGATCGCCGCAACGGCCGGCACACGCGCGA
>CAJCIN010000174.1 GCA_903970385.1 Rhodospirillales bacterium | reverse complement strand
CCGCCGATCTCGCCGCACACGACCACGGCGTCGGTCTCCGGATCGTTCGCAAACGCGCGCAGGCAGTCGACGAACGTCGTGCCGATGATCGGATCCCCGCCGATGCCCACGCACGTCGATTGGCCGAGGCCGGCCTTCGTGAGCCCGTCGACGATCTCGTACGTCAACGTGCCCGAACGAGAGATCATGCCGACGCGGCCTTCTTTGAACACGTGGCCGGGCATGATCCCGACGAGCGCCTTCCCCGGCGACACGAGGCCCGGACAGTTGGGGCCGATGATCTGCATGGCTTTGGTCGTCGCGACGACCTTCATCATGTCGTGCGCCGGGATGCCCTCGGTGATGCACACCGCGAGCGCGATGCCGGCGTCGTACGCTTCGTATAAAGCGTCGGCCGCGAACGGCGGCGGCACGAAGATGATCGTGTGCGTCGCGCCCGTGGCATCGACGGCATCCTTCACGGTGTTGAAGACGGGCTGCCCCGAGTCGATCGTCGTCCCGCCCTTGCCCGGCGTCACGCCGCCGACGACGTTCGTCCCGTACGCGAGCATCCGCTGGGTGTGGAACACGCCTTCGCGCCCGGTGATGCCCTGGACGATGACCTTGGAATTCTTATCGAGATAGATGGCCACGTTCGATCTTTCTTGTGCGGGTTATGAAGATTTCGCGAACGCGACGGCCTGACGGGCGCCTTCGTCCATGGTCTCGACCGGGTTCATGCCGGCGGCGGCAAGGATCTCGCGGCCTTCCTTCTCGTTCGTGCCGGTCAACCGGACGACGAGCGGGACCTTGCGGAGGTCGTCGCCCTCGAGCGCCTCGACGATGCCGAGCGCCACTTGGTCGCCGCGCGTGATCCCGCCGAAGATGTTGATGAACATCGCCTTGACCTTCGGGTCGGCCGTCACGAGGTTGTACGACTTCTTCACGAGCTCGGCTTGCGCGCCGCCGCCGATGTCGAGGAAGTTCGCGGCCTGGCCGCCCGCGATCCGGATCGCGTCCATCGTGCCCATGCCGAGCCCCGCGCCGTTCGCGATCACGCCGATGTCGCCGTCGAGCTTCGCATAGTTCGACATGCCGAGACCGATCTCGACCGCGGCCGCCTGATCTTCGTCCGCCGGGCCGTCGTTCCGCCACGCGTTCAGCTCGGGATGCTTGTAGAGGC
The DNA here is from genome assembly GCA_903970385.1 of Rhodospirillales bacterium. GTDB lineage: Bacteria > Vulcanimicrobiota > Vulcanimicrobiia > Vulcanimicrobiales > Vulcanimicrobiaceae > Palsa-1515. The sequence continues at coordinate 8,007 of CAJCIN010000174.1, read as the reverse complement.
CGTTGTCGTCGAGCTCGACCTTCGCGTCGCTCGCGATCACGTCGCCCGACTTCGTGAGCACGAGCGGATTGATCTCGACGAGGTTCGCGCCGTACTCCATGAAGAGCGTGTAGAGCCCGCCGAGGACCTTCGGAAACGCCTTGAGGTAGCCCGCGGGAAGCTTCGCCGCGAACGCGAGCTGGCGCGCCTCGAACGGCTGGAAGCCGATCGCCGGATCGATCCAGTACTTGCTGATCGCCTCGGGGTGGTGCTCGGCGACTTCCTCGACGTCCATGCCGCCCTGCGAGCTGACGATGACGACCGGCTTCTTCGTCGCGCGATCGATCGTGATCGAGGCGTAGGCCTCGCTCTCGATCTGCACCATCTCCTCGACGAGGAGCGAACGCACTTCCTCACCGTCGGGGTTCTGCTCGTTCTTGAGAACCTTCCCGATCAACTCCGTCGCGAACGCGGCACCTTCGGGCGCGGAATGGGCGAATTTGATGCCGCCCGCCTTGCCGCGGCCGCCCATCATCACCTGACTCTTCACGACCCACGAGCCGGGGTTCTTCGTGATGAAGTCTTGCACTTCGGCGGGCGTGTGGGCGAAGACGCCGCGCGGCGTCGGAATTCCGACGCGCCGAAACAGCTCCTTGCCCTGATACTCCATCAACTTCATACGACTACGACTCGATCTCCGTTCGGAAACGACAAAACGGTACGAGCTTTCGTGTCGTGAAGCGAAACCCTAGTGCGACTTGAGCTGGTGGATCGCGAAGCGATTGCCGTCGGGATCGGTGACGAAACAGCTCCAGCACACGGGCGAATCGTTGATCTCCGTGACCTCGACTCCGTGCTCGAGGAAACGCGCTCTCGCAGCGGCGACGTCGTCGACCTCGAACGCGGCGCTGAACTGCGATCCGGCCGCGACGCCGACCGACTCACCTTTGGTCAGCACGAAGGCGGACTCACCGACGTCGAATTCAGTCCACGTGTCGCCGAACGACTGCCCCGGCGTCAGCCCCACGACGTCACGATAAAATGCTGTCGACGCCGGAACGTCGGACACGGGGTACGCGGCGAACGCGAAACGCTTGATCATCGGTTCGCGCTCAATCGAGACGTCCGAGGAGCGAGCGGCCGATGATGATCTGCTGGATCTCGCTCGTGCCCTCGTAGATCTCCGTGATCTTCGCGTCGCGATAGTAACGCTCGACCGGAAACTCGGTCGTGTACCCGTAGCCGCCGTGGATCTGCACGGCTTCCGCGGCATGCGTGCGCGCCGCCGTCGACGCGAAGAGTTTCGCTTTGCTCGCCTCGATCGCGAACGGTTCGCCACGATCGCACAGCGCTGCCGCGCGATAGACGAGAAGACGCGCCGCATCGAGATCCGTCGCCATGCGTGCGATCTTGAACGACACGCCTTCGAACGCCGCGATCGGCTTGCCGAACTGCTCGCGCTCCGTTGCGAACTTCACCGATGCGTCGAGGCACGCCGCGAGGATGCCGGTCGCCTGCGCGGCGATGCCGATCCGGCCCGCGGTCAGCGCGCTCATCGCCATCGAGAAGCCCGTGCCTTCGTCGCCGAGCAACGCCGTCGCCGGCACGCGCACGTCGTCGAACGCGATGTCGCACGTGTTGCTCGTGTGGATGCCGAGCTTCTCGGTCACCTTTTCGACGACGATTCCCGGCGTCGCGTTGTCGATCAGAAATGCGGAGACGCCCTTCGGGCCGGGGCCGCCCGTGCGGAACATGCCCATCGTGACGCCCGCGTAGCTGCCGTTCGTGCACCACTGTTTGCGACCGTTCAGCACGTACGAATCGCCGTCGCGACGCGCGGTGCTGATGAGCGATCCGGCGTCCGAGCCGGCGCCCGGTTCGGTGAGCGCGAAGCCCGCGATCACGTCGCCGCCGGCGAGCTCGGGCAGATAGTGCGACTTCTGCTCGTCGTTGCCGAGCCGCAGGATCGCCGAGCCGATCATCGCGTGCACGGAGAGCGTGACCGCCGTTCCCGCATCGACGCGCGCGAGTTCTTCGATCGCGAGCGCGTAGGACACGTAGTCCGCGCCCGCGCCGCCGTACTTTTCCGGCACGATGATGCCCATGATGCCGGCATCGCCGAGCGTCGTGTAGAGCGCGCGCGGGAACACGTGACCGCGATCCCACGCCGCGACGTTCGGCGCGATCTCGCGCAGAGCGATCTCGCGTGCGAGGTCGCCGACCGCGCGTTGTTCCGGCGTCACGTCGAACGCGCGCGCGGACGTCTCGATCACCGGTCAGACCTTGATCAGGATCGCGTCGCCCTGGCCGCCGCCGCTGCAGATCGCGGCGATACCGTAACCGCCGCCCTTACGCTGCAGCTGCCGGATCACGGAGCCGACGATGCGCGCGCCCGACGCGCCGACGGGATGGCCGAGCGCGACGGCGCCGCCGAGCGCGTTGAGCGCGCGCGGGTCGACGCCGAGGAGATTCGCCGTGCTCCACGCGACGGCGGCGAACGCTTCGTTCACTTCCCAGACCGCGATGTCGGACGGTTTGAGGCCGTTCTTCTCGAGCACGAGCTGCGATGCCATCGCCGGCGTGAGCGCGAGATACGCCGGATCCCACGACGCGTCCGCGTGATCGACGATCGTCGCGAGCGCCTCGTAGCCGTGGCTGCGCGCGTACTCTTCACTCGCGAGCACGAGCGCCGCGGCACCGTCGTTGACGCCCGGCGCATTGCCGGCGGTCACGGTGCCGTCCTTCTCGAGCGGCGGCAGCTTCGCGAGACCCTCGACCGTCGTATCCGTCCGGATCGGCTCGTCTTTGTCGACGAGCGTGAACGGAACGTCGCCCGTGACGTACGAGTTGTAGCGCGCGTGTTGCGCCTGCATGTTCTCGGGCGGCGCGTGGAAGAGTTTGTCGGCCGCTCCGCCGGCACCGGCGTGGATCGGCACGCGGGCACGTGCGGGCTCCGGCAATGCGTCGAGCACGAGCTTCCCCTTGGCCTTCGTCGCGACTCTGAGCGCCACGATCTCCTCACCGAGGAGACCGTCGGCCGTCGCCTTCGCGGCGCGCTGATGCGAGAGCGCCGCGAACTCGTCTTGCACCGCGCGCGTGATGCCGAGATCGGCGTTCACGCGCGTCTGCGCCTGCGCCATCGTCCAGCCGGAAAACGGGTCGAGCAACGCGTCGTAGTTCATCAGGTCGAGCAGCGCACCGTCGCCGAAACGATAGCCGAAACGGACGCCGGGCGACGCGTAGGGCGCACCGGACATCGATTCCATGCCGCCCGCGACCGCGACGTTCTTCGCGTCCGCGTTGATCAGCCGCATGGCGTGCACGACCGAGATCAGGCCGGACGCGCACACCTTGTTGATGGTCTCGAACGTCGTCGTCTTGGAGAGCCCCGCCTTGAACAGGGCCTGCCGCGCCGGCGCCTGGCCGACCGCGGCCTGGATCACGTTGCCCATGATCACGTGCTCGATCTCGGCCGGATCCAGCTTCGCGCGCTCGACGGCGGCACGGATCGCCTCTCCGCCGAGGGTCGTCGCGGAGAGCGAGGCGAGCGCTCCGCCGAGCTTGCCGAACGGCGTGCGGGCGGTGCTGAGGACGACGGTCTTGGACTGCTGCATTACGTGTATTTTGCCACAGGGCGGCTACGGCCCCGCGTCCCGGCTCAGGTGCCCGGCGGCCTTCCCGTTCCGATCTCGGCGACGACCACGGCGTCGTCCGCCGAGCACGAGGTACACTCGAATTGCAGCGTCACGTGGTCGATGTCGAACTCGTGCCGCAGCGTCGACTCGAGCGCGCGGAGGACGGCGGAGGCTTCGCTGATCCGTTTGTCCTCGAGCAGGACGTGCGCCGAGAGCACGTGATCGTTGCTGCCGAGCGTCCACACGTGCAGGTCGTGGATGCCGACGACTCCGGCGATGCCGAGCATCCGTTGCCGCACGACCGGGATCGCCGCGTGCGCGGGGGCGCTCTGCAAGAGCACGTCCGCGGACTCCCGCACGATGCGGACGACGCCCGCCACGATGAGCGCGGCGACGCCGAGCGAGACCGCCGGGTCGATCCACGACGCGTGCGTGGCGAGCACCGCGATGCCTCCGATCGCGACCGCGAGCGCTCCGATCGCGTCGCCCGCCACGTGAAAGAGCGCGGCTCGCACGTTCATGTCGCCGTGCGCCGAGCGCGCGAGCGAGATGCCGATCCCGACGTTGACCGCGAGCCCGATGCCGGCGAAGATCGCCATCGGCGCACCCGCCGGCGACGCGACGGCACCGAAGCGGTGCACCGCTTCGATCGCGATCGCGACCGTCACGCCGAAGAGCAGCACGCCGTTCGCGAGCGCCGCGAGGATCTCGAAGCGCGCGTAGCCGTAACTGCGCCGGTCGTTCGCGGGCCGCTGCGCCTGCCACGCGGCGAACACCGAGATCGCGAGCGCGAGCACGTCCATGAAGACGTGCGCGGAGTCGGAAAGCAACGCGAGGCTGTGCGCGACGAAGCCGCCCACGAGTTCGAGGGCCGCGACGAGAAACGTCAGGCAGAGGGCGACGGCGAGCGGCGCGCCGTGGCTCGCATGCGCGTGATGTCCGGTCGCCGCCTCGTCGGCGCTCACGCGTTCCGCGCGGAGATCGCCTTGAACGCGAGCGCGAGCAACATCGCGCCGAACGTGACGAACGTGCGGCTCTCGGCCTTCGCGATGACGCTCGCATCGTACGAGCCGTGTTGCGGTCGCGCGGGCGTGCGGAGCGGCACGACGCGCGGCACGCTCGCCACGTACGCGTCGAAGGCGTCGCCGAACGTCGTGCGCAGATACGCCTCTTCGAGCGGCACGATCGCCGCGTAGACGCCGAGCATCGTGCCGAGCCCGGCGACGGCGAACGCGGTCCGCGCCGCGGCGGAACGACCGCCCGTGAACGCGACCGTGAAGCCGAGCGCCGTGAGAAAATTGCCGACGTACAGCGGGTTGCGCACGTAGCCGTACGGGCCGGCGGTGACGAGCTTCGGCGCGGTCACCGTATCCGCACGCGTCGTGACGCCCGAATAACCGACCGCCCAGCAACGCAACGCCTCGCCGGCGAGCGCGATCGGAACGCCGAGCGCGATCGATCCCGGCGTCGGCCGGCCGAACAGCGCGAGCGACACGGCGGGCAGCGCGAGCAGCGTGCCGCGATTCTTGAAGAACGGCTCGCGCCACGAACGTACGGGATCACTCGCCATCGGTCAACGTCTCCTCGATGCGCCGCGCGATGTCGGCGAACGGACGCCCCCGTTCGCGCGCGATGCGAACGACGTCGTCGTATTCGAGCGTTCGCCGCCGCACTCCGTCGATGGTCGCCGTCTTCACGCGCACGTCGCCGAACGGCGTAGCGATCGCGACCGTTTCGCGCGGCAACGTGTAGCGGCGTTCGCGGCGCACGCGGACGCCGAGCGTCGACGTCTCCGCGAGCATCGCGCGGGCGACCGCCGCTTCGCACGCGACGGGCGCGATGGCGCCGAAGAGGATCGCGGGGCGCGACTTCTTCATCGTGACGGGCGCGAGCCACACGTCGAACGCTCCCGCCGCGAGCGTGCGTTCGAGCGCGAGTTCGAAGCGTTGCGGCGACATGTCGTCGACGTTCGCCTCGAGCACGCACACCTCGTCGAGCACCAAGCCGTCCGTCACGGGCGTCGACGGCGCGAGCGCGCCGATCGACGCGCGCAACACGTTCGGCACGTCGAAGTCGGAGCGGCCGGCGCCGTACCCGATCGTGCCGGCGGTCATCGCGGGACGCACGCCGGGCGCCGCGACGAGCTCCGCGAGGATGGCCGCGCCCGTCGTCGTGACCATCTCGCCCGCGACGTCCGCGTCGTACGTCGGCGCGCCGCGCAGCAGTTCGGCCGTGGCCGGCGGCGGGTTCGGATAGCGGCCGTGCTGCATGTCGATCGATCCGCGCCCGATCGGAAACGCCGAGCACCACACGCTGTCCACCTCGAGGAGATCGAGCGCGACGCACGCGCCGGCGACGTCGAGAATCGCGTCGACCGCGCCGACCTCGTGAAAATGGATGCGGTCGGCCGTGGTGCCGTGCACCTTCGCCTCGGCGTCCGCGAGCCGCACGTAGATCGCGGTCGCGCGCGCGCGCTGTTCCGGCGAGAGGCCGCTGCGCCCGACGATGTCGAGCACCTCGGCGAGATGCCGCCCGTGCCCGTGCGAGGCGGCGTGCTCGTGCGCGTGGTGATCTTCACCCGGAACGATGAAGTCGAAATACGTCGCCGCGATCCCGCGTTTGACGACGCGCCGCGATTCGAAGGACCAGCCGTCGACCGGAATTGTGCGCAACGCCTCGAGGAGGCGGTCGACGTCGGCGCCCGCATCGATGAGCGAGCCGAGCAACATGTTGCCGCTCGCGCCGCCGATCATCTCGAAATAGGCGGCGTTCACGCACGCGCCTCGACGTTACGCGCGGCTTCGTCGAAGACGTCGCGCAAACTCTGCGCGAGCCCGTAGGCCGGAGTCCAACCCGTCGCGGCACGCAACTTCGCGTTGTCACCGTAGACGATCGGCACGTCGACCGCGCGCACGAGGGCGGGATCTTCGCGGATCTCGACGCCGACGTGCGCGATCGTCACGAGCTTGCGCAGGATGTCGACGATCGCGACGGGCGAGCCGCTGCACACGTTGTACACCTCGCCCGCGACGCCGCGCTCGCCGAGATCGGCGTACGCGCGCACGACGTCGCGCACGTCGAGGAAATCGCGCTTCGGCTCGAGGTTCCCGACCGTCAGCACCGGATCGCCGCCCGCGGCGATGCGCGCGAGCCGCGCGGCGAACGACGGCACGACGAACGGCGCGCTCTGCCCCGGGCCGATCTGATTGAACGCGCGCGTGACGACGGCCGCGACGGCTTTCGCGCGGGTCGCCGCGAGGACGATCGCTTCGCCCGCGAGTTTGCTCGCGGCGTACGGATTCGAAGGTGCCGTGAACGCGTCTTCGCGCAGCGGCAGATCGCTCGCCGGATGCGCGCCGTACACTTCGCCGGAACTCACGAAGACGAGCCGTGCCGGTGCGCCCGGATGGGCGGCCCGCAGCGCTTCGACGAGTCGCGCCGTCCCCATGACGTTCGTGTCGAACGTCCCGAGCGGATCCTCGTTCGAACGCGGCACGAATGCTTGCGCGGCGAGATGGAACACGACGTCCGCCCGTGCCGCGGCGACGACGCGGCGGACGTTCGCATCGTCGGCGAGATCGAGTTCGACATCGACCGCGCCCGGAGCGTCGCTCGACCGGCCCGCGACGAGCGTCTCGCAGCCGCGCGCCCGCAACTCCGCGCAGAGGTGACGGCCGACGAATCCGTTGCCGCCGGTGACGAGCGCCCGCACGATCAGACGCGCGCTAGCGGTCGCAGCCGATCCAGATCGTGGCGCACCATGCGATCGACGAGGTCTTCGAACGACGTCTGCGGCTCCCAACCGAGCACGCGTTTCGCCTTGCTCGGATCGCCGATCAAGAGATCGACTTCCGCCGGGCGCATGAAGCGCTGATCTTCGACGACGTACTGCTCGTAGTCGAGTTCCGCCGCAGCGAATGCGACGCGGCAGAACTCGCGAACGGTATGCGTGCGACCGGTCGCGATCACGTAGTCGTCGGGCTCGTCTTGCGCGAGCATCGTCCACATCGCGCGAACGTAATCGCCCGCAAAACCCCAGTCGCGCCGCGCGTCGAGGTTGCCGAGCCGAAGGTCTTTCGCGAGCCCGTACTTGATGCGCGCGACGCCGTCGGAGATCTTGCGCGTGACGAACTCCTTGCCGCGGCGTTCGCTCTCGTGGTTGAAGAGGATGCCGCTCACCGCGAACATGTTGTACGACTCGCGATAGTTGATCGTGATCCAGTGACCGTAGACTTTCGCGACGCCGTACGGGCTGCGCGGGTAGAACGGCGTGGACTCCGTCTGCGGCGTTTCGACGACCTTGCCGAACATCTCGGAACTCGACGCTTGATAGAAGCGGATGCGCGGATTGACCTGACGGATCGCTTCGAGCACGCGCGTCACGCCGAGCGCG
>CAJCIN010000173.1 GCA_903970385.1 Rhodospirillales bacterium | reverse complement strand
CCGTCGACGGCGGCCTGCGCGTCGACGCGGAAACGATCGTCGCGCTACCCGAACGTTTGCGCGCGGCCCAGAACGTGTTCGCGCAGACGGGCGGCCTGCATGCCGCCGCGCTCTTCGACCCCGCGGGCGAGCTCATCGCGTTACGCGAGGACGTCGGCCGCCACAACGCCCTCGACAAGCTCGTCGGCTGGGCGCTCCTCGAACGGCGCCTGCCGCTCGATCGCGCGATCGTGCTCGTGAGCGGCCGATCCAGTTACGAGATCGTGCAGAAGGCGGTGGCCGCGCGCGTCCCGATCGTCTGCGCCGTTTCGGCGCCGAGCAGCCTCGCCGTCGACCTCGCCCGGAGCTTCGGCGTTACGCTGATCGGCTTCTTACGCGGGCCGCGTTTCAACGTTTACGCGCATGCGGAACGCGTGCGCGTCCGAGCGACCGTGTGAGCCGAACGCGAATGGAAGCGCTCGCGTTCGAAGATGCGGTACGCGCGATCCTCGACGCCTGCGAGCCGCTCGCGTCCGAGACGGTCGCCCTCGGCGCGGCGGCCGGACGAATCGTCGCGCGGTCGTTGATCGCGGACGACGACCTCGTCCCGTTCGCGCGCTCCGCGATGGACGGTTACGCCGTACTCGCCGCGGAGACGCGAACCGCACCGCGCACGTTCGTGGTGCGCGCGCGCGCGTATGCAGAGCGCGGGCCCGAGCGCCGCCACGAAGCCGGAACCGCGACCCCCGTCGCGACGGGGGCGCCGATTCCGGCGGGCGCGGACGCCGTGGTTCCGTTCGAAGATGTCGTCCTACGCGACGGCGCGATCGTCTGCGCGCGCAGCGTCACTGCTGGAGCGCACGTCTTTCCGCCCGGCGAGGACGCGCGCCGCGGCGACGTGCTCGCGCGCGCGGGCGACGTCCTAAGTGCGGCCGTGCTCGGACTGCTCGCGGCCGCGGGGCACGCCACGCTCGAGGTCGTGCGCCGGCCGCGCGTCGCGATCGTGACGTCGGGCGACGAGATCGTGCCGGTCGACGCGTCGCCCGCCTACGGCGAGATCCGCAACAGCAACGCCACGTCGATCGCCGCCGGGCTCGCATCGTTCGGTGCGGACGTCGGGCAGGTCGTCCACGTCCGCGACGATCGCGCGTTGCTGCGCGAAGCGCTACTCGCTGCCGCCGGCGTAGCGGACCTGGTGGTCACGACGGGTGGCGCGTCCGTCGGCGAACGCGACTTCGTCAAACCGGTGCTCGACGAACTCCACGCCGCGTTCGCGTTCCGGACCGTCGCGATGCGCCCGGCGCGGCCGACGGCCTTCGCGCGCCTCGGCGACGCGCGCATCGCGGCCCTCTCGGGCAACCCGGCGGCGGCGTCCGTCGCCCTCCACGAACTGGTGCGGCCGGCCGTCCACGCGCTTGCCGGCCGGCGCCGCACGCGTCTGCCACGTGTCGCCGCGCGCCTGCGCGGGGAACTGCACGCGAAGGGCGAGCGCACCTACTTCGCGTTCGTCGCGTTGCACGTCGACGCGGGCGGGCGACTCGAAGCGACGCCGCTGAACAATCAATGTTCGGCGCTCACGCGCACGTCCGTCGATGCAAGCGCTTTCGCCGTCGTGGCTCCCGGACGCGGCGACGTGCGCTACGGCGACACGATCGAGGTCGACGTCTTCGATTGGAGCGGCGTTCGTGCGGCCGTCGTCACAACGGCAACGCATACGTAATCCTGCGGATTGCGGCGCGGCCCTTTTGTTTACGATGAAAACGCTTTCGTGATGCCGTCCGCTTCGAGCCAACGCTCGAGATGCGCCACGTACTCCGGCCCGAACGTGTCGAGCAGGCAACGGACGTATGCGAAATACACGTCCTTTTGGCCCGTCGCGACGTAATGCTCGAGGACGCGCCGATGGATCGCCATGTAGCCCTCGCGCAAGCGTAGCCCGCCGTGCACGAGCGATACAAGGAGTTCGCTCGACGAGCGCTCCGGATGCCGCTCCAAACGTTCGTCGAACCATCGATCGAGCGCCTGCGGCAAGCGCATCGAGCGCGTCGGCCCCATCGTTCCGGACCCCTTGACGCGCGCCATCAATCGTGCGCGCGCTCCGGGTCGCCGTCGTGACTGTGCACCTTGCCGTCGTGTTCGTGATGCTCGTGATCGTGATCGTGGTCGCCGTGCTCGTGCTCGTGGGCGTGGTGCGTCCCATCGGCATGTTCGTGCTCGTGCAGATGCGTCTCGTCGTGCGGGCGATCCATCCGGCGGCATTCGGCCCCCTCCGGACGAATACCGTCCGATGATGAGCCCGACGATCGTCTTCTGGGCGCTCCTCGCGATCGCGATTTTCGGTGTCCTCGCGCGGGTTGCGCGCACGCCCTATCCCATCGTGATGGTGCTCGGCGGAGCGCTCGTCGCGGTCGTGCCGGGGCTGCCGCGGGTCCAGCTGCCGCCCGACTTCGTGTTCCTCGTCATGCTGCCGCCGCTGCTCTTCGCGGGCGGCTGGACGACGGACGTGCGCAACTTCAAACGCTTTCTCGAGCCGATCCTCTTACTCGCGTTCGGGCTCGTCATCTTCACGACGATCACCGTCGCCTATTTCGCGCACGCCTTCATCGGCTTGCCGCTCGCAGCGGCGTTCGTGCTCGGCGCGATCTTATCGCCGCCCGACGCGATCGCGACGGAGGCCATCGGTGAGAGCGTTCCCTTCCCGCTCGCAATCGCGACGATCTTGAGCGGCGAGAGTCTCGTCAACGACGCGACCGCGCTCGTGATCTACCGCTTCGCGGTGGCCGCCGTCGTGACGGGCACGTTCTCCCTCGCGACCGCGGCGTGGCAACTCGTTTACGTCAGCATCGTAGGCATCGCGATCGGACTCGCGATCGCGGAGGTCGCCGGGCGCATTCAAATCGCGCTCCGGCGCAGAGGTCTCGTCGACGACGTGACCGCGACGATCGTGTCGCTCGCGACGCCTTTCCTGGCGTACCTGCCGGCCGAAGCGGCCCATGTGTCGGGCGTCCTCGCCGCCGTCGCCGCGGGGATGTCGCTGAGCCGCCGGAGCGCCGACCTGTTCGACGGCGAGATGCGCGTCACGGCCGGCGGCGCGTGGGGCGTCGCGGTCTTCGCCCTCAACGGCGTCGCGTTTCTCGCGATCGGATTGCAGCTGCCCTCGCTCGTGGCCGGCCTCTCGGCGTACCGGCCCGCGACGCTCGCAACCTACGGCGCGATCACCTCCGGCATCGTGATCGCATCGCGCTTCGTCTGGATTTTCGGTTCCGTCTTCATACGCCGAACGCTCGGACGCCTTCGGGGTTTCCGCGAAGCGCGTCTCACGTGGCGCGGGATGGTCGTGATGTCGTGGGCCGGGATGCGCGGCATCGTCACACTCGCGGCCGCCCTCGCACTTCCGGCCGCAACGCGCGACGGCACGCCTTTTCCCGGCCGGGACCTGATCCTGTTTCTCGCATTCGTCACCATCGTCGTGACGCTCGTCGGGCAGGGACTGACGCTGCCATTCATCATGCGTAAACTCGACGTCGTCGAAGACCAGGACGACGGAACGGATATCGCGCGGGGACGTGTCGGTGCGGCCGTGGCCGCGCGCGAACGTCTGCGCGAACTCGAAGCGGATTTCGAAAGCGTCGAAGAGTGGACGATCGCGGGACGGCTGATCGCGGAACTCGACCAGCGCATCGATCACTTCGGCCGCGATGCCGGTGCGGGACTTGACGGCGTCGCAGCGCACGAGCGCGACCTCGCGCTGCGGCGCGAACTCTACGGCGTCGAACGCGCCGCGCTCTCGAAGATGCGGCACAGCGGCGAAATCACGGACCGCGCCTATCGCGACCTCACGTACGAGATCGATCTCGCCGAAGCGCGCCTCGGCGTCTAGCGAGAGGCTCAGGGTGACAAACTCGAAGACCTCTGTTTTTGCAGCCCAGGCTGGACTAGCTAGTCGTCCCGGTTCAGCGCATCGCGCATCGCGGCGTGGATTGCGCCGTTGGTCGCGAGGAACGAGCCGCCCTCGACCGCGTAGGCGGAGCCGTCGATCGCCGTAACCGTGCCGCCGGCCTCGCGTACGATCAGCCCGCCCGCGGCCACGTCCCACGCCTTGAGATCGAATTCCCAGAAGGCATCGAACGTGCCGCACGCCACGAACGCGGCGTCGAGTGCGGCCGAACCGTCGCGCCGCACCGCTTGCGCCAGATGCGAGAGCCGCGCGAAATTTGCGCCGTTGCGTTCGTAGCGCGCGGGAACGAAGCCGGTGCACACGAGCGCGTCGTCGAGCGTGCCCGCGGCCGACACCCGAATCGGCGCGCCGTTGCGCGTCGCACCGCGCCCTTTGGCCGCCGCGAACAATTCGCCGAGTCGCGGCGCGTAGATCACGCCCGCGAGCACCTCGCCCGCGCGCTCGTAGGCGATGGAGACGCAGTACATCGGATATCCGTGCGCGTAGTTCGTGGTGCCGTCGAGCGGATCGACGATCCAGCGCTCGCCGCTCGTGCCCGCGTGCGTGCCGCCTTCTTCGCCGAGGATCGCGCTATCGGGAAAACCCGCGAGCAGGCGCTCGACGATCAGCGTTTCGCTCGCTCGGTCCGCGATCGTCACGAGATCGCCGCGCGCGCCTTTTTGTCGCGTCTCGAGCGGACCGTCCACGCGCTCGAGGAGGAGCGCGCCCGCTTCGCGCGCGGTTTCGATTGCCAGGTGTAGCGGGTCCACAGGCCTCCAAAGCGATAAGACGCGAGCATGTTCGAACGAATCGTTACCGCGGTCGAAGCCGCGGTCCTCGCGCTCTGGGCCGGAGCGATGGCGGGCTTCGCCTTCGTCTTCGCCCCGATCGCGATCCGCATCGTGCCGGAGATGGGCACGTTCGCGACGCTGATCGGCGCATTCATCCGCGGCCTCTCGTCGTTCGGAAGCGTCTGCGGCGCGATCGCGATCGTCGCCTCGCTCGTCCGCGCCGTGCAGCCGGAAGCGCGTAAGCTCGCGCTCGGCCGCATCGCACTCGTGGCCGTCGGGCTCGTCGCATCGGCCTACGAGACGCAGGCGATCATCCCGCGCATGGAGGCGACGGCAGCGCAGATTCCCGGTGCGATCGACTCCGTGCCGAGGGACGACCCGCGTCGCGCGGCCTACGACGAGGAGCACCATCAGTCGACGCGCGTCTACGGTCTCGCGTTTCTGTGCGTTCTCGCCGCCGTGGTCCTGGTTCCGTTCGGCCGGCGAAAGGACGTTTGGTAGCCGCTCGCGGCTTGACCCCGTTGAAGCACCCCCCGTATACTCGGGATCAAGGACATCTCGATAGGCGAGGCGTCTGCGAGACACATATGCCGCTGCCCAGAAACGTCGAAAGACGCCAATTGGGTAGAACAGGCTCCGCCGACTCAAGGCGGCGCTCAAAGCGGCTGACGGCAACGTCTACGGTGCGCAGTGCCAAAGCTCGAAGCGACGGAGATGTGGCGCAAGGCTCGACGAGCCGTGTGCTTCATGCCGGTCGCGACAGCGTCCGGTTTTTTGTTTGCGTACGAAGTAATTTGCGGAAAGGGGGGACCGGCATGGCGTTTCGGGACGGCTACCTTTCCGAGTTGATCGGACGCCAAGCGGTCCTCGACGGGCCCGGCGACATCGCGGTCGGCAAGGTGGTCGACGTCTACGTCGGCAAGCCCGACGATACGTTTCCGCGGATCGACGGCATCGTGATGAGTACGCGCGGCGGCGAGATGCAGAGTCCGATCCACGACGTAGTCGACGTGGACCGCGCCGGAACGATCGTGTTGCGGATCCCGCCCACGGAGCGGCCGCTGCCGGACGATCGCGCCCTCTTTCTCGTCAAGGATCTCTTCGACAAGCAGATCGTCGACGTGGACGGGCGCAAGGTCGTGCGCATCAACGACATCGAGATCGCGAACACGGGCGGCACGTTGCGCGTCGTCGCCGCGGAGATCGGCGTCGCGGGACTCCTGCGCCGCCTCGGCGCCCGTCGCATCGCACCGGCGTTGCTCGACCGCGTGCCGCGCATGCTGATCGCCTGGGACAACGTGGCGCCGATCTCGGAATTGAATCCGAGCCAGGTGCGACTTTCGGTCTCAGAATCGCGCCTGTCGCGCCTGCATCCCTCGGAACTCGCCGAGATCATAAGCGATCTCTCGGCGAAGGATGCGGCCCGGGTGGTCGGCTCGCTCGACGACGAGACGGCGGCCGACGCATTCGAACATTTGGAAGCGGACGTCCAGCAGTCGATCATCGCCGATCTCGGCGAGGAACGCGCCGCAGACATCATCGAGGAGATGGACGCGGACGACGCAGCCGACCTTCTCGGCGAGCTCGACGAAGTCCAGCGCGCGGCGCTACTCGCAAAGATCGAGGACCGCGCCTACGCGGACGAACTCGAGGAACTCGTCGAGTACGAGCCCGACAGCGCGGGCGGCCTGATGACGACGGACTACGTGTGGATCTATCCGCATCGGACGACGGCCGCCACGATCGCGAAGATCCGCGAGCTCGCGCCGGAATCGGAATTCATCTACTATCTCTACGTCACGGACGACCACCGCAAGCTGCTCGGCACGATCTCGCTGCGCACGCTACTGCTCTCGCTGCCGACGGCATTCATTCACAAGTTGATGGATTCCGATCTCGTGAGCGTCGCGGCGGACACGAGCGCCGAAGACGTCGCCTCCACGATCGCGCGCTACGATCTCCTCGCCGTGCCCGTCCTCGACGACGACGGCCGCATGCTCGGCATCGTGACCGTCGACGACGCGATCGACGCGATCATCCCCGAGAAGATCGCAAATTCGCTGCCGCGCTTCGTGCGGCATCACGGCAGGCGCCCTTCGACAGGCTCGGGGTGACAATGCGAGAGGCTCAGGGTGCCCTTCCACAGGGTGACGGCCGGAAGACTCAGGGTGACGCCGTAGCCGCGGCGGCGCGGCCGTTTCGGTGGCGTAGTTTGCTGATGTTTCTCTCGGTCGTCGGACCGGGGATCATCACGGCGAACGCCGACAACGACGTCGGCGGGGTCCTGACCTACTCGCAGGCCGGCGCGCAGTTCGGCTACTCGTTGCTTTGGCTGCTGATCCCGGTGACGCTCGCGCTCGTGGTGACGCAAGAGATGTGCGCGCGCATGGGTGTGGTGACGGGCAAGGGATTGGCCGACCTCATCCGCGAGAACTTCGGCGTCAAAGTCACCTTCTGGGTGCTCCTGCTCTTCGTGATCTGCGACCTCGGAAATACGGCGACCGAGTTTGCCGGCATCGCATCGGTCGCGCCGATCTTCGGCGGATTCGTCGGGATCGCGAACGCGGGCCTGTGCAAGACCGTGCTTGTGATCGCTTGTGCGATGCTAGTCTTTTTCGTCGTGACCCGAGCGAACCGGGACGTCGTCGAACGCATCTTCTTCGTTCTCTGCACCGTCTATTTATCGTACGTCGTCAGTGCCGTCATCGTCCATCCGGATTGGAAGGACGTCGCGCACCAGATGATCTTCCCGCACTTTGCCTCGTCGAAGGCGTACGTGCTGATGATCATCGCGATCATCGGGACCACGATTTCGCCTTGGATGCAGTTCTACATCCAAGCGGCGATCGTGGAGAAGGGCGTGCGTGAGAGCCAGTACGGGGCGTCGCGAATCGACGTCATTTCGGGCGCGCTCGTCACGGACGTCATCGCCTTTTTTATCGTGGTCGCGTGCGCGGCCACGATCTTTATGCACAATCTCTCGCTGCCCGCCGCGCATCAGATTCAGGTGAACGACGTGAGCGACGTGGCCGTCGCGTTGCAGCCGCTTGCGGGGCGTTTCGCCGCCCTGCTCTTCGCGATCGGTTTGCTCAACGCGGCGCTCTTTACCGCGTCCATCCTGCCGCTCTCGACGGCGTACTACGTGTGCGAGGCGTTCGGCTTCGAACGGGGCATCGACCGGCGCCTCGGCGATGCGAAGGTCTTCTATGGGCTCTATCTGTCGTTCATCGTCATCGGCGCGGGCGTCGTGATCATCCCGAACGCGCCGCTCCTCGGGATCATCTTCTACTCGCAGGTCCTCAACGGCGTGCTGCTTCCCGTCGTGCTCGTGCTGATGCTGCTCCTCATCAACAACAAGCGGCTGATGGGCACCTGGACCAACGGCCTAGCCTTCAACGTGATCGCCTGGACGACGGTCGTCATCGTCAGCGTCCTGACCGCAATCTCAACCGCCCAACTCGTATTCCCGCAGATCGGAAGCTGAGCTTTTCGCCTGCGGGAGTCGCGAGGGAGTCGCACGGTATCACGTTGTCACCCTGAGCTTGTCGAAGGCCGCTCAAGGAGATCCTTCTGTAAAACGTCGAGCACGCGGCCGTCGCCCGGGTCTCGGACGGACGGGTGCGCGTCGAAGATCATCTCGCGGGCGTTTCGCGGATCGTATTGGGGCCATGTTGCGAGGGCCGGACAGAGCGGCGTGCCCGTGCGTGCGAAGGCGACCCAACAGCCGTGCAACGATTCTTCGACGGCGCGATCCGCAGCGGAGAACCAGAGCGTGGGAAACGTATTGAAAACGAACGGGACCTCCGAGCCGTGCGTCGCGGCGCTCCGCTGCGACGCGAGGATACTCGCGATGTAATCGAAGCGGTAGACATAGGCGGGTACTCCGGCCCGAACGGTTCGCGCCGCAAACCAGC